>JBFXIU010000052.1:0-17528 GCA_050175615.1 Porticoccaceae bacterium | reverse complement strand
CCAGCCCCAGGGTGCCAGCGAGGGAGCAGGCCTCGTGGGAAATGCCTTCCATCAGGCAGCCATCGCCGAGAAAGGTATAGGTATAGTGGTCAATAATATCGTGGCCGTCGCGGTTGAACTGGGCGGCCAGCACTTTTTCCGCCACCGCCATACCCACGGCGTTGGTAATGCCCTGACCCAGAGGCCCGGTGGTGGTTTCCACTCCTGGGGTTTCATGGTATTCGGGGTGACCTGCAGTTTTGGAGTGGAGCTGGCGGAAATTCTTGATTTCCTCGAGGGGCAGATCGTAGCCCGTGAGGTGGAGCAGGGAGTAAATCAGCATGGAGCCGTGGCCGTTGGAGAGCACAAAGCGATCCCGGTTGGGCCACTTGGGATTGGCGGGGTTGTGCACCATGAAATCATTCCACAGCACTTCGGCGATATCCGCCATGCCCATAGGTGCTCCGGGGTGGCCGCTGTTGGCTTTCTGGACAGCGTCCATACTGAGGGCGCGGATGGCGTTGGCGAGGTCACGACGGGTTGGCATTATGGAGATGCTCCTTGGTGTTGAGTAAGCAGGCTGTCAAAGGGACGCCAATAGCGCACCTTTAATCGGAAGACGTCAAAGGGGCGCTATTTTCCCGTACCAGGGCTGTTCAGTAAATAGCCAATACCGAGGTAGACAAGATTTAACCTCGAATCACCCAGATTTCAGCGGGATTTATCGCCACTTTGCGGCCACAGGGCGTGTTTCATCACATAGTAGATGTAGTTTTGTTCGTGAACGCCGCTAAACAGGTGGCTCCAGGGTCCCGAGGCGTAAATGGCCACATCTTCGCCGCCGTGGGTTTCCATTGGCATGGGCACCAGGGCTTCCTGGTGAAAGTCGCTGGCGGTGGTTTGCTCGTTTTTCTCTAAAAATCTGCCGGGTTTGGGTGCCTGCCGGTAGCGTTCATCCTGAGTGGCCGCATGGCCGTGACCGACGCCATTGATATAGCCCAGGGTGGTGTAGGGCTTGCCGTCTGCCGCTAGCTCGGGTGCATCCTTGGCTTTGCCATGCTCATCGTTGCCGACCACGGTGCCGAGAATGGGATTGCCTCTTGTAGGGTAGCCCGCCATGCTCAGGGTGTGACTGTGATCCGCAGTGACAATAATCAGGGTATCTTCAGCGCTGGTCTGATCCACCGCCACCTGAACCGCGCGGGCAAACTCCTGGCCGTCAGTGAGCGCGCGATAGGCATTGCCGGCGTGGTGGCCGTGGTCGATGCGCCCGCCTTCCACCATCAGGAAAAAACCGCGCTCATTTTGTTTCAGCCTGGCCACTGCTGTTGCCGTCATTTCGGAGAGGGATGGCTCGTCGGCGCCAAGGGTTTGGCGATCCGCTTCGTAGTGCATATGGGAAGGTTCAAAAAGGCCGAAAATATTGCCGCTAAAGTTGGCGTCGATGGCGTCAAACTGAGTTTGGTTCCAGACATAGCGGCCATTGGGGTTGGCGGCCGTCCATTCGGCGACAAGGTCGCGGCCATCCTGGCGCTTGCCGCTTTTGTCGGGATATTCGGGGTCGGCGCTGGTTTCAGGCATAAAGTAGCTGCGCCCTCCGCCCAGCGCCACATTGACAGTGCCGTTGTCGATAAGCTGGCTGGCGATATCCACAGCGCAATCTTTCATTGCTGCGGGAATGTCGGCATCGCTTTCCCAGTCGCGGTGGGCGCTGTGGGCGTAAGTTGCCGCTGGTGTCGCGTGGGTGATGCGTGTGGTGGAGACAATACCCGTGGCGAGGCCGTCGAGGCGCGCCTCTTCCAGCAGAGTAATCAGGCCGATGTCGTTCATTGCTTTGCAGTTGGCGACCTCAAGTTCCGGCTTCACAGAGATCACTCCGGCGCTGGATTTTACCCCGGTCATAATGGCGGTCATGGTGCCCGCCGAGTCCGGGGTCTGCTGGTTGGTGTTGTAGGTTTTCGCCAGGGCGACATGGGGAAATTTTTCGTAACTGAGCTGATTGTCTTCACCGGCCATGCCCTTGGCTTGGCCATCGAAAATACGCGTCGCTGTTACTGAGGTAATGCCGTTGCCATCGCCGACAAAGAGAATGATATTTTTTGCTTTGCGAGTGTTTGCCTGTCTCGCCAGCACCTGTTCAAGGGAGGCTCGCCCCTGTTGCTGCCAATAGGTGGTTGTTCTCTGTTCGCTCAGGGCGGGATTGGCAAAGCAAGGTATACCACTGGCTGCTGTGGTCAATATCAACAAAGCAGAGGCTATTTTTAACCTTCGGGGATTTAATGGTAAGTTCATTGCTTCACTCCAGAGATTCTATAAAGGCTTGTCGCCAGCAAAGGTTCAGTATCGAGGATTATGGGGACATTCTGATGACAGAAAATACCAGTGTCAGCACCAGGATGCAGGCCAGATTCAGATAAATGCCAACACCCATCATATGGTGCTGGCTGACTTTGCCCGTACCGTGCACCAGGGCGTTTGGCGGCGTGGCCACCGGCAGCATAAAGGCGCAGGATGAGGAAATGCCAATGGCCAATGCCGCACTGGCGGGATCCATCAAGCCTGCGGGGAGGGATACAAATACCGGCACCAGCAGCGCCGTGGTGGCGGTGTTGCTGGCAATTTCGGTGAGAAAAACCACAAAGGTCACCAGTGCCGCCATAATTAACAGAATTCCCCAGCCGTCGATCATGGCGGCGAGACCCTGGCCGAGAAAAACACTGGCGCCACTGACACTGAGCACCTCACTTAGGGTAAGGCCGCCGCCAAATAGCAGGAGCACGCCCCAGCCTGCGGAGTTTTCAATCTGTTTCCAGGTCGCCACGCGACTCATGCCGATCATCACCATGGCCATCAGGGCAACCCAGGTGTCGAATCCCGACTCAATGCCCAGCCAGGCTGACAATGGCTGGCCAAACAGCCAGCCGGTAACCGTGATCGCAAAAATGCCAATCAGTAATTTACGCTCTTTGGTCCAGACAAAATCACTGTGATCGACGCTGACACGGTTATCAAGAAAGTCCGGTCGCAGCACCCACCACAATACCGCCATCATCAGTGGCCACAGCATCACCACAATGGGCACGCCGATAAACAGCCAATCGACAAAAGATAAGCCCAATTCTGCAGCCACCAGGGCGTTGGGCGCGGTGCCAATAATGGTGCCTATACCGCCAATATTGGCGGAGTAGGCAATAACCAACAGGCTGTAAGCCTGGGTCTTGAAAGGCAAATCCTGTTTTTCCGAGAGAATGCCGAGAATCAGCGGCAACATCACTGCGGTAACGGCAGTATTGCTGATCCACATGGACATCAGGGCGGTGGTCGCCGCCAGCAAAATCACCGCCCTGTCCAGCCGCCCTCGCGTTCGTTTGAGAATCGCATCCGCCAGCCATTTGTCCAGCCCCTGGGCGTGCATGGCAATGGCGAGGGCAAAGCCGCCGAGAAACAGGAAGATAATGGGATGGGCAAAATTTTTCATGGCCGCCGGCATATCCAGCAGTCCGGTGATTGCGGCGAGCACCGGCACCAGGAGTGCGGTAATGGTGATATGCAGGGCTTCGGTGAGCCATAATACCGCGATAACAAAAAGCAGGGATAGTGCGGCCATGACTTTGGGCTCTGCGGCAACACCCAGGTGCAGCGCCAGCAACCCCGCCAGCAAGAGTGCGGCGACAGCAAGTTGTTTCATTCGGGAGCATCCTTTTTTTGCCCGCCAGTCTAGCACGATGGCTTTCCCCGCTCCGCCTTGAAATCTATATCAAAATATTTTGATATAAAAAAATTTGGTGGTAGTATGCGCAAATCATGAGCACCCCAAGCCACCAGATTGCCAATCTGTTGCCGCCCGCCGAAACGGTGGCGGCAAATGCAGAAGCCGTCGCTGCACTTCTCAAGTCTGCGGGCGATGCCATGCGCCTGCAGATATTGCGAGTGCTGAGCAACAACGCCTTTGGCGCCCTTGAGCTGAGTGATATTTTTGCCATGCGCCAGAACGCCATGAGCCATCATCTCAAACTGCTGTCCAAATCCGGGCTGGTGAATTCCCGCCGCGAAGGCACCCATATTTTTTATCGCCGCAGCAATCCCCAGGGGCAATACCGGGATCTCTGTGCGGCGATTATGACGACCGCCGACGCCCTGGCGCTGCCGGCGGAACTGCAAGCGCGGCTGGACAGCATTCAGGAAAGCCGCGCCGCAGCTTCGCGGGATTTTTTTCGCACCAATGCCGCCAAATTTCGCAAACAGCAGGATTTAATCGCCAGTTATCCCCAGTACGGTGAAGCCGTGCTTGCCACCCTTGACCGTTACCAGCCCCTTAAAGACAAGCTGGTGCTGGAAGTTGGCCCCGGCGAGGGTGAACTGCTGCCCGGCCTCTGCCAGCGCTTTGGTCGGGTTGTGGCGCTGGATAACTCGGCGGAAATGCTTGCCCGCGCAGAGGGCTTTGTCCGCAGCCACGGACTTGGCGAGGTTCACTTTATTTTGGGCGACACCGCAACCCAGGCTCTGCACGGCATTCGCGCCCATGTCATTACCCTGAATATGGTGCTTCACCACACGCCAGCCCCTGCAGCCATTATCGGCGATCTTGCGCAGCGCCTCAGTGACGATGGCGTTTTGGTAATTGCCGAACTCTGCCACCACGATCAGGACTGGGTTCGCGAAGCCTGCGGCGATCTCTGGCTCGGCTTTGACCCCGACGACCTCAGCGCCTGGGCAGGCCTCGCCGGACTCAGTGATGGCGGCAGCGAATTTCTCGCCCTTAAAAACGGTTTTTCCATTCAGATCCGCCAATTTCATCAGGCCGCGTCAACGGCCGGACTGCAGTCATTACACCGAGTAACCCAGTTATGAGCCAATACAGTATTTTTACTTCTGAATCCGTTTCCGAAGGCCATCCGGACAAAATGGCCGACCAGATTTCCGACGCCGTTCTCGACGCCATTCTCAAGGACGACAGGGATGCCCGCGTCGCCGTGGAGACCCTGGTGAAAACCGGCATGGCCATCATCGCCGGAGAAGTGCGCACATCCACTTATGTGGATCTGGAGGATATTGTTCGCCAGGTGATTCTCGACATAGGCTACAACAGTTCCGAGGTCGGCTTTGATGGCGCCTCCTGCGCCGTGCTCAACGCCATCGGCAAACAGTCGGTGGATATTGCTGTGGGCGTCGATGAGGCCGATGACAAAGAGCAGGGTGCTGGCGACCAGGGCTGATGTTCGGTTATGCCACCAACGAAACCGATGTGCTCATGCCCGCGCCTATTTATTTTTCCCACCGCCTGGTGGAGCGTCAGGCTCAGCTGCGCAAAAACGGCGTTCTGCCCTGGCTGCGACCCGACGCCAAAAGCCAGGTTACCCTGCGCTATGAAAATGGTAGACCGGTTGCCGTCGATGCCGTTGTCCTGTCAACCCAGCACGATGAGAGCATTGCACTCGGCGACCTTCGCGAAGCGGTGCTCGAAGAAATCATCAGGCCGGTACTGCCGAAAGAGTGGCTCCACGACAAGACACGCTACCATATCAATCCCACCGGCAAATTCGTGATCGGCGGCCCCATGGGGGACTGCGGTCTCACCGGGCGCAAAATCATCGTCGACACCTACGGTGGCATGGCGCACCACGGCGGCGGCGCTTTTTCCGGCAAAGATCCGTCAAAGGTCGATAGATCCGCCGCCTACGCGGGGCGCTACGTGGCCAAGAATATCGTTGCCGCCGGCCTTGCCGAGCGCTGTGAAATTCAGGTGTCCTACGCCATTGGCGTCGCCGAACCCACCTCCATTTCCGTGAATACCTTTGGCACCGGCAAACTCAGCGACGACGACATTGTGGCTCTGATCCGCGAGCATTTCGACCTCCGCCCCAAGGGTCTGATTGCCATGCTTGACCTCAAACGCCCAATCTATCGGGCAACTGCCGCCTACGGCCATTTTGGCCGCGAGCTGCCGGAGTTTACCTGGGAAAAAACCGACAAGGCCGAGTTATTAAAGGCAGCGCTCTAACAAATAAATTCACCATTCGTAGGAGCTTGCCCTGCAAACGATCAACGGGGCTAAGGCTTTCGCCAGCAAGGCTGGCTCCTACATTGGCAAGCCATTGATTAAGAGGAAACACCATGAACACCATGACTACACCCATTGCCGATTACAAAGTTGCCGACATTAGCCTTGCCGCCTGGGGTCGCAAGGAAATTGACATCGCCGAAACTGAAATGCCTGCCCTGATGGCGCTGCGGGAACAGTACCGCGGGGAGCAGCCCCTCAAAGGCGCGCGGATTCTCGGCTGTATTCATATGACCATTCAGACCGCCGTGCTTATCGAAACCCTGGTGGCGCTGGGCGCCGAAGTGCGCTGGTCGTCGTGCAATATTTTTTCCACCCAGGATCACGCCGCCGCCGCCATCGCCGCTGCCGGGGTGCCCGTATTTGCCTGGAAAGGGGAAACCGAAGAAGAATACGAATGGTGTATCGAGCAGACCATTCTCAAAGATGGCCAGCCCTGGAATGCCAATATGGTGCTGGATGATGGTGGCGACCTCACCCTGATTCTCCACGACAAATATCCTCGAGTGCTGGAGGCTGTCCACGGTATTACCGAGGAAACCACCACGGGGGTGCACCGCCTGCAGGAGATGATGGCCAAGGGCGAGCTTAGGGTGCCCGCCATCAACGTCAACGACTCGGTTACCAAATCGAAAAACGACAACAAGTACGGTTGTCGCCACTCCCTCAACGACGCCATCAAGCGCGGCACCGACCATCTGCTGTCCGGCAAAAAAGCGCTGGTGATCGGTTACGGCGATGTCGGCAAAGGTTCGGCCCAGTCGCTGCGCCAGGAAGGCATGATCGTGCGCATCACCGAGATCGATCCCATCTGCGCCATGCAGGCGTGCATGGATGGCTTTGAAGTGGTTTCTCCCTTTATTGATGGCGACCCGGCCAATGGCGTCGATAAAGCCCTGCTCGGCCAGATTGATTTGGTGGTGACCTGCACCGGCAACCTCAATGTTTGCGACGCCGATATGCTCAAGGCGCTGAAAAGTGGCTGTGTGGTCAGCAACATCGGCCACTTCGACAATGAAATCGACACCGCCTTTATGCGCAAAAACTGGGCATGGGAAGAAGTCAAACCCCAGGTGCACCTGATCTATCGCGGCGCTTCAAAAGAGGCCTGCAATAACGATCACCTGATTCTGCTGTCGGAAGGCCGCCTGGTGAATCTGGGCAATGCCACCGGCCATCCGTCGCGGATTATGGATGGCTCCTTCGCCAACCAGGTGCTGGCGCAGATCCACCTCTACAGCGAGCGCTTTGCCGACCTGCCGGAAGCACAAAAAGCCGCCAAAATTCGCGTCGAAGTATTGCCGCGCAAACTCGACGAAGAAGTGGCTGCCCATATGGTTAGGGGTTTCAACGGTGTGGTTACCAAACTCAAGCCCGAGCAGGCCAGCTATATAGGCGTGGCGCCGGAAGGGCCGTTTAAGCCGGAAGCTTACAGGTATTGATAAACGGGACACGGGAGACGAATTCAGTGCGACCCGTCTATCATCTCCCGTCTAACCTCTGACTATTAACGGAATACCCATGCCAACAATCAAAATCAGCTTTGAATTCTTTCCGCCCAAGACGGCGGAAGGGCGGGAAAAACTGCTCGCAACCCGCGATCTGCTCGCGGCAGCGCAACCGGAATATTTTTCCGTCACCTATGGCGCTGGCGGCTCCACCAGAGACAACACCAGGGACATAGTGCTGCAAATTCACAACGACGGTTACGCGGTGGCGCCCCACCTGTCTTTCGGCGGCGATTCCGAAGAGGCCGTTCTCAACCTGCTGCAAAGTTATAAAGACGCTGGAGTAAGTCATCTGGTGGCGCTGCGCGGCGATATGCCATCGGGCATGGGCATTCACAAGCTGGTCAATGCCAACGAGCTGGTGGCGCTGGTTCGCAAGCACTTTGGCGACCACTTTCATATCAATGTCGCCGCCTACCCGGAAATTCACCCGGACGCACAAAATTACCAGCGGGATATTTTCTGGCTCGGCGAGAAATTTCGCGCTGGCGCCGACTGCGCCATTACCCAGTATTTTTACAATGCCGACGCCTATTTCTACTTCATGGATGAATGCGCCAAACAGGGTATCGACAAGCCGATCATTCCCGGCATTATGCCCATTACCAACTACCAGAACCTGGTGCGTTTTTCCGATGCCTGTGGCGCCGATATTCCCCGCTGGTTGCGCCAGCGTCTCGGCGGCTTCGGTGACGACAGTCAAGGCTTAAAAGCCTTTGGCGAGGAAGTGGTTACCCGTCTCTGCGAAAAACTGCTCGCCGGGGGTGCGCCCGGATTTCATTTTTACACCATGAATCAGGCGGAACCTACCCTGAGTATTGTTGCCAATTTGGGCATTAAAAAGGTTTAACTTTTGGTGAGGCTCTGCTTAATTCTGTTTTCTTCACTTTCGCGCAGGAATGTCACCCTCGACCCGATCGGGGGCGGGAGTGACGAAAAATCAACAAAGTATAGATTCCCGCCTGCGCGGGAATGACATTAGGGCTGCCAATGCGCATTACCAGAATTTATACGGATCAGACGCTCCGCTACCCCGGAGACGCAACCCTGGGCAAGGACGCCGCTCGCCATCTGGTGACCGTGTTGCGCCTTAAACCCGGCGATGCGGTCTGCCTGTTTAACGGCCAGGGCGGCGAATACCGCGGTGAAATCATCATTGCAGACGCCAAACAGGTGGTGGTGCGCACCACAGACTACAATCCGGAAAATCGTCAATCACCGCTGAAAACCTTGCTGGGCATCGGTATTTCCCGGGGCGAACGCTTTGAATGGGTGCTGCAAAAAGCCACAGAGCTGGGTGTCAGCGAGATTTTTCCGCTGTATACCGAGCGCACCGAAGTCAAACTCAAAGGTGACCGGGAAGATAAAAAACATAACCGCTGGCAGCAGGTGATTGTCAGCGCCTGCGAACAGAGCGGCCGCAATCTCCTGCCGGTTCTACACCAGCCACAGCCGTTGAATGACTGGCTAGGCATTGACGCAGATATCAAGTTGCTGCTGCACCACCGCTCAGACCAAACCCTGAAAACATTGGCCAATCTCCGGCCAGAAACGGCGGCATTGCTGATTGGCTCCGAAGGCGGGTTGTCAGAAAATGAAATTTGCCAGGGAAGCGAAAAAGGATTTCAGAGTCTGACACTGGGAGCGCGAATTTTGCGCACTGAAACCGCGCCCCTGGCAGTGCTGAGCATTTTGCAGGGGCTGTGGGGGGATTTCTAAGGGGCTGTTGACTATCTCGCAAGCTTAGGTCCAGGCGCGGAAAGCGCCTGGCTTGGGGGATTAATGGTCGAGCAAATCCCCGAGCATACGGATTTGAATGGATTCGATACCCGACCCGGTGAGAGCGTCGGAAATCACCACCACCCGGTCTTCCTTGGAGAACTCCACCCGCGACAGCATAATGCGGGCGGCGTTGGCCAGGGTTTTTTCCGGGTCGCTGCTGAAGTTGATGCGGTAGCTGAGTACGTTGCGGTTGAGGGTGAGCTGGCGCCTGGTGCGGCTGTCGTTGGTAAAGGCGCAGATAATGGGCGCCTGGGGGTGGCAGTTGGTGACCAGGTTGGCCATCAGGCCGCGCCTTGTTGGCACAATGATGGCGCGGGCGTTGATGGCTTCCGCCAGTTTGACGGCGGCGGTGGCAATTTGTTGCTTGTCACTGCTGTGTTCGAGGCTGTCGCTAAAGCGCAGGCCGCGGCTGTTTTCCGTGGCGCGGGCAATTTTGTCGAGCACTTCCACGCATTTAACCGGGTATTTGCCAATGGTGGTTTCTCCCGACAGCATAATGGCGTCGGCTTCTTCGTAAACGGCATTGGCGACGTCGGTCACTTCTGCGCGGGTGGGCATGGGGTTTTCGATCATGGATTCGAGCATGTGGGTGGCGACAATAACCCGTTTGCCGTAAATGGCGCACTGGCGAATAATGCGGCGCTGCACTCTGGGCAGCATTTCAAAGGGAATTTCCACCCCCAGATCGCCGCGGGCGACCATGACGCCGTCGGATTCGGCAATGATGGCGTCGAGATTTTTTACGCCTTCCTGATCTTCAATTTTTGAGATGATTTTGATTTTGTCCGCTTTTTTCCCGAGCAGCGATTTAAGCGCGCGCACGTCGTCGGGGCTGCGCACAAAAGACAGGGCAATAAAATCCACTTCCTGTTCTACGGCAAAGGCGATATCGCGCTTGTCTTTTTCGGTAATGGCGGGCAGGTTAACGCGAATTCCCGGCAGATTGACGTGGCGCTTGCTTTTGAGAACGCCGCCGTCGATAACCTTGCACTGCATGATGCGCTCTTCCTTGCTGAGTACCTCCAGGTTAATGAGGCCGTTGTCCACGGTAATGCGGTCGCCCACTTTAACGTCGTGAATAATGTCTTCGTAATTGATGTGAATGGAGCTGGACTCCACATCTGCGTCACCGCGGGCAACCACAGAAATAATATCTCCCGATTTGAGGTTGAGATCGTTGCTGAGGTCGCCGGTACGAATTTCCGGCCCTTGAGTGTCGAGCAGCACGGAGACGGGGTGGTCGAGTTTTTTGTTGAGGGTGCGAATGGCTTTAATAATTTGGGCGCAATTGTCGTGGGCGCCGTGGGACATATTGAGGCGCGCCACATTCATTCCAGCCAGGGCGAGCTTTTCCAGCATCTCGTAGGAGCTGCTGACGGGGCCGATGGTGCAGATGATCTTGGTTTTTCTCATGGGTGGTCTCTGGTTGAACTCGCGGTGCCGGAAAAGACGATTACCCCCAGATCAGTGGCGACGGCATGCATGGCGACGTCCCAGGGGTCTGCGGGCAGGTTGCTCTGTTGCTGGAAATGGTGCGCCAATCCCACCAGCAGCGGGCGCTTGCGCCGGCCATGATAGCAGGACGCAAAGGTGCGGTCATAAAAGCCGCCGCCCATGCCCAGGCGGTTGCCGCTGCCATCAAAAGCGACCAGGGGCACACAGACGACATCCAGTGTCCAGGGGGCGGCGAATGTCGCTGTTTTCAGGCTTGGCTCGGCAATACCGAAGCGGTTGGCGACAAGTTTATCGCCAGGTTGCCAGCGGGCAAATTTCAGGATTTTGCCGCCCAGGGGGTCGAGCACCGGCAGGTAGGTCTGTTTGCCTGCGGCTGCGGCGATATCGAGAGCAAAGCCTGGGTCAAGCTCGCCGTCGTTGGGCAAATAAAAAGCGATGCGGCGAGCGTGACGAAAAAAAGACTGGCGACAGAGCTGGCTGGCGAGGTGGTTTCCGGCTTTTTGCTGTTCGCGCCGCGACAATTGCCGCCGTTGTTCCCTGAGGGAGGCGCGTATTTTCCGCTTTGCATCCTTCATTCAGGGAGCGCCAGTACATTCAGTGGAGGAAAAATAATGAAAAACCCCGGCTGTGCCGCTGTCAAGCTTGCCTTGAATCCCGATGAATTCAAGGCGGGAGATTAGTCAAGTCATCAGGCTTTCCGTCAAGCGGACATGCACAACAGATTTGATCCAACCCCCCTGGATAACAAGTATCGGCTCAAGGACGTTATGACTGGCGAACACGCCAGGGTCGCCTGTCAGTATACCCAAATGGATTTGAAATCCCAAAGACATTTCCCCAAACAGTGATTATCGCTGGCTGCATAAACCCCTTTGTGCACCACAGGTAAAAAGACGCGTTTATTCAAAAAAGTTATTGCTAATAGGAATAGTTATCATTAATATTTGCGTTAATGATAGGGGCATGACTATGGCAAGTATCTTTAACCTGATAAATACCGGTGGCGCCGTTGTCGCCATTCTGTTTGTTTTTTCTGTTGTTGGTGGTGCCGTGGTTTTCGTCAAGCTTTGGCAGCACTGGGGTGCCAGATCCATCTATGCGAAAAATCTCGACCGGAGTATTTGGCACCTGGAGCAGGGGGATATGTCTCAAGCCCGGCTTCTGCTGGGCAATTATAAAAATCCCCGCCGGGAGCTGATCGATACCGGCTTGCGCCTGATGGACAAGGCACACTGGTCTTCCGCCGATATTCGGGATGAGCTGAGCCGAATCGCCCGCCAGGTAGTCGCCCGCATGGGTGGTCATCTGCGAGTGCTGGAGGTCATTGCCATCACGGCGCCCTTGTTGGGGCTTCTCGGTACTGTGCTGGGCATGATCGAAGCCTTTAAAGCCATGGAGGCAGCGGGCGCTCAGGTTAACCCCGCTGTGCTCTCAGGGGGAATCTGGAAGGCGCTGCTGACAACGGCGGTGGGTCTTGGCGTGGCGATTCCCGCCAGCCTGTGTAACAGCTGGTTCGAACGCCGCAGCGAAAATCTTGCGCTGTTGTTGGCCGACGATATAGGTCGTCTGGTAAAAGCCAGCAATGATCGCCACTTGGCGCAGGTTGGCGCCGATGGTTCCAGCTCTAGCCGAAAAGCCTGATATGGACGGCATCAATGCCTTTTTGGCGGAACCCAGGGCAAGGCGAACCAAAGCCATTAGCCTGACGCCGCTTATTGACGTGGTGTTTATTCTGCTGCTGTTTTTTATGGTGACCAGCGCCTTTACAAGGCAAAAGCAGCTGGAGCTGGCATCACCGGTGGCGAGTTCTGCTGTGGATGCTGGTGTGCCCCAGCTGGTCTATGTGGATGAGCTGAACAATCTTCGTCTCTGGGGTGAGGCCGCGATGGTCGCCGATGAACAACTGGCGGCAGCTCTGGACAGCGCAAAACCGGTGGTGCTGGTGCCAGCGTCGAGCGCCAGCGTTCAAACGCTGGTGACGGCAATGGCCAGGCTGAAAGGGCTTGGAATTGTGGAGTTGTCTTTGGGCAAGCCCAGTGCAACCAATGGGGCGCATAACAGTGCCAGCTCTGATATTGGGGAGCGCGATTAAATGGACGGGAAAGCGCTGATTTTCCGCCGTCGCCAGTCCGGGGACGATAGTCTGATTCCCATGATCAATATCGTCTTTCTATTGCTGATTTTTTTTATGGTCGCAGGCCATATCAGCTCAACAGGCAGCCCTGCGGTATCGCTGCCGTTCGCCGATATCGGCAATGCTGCCCAGGAGCAGCCCTACCGCCTGGAGATCAATGAAAACAACGAACTGACCCTCAATGGGGAGCCATCTGATCTTGCCGCCGTAGACAAAATGCTGGACAACGCCGATACGGCAACTATCCGTATCGCGCTGCTGGCGGATAAACGGTTAACGGTAAGGGAGCTGGACAGGCTGTTGGCCATCATTCGCGCCCACCGCATAGCCAGCGTCAGTTTGTTCAGCGACAGCGGCGATGGGAATGATGCAAACATCAGTGGGTCGAGGGCGGAGCAATGACGCCGAAAGCAGGTCATTGGCTTGTGGCGGTGGCTTTTTCGTTTGCTCTGCATTTGGTGCTGGCGGCTGCTCACAGGGATGAGCCTGAGGTGGCTGCACTGGGCGGCGATGGCGGCGAGGGTATCGAGATTGGCCTTGCCCTGGGCGATCCTGTCGGGGAACGGGGCTCGGCGGCAAACGGGGTGGCAGAGGCAAAAGCTGCGGATAGTGAGGAAATCACCCCGGTACAGGAGCAAGAAATTGCACAGCAGCAACCGCCTGAAGCTGCGCAGGAATCACAGGCGGAGCCGAAACTGGACGCGCCCGTAGCGCCTGTGCTGGAAACCGTTGTCGCGCCAGCCGCGACTGACAATCTGGTGACTGTCGAGCGCCAGGCCGAAACAGCCGCTGAATCGCCAATGTTGCCGCCAGCCAATTCGCAACGGGAGATGTCAACCGAGTTGGCGAAAAACAGCAATCAAAACCAAGCCGACAAGCTGGCTCTGGGAGGTGCCAGTGGCCGTTCCGGCAAACATCCCGGCTCTGGAAATGCCCGCAATGCCGCTGAGTATTTCGGCGAAGTGATGCTGTGGATGAATCAGCACAAGCACTATCCGGTGGCGTTGAAACAGAAAAAGCAAAAAGGCGTCGTCGAAGTGGAATTTACCCTGGTTCGTTCCGGCGAAGTCACCCATATGCGAATTGTTAAAAGTGGCGGCCACCAGCTGCTGGATCAGGCTGCACTGCAAATGCTCAAAGACGCCGCGCCACTGCCACCGATTCCGGCGTTTATTGCCGAGGACAGCCTGACGCTGGTGATTCCGGTGGAATATTCGCTCATTACCAACTAACACCTGTTAACAAAACAAACCTGGACACAAAGGAGATTCCATGACCACCCGCAAATCATCCCCCTCACCCCTGAGCTTGCGCAAGCGCAGTTTTACGGTTACTCGCACTGCCCTGGCGTTGAGTCTTCCCGGCCTGCTCGCGGCTCCCTATGGGCTTGCCCAGTCTGCGGACAAAGGTCAAAACCAGCCTATTCGCCTGGATACTCTCCAGATTGAGGAGCGTTCTGCCGATACCAACCCCTATGCGGAAAAAGGCGCGCCCTATAAAGCGAAAAAATTCGGTGACAAGCGCCGGGTCAAGGATATTGCGGACACTCCGCAAACCATCAGTGTCCTGACCCAGACCATGGTGCAGGAATCCGGCAAATCGGATCTTCGCGATATTCTCGCCGCCCAGCCCGGCATTACCCTGGGGACTGGCGAAAACGGCAATGCCTTTGGCGACCGCTATGTGATCCGCGGCCATGAGGCGCGCAGCGATGTGTTTGTCGATGGGTTACGCGACCCCGGCATGACCACCCGCGAGAGTTTCGCGGTGGAGCAGATCGAAGTCACCAAGGGACCCAGCTCCACTTTCGCCGGACGCGGCTCCACTGGCGGTGCGGTCAACAGCATTACCAAACAGGCCAGCACAGAATACGATTTTAACCGGCTCCAGGTGGGGCTTGGCACCGACAGCTACCAGCGCTATACCATCGACAGCAATCAGCGCCTCAGCGACGATGTCGCGGTGCGCGCCAACCTGATTTATTCCGACAGGGATATCGCCGATCGCGATCCGGCCGCCAAGGAGCGCAAGGGCGCGGCGCTGTCGGGTTTCTGGCAGATGACGGACAAATTCGACTTGTTGGCGGACTACTACTATCTCGATGCCAGCGACAAGCCCGATCTCGGCACCTACATCGTTTCCAACGGTAAACCGGTCAAGGATACGCCCGTCTACCTTCAGGATCAGGATTTTATCGAGTCTGAAGTGGAGGTATTTACCCTGCGCGGCGGCTATGATTTTAGCGACGGTATTCGCCTGGAAAACGCCATTCGCTTTGGCACCACCGACAATGGCTATGTGGTCACCGGAACCCGTGGCGGTGTTCGCGACGCCACCGATCCGCTGGCGCCGGGCGTGGCAACCCTGACCGGAAGCACTCACCAGGGTTGGCAGGAGGTGGATTACTTCGCCAACCAGACCAATCTTTATCTGGATGCGACGATCGGCGGAATGAAGCACCAGTTTGTCATTGGCGCTGAATATTCAGAGCACGAAGTGCTCAACGGGGTTTACGATGTTAACAACAGTGGCGCCACTAACTGTGTGGTGCCTGGTCGTGGCGGTGTCTCGGAAAGCCACTGCTTCCTGGATGGCAATGGCAATCCGGTGGCCAATATCGGCAATCTGCTGGGGCGTGAAGTCACCAAGGGCCCCTGGGATTCCGACTGGCGTGTAGATACCCTGTCTGTTTATGTGATGGACAGCATTGATCTCTCTGAGCAGTGGTCGCTGTTTCTCGGTTTGCGCCTCGACGACTTTGATTACAGCAATACCGTTTCCAGTCGCGGCACTGTGATTGATTACAGCTACTCGGATAAACTCTGGAACGGCCATGCCGGTCTTGTCTACAACATCAGTGAGGATGGCAACGTCTATCTGAGTTTCAGCAGCTCCAGTGAGATCAACGGCGGCGAGTCCGATCTCGGCGCCAACTGCGGCTACGGTGGTATTTGCGGCGCTGATCCCTTGCAGGTAATGGCCAGTGAACCGGAGCAGACCGAAAATATTGAACTGGGTACCAAGTGGAACCTCTTTGAAGATAAATTGCTCGCCACGGCGGCGATTTTTCGTATCACCAAAGATGATGTCATGGAGAGCGTCGGCGACAACTATGAAGCCCTGGGAACATTGAATACCGGGGAAAATCGGGTTGAGGGTGTCGAGGTGTCTCTGGCGGGCAATCTCAGCGACAACTTCAGTGTCCTGTTTGGCGCCACCCTGATGGAGTCAGAGGTGCTGGATTCTGTCACGGAAAGCGGTATTGGCCAGCGGCTGGCCAACTTTGCTGACGACAGCCTGTTTCTGCAATTGCGCTATCAGCTGACGCCGGAGTTTTCGCTGGGCACCTCCGTTACCTACTCCAGTGAAATGTATGCGGGTCAACCGGATTCCGCCGCAGGCACCAATATTCGCGTACCGGATTATTGGGTGTATGATCTCTTCGCCAGTTACGATTTCAGCGAACAACTTAGTCTGCGCCTCAATGTCGGCAATGTTACCGATGAAGACTATTATCTGGCGGCTTACCGCAGCGGCGCGTTCACCTACATCGGCGAGGCGCGCAATGCCCACCTGACCCTGGCTTACGAATTCTGATTGTACGGGTAGTTGGCGCTATGTTCAGCTTGGGAAGAAATGTTCACTTCAGTGGTGAACATTTCTTCCCCCAGCCAGGGCGGTGCGCTATCGAAGCAATGGCCTTTGCAATGCCATTATTGAGCTAAAATGAAACGCGAAACTCTTAACCACATACCCGCCGACATCCTCGCTCCTGACGACTATATGCGTCTGGCGCCGGATTTTATCGACGATCCGGTGTGGGCATATATTGAGGGTGCTGCGGGTTTTGAAATCACTGCATCCCGGAATCGCGCCGCCTTTAATGAAGTGCGACTGACGACCCGGGTGCTTCAGGATTTCAGCACTGCGTCAACGGCCTGTAGCCTGCTGGGTCAAAATTTTAAGCACCCTGTTTTCCTCGCACCTGTTGCCCATCAGCAATTGGTTCATGGGGATGGTGAAAAAGCCAGTATTGCCGGCGCCGGCGCTGTGGACGCCTGCTTTGTTGCCAGTACACTGTCGTCCTTTACCCTTGAAGACATTGCCGCTGCTGGCGCTGGACCTAAATGGTTTCAGCTGTATTTTCAGCTCGCACGGGACAGTACCCGCGATCTTGTTCAGCGCGCCCAGGCGGCGGGTTATAGCGCGCTGGTGGTTACTGTCGACGTGCCTGTAACCGCAATGCGCTACCGCCAGCAGCGAGCCGGTTTTAACCTGTCTGTGGTCGAGGCCAATCTGGTGGCTTATCCGCGAATTGCGCCGCGCACCCTGACCCGGAATCAAAGCCCGGTGCTGGATGGTTTTATGGCTGACGCGCCGACCTGGCAGGATATTGCCTGGCTGAGAAGTGTCACGGATCTTCCTCTGCTGATTAAAGGCATTACCCATCCCCTCGATGTCCGCCAGGCAATAGCGCTGGGTGTTGACGGGGTTATTGTTTCCAACCACGGCGGCCGCTCCGTGGATGGTTTGCCCGCCACCCTCGAACTGTTGCCGCTGACACGCGAGGCGGCTGGCAACCGTATTGCCCTGTTAATGGATGGCGGTA
>JBFXIU010000051.1:0-17564 GCA_050175615.1 Porticoccaceae bacterium | reverse complement strand
GAAATTAAGGAAGGGAAAATCACCCTCATTTCCGATCAGCAACGCGGCGAAGAGCCGGAATACCTGGGCGGGCGGGGTTCAAAACGCAAGGTCAAGCTGTTGTCCTGCACCCACTTGCCACAGTCTGACACGCTTTCTCCTGAAGACCTGCAGGATGTGCGCTCCTTCGGCTCCACAGAGTTGGTCAGCCCGGCCACTGTTGTCAATGACAAAATGGCCGTGCTCAAACGCAATCTGGAAATGACGCGCGAATTCCACCGTCTGGGCGCCATCAAGGGAGTTGTTATCGACGCGGACGGGTCAACCGTACTGCATAACATCTTCAACACTTTCGGCGTCAGCCAGAAGAAGTTCGATGTGACCTTTCCCGCTACCGAGCCGGAAGACGAAAATCCCATCATGGCGGCCATCATGAACGCCAAGCGTAAGGCTGAAAGCGCTATGGGCGGCAATCCTTTTGACCGCTTTGAAACCGTGGTTGGCTCCAACTTCTATGACATGCTCACAGGGCACAAACTTGTACGCAAGTATTTTGAAGACTGGCTGGCCCGCAAGCAGGACTTTGGCGACAACGATTACCGCAAACGTGGCTTCACTTATGCGGGTGTAACCTTCTACGAAGCTTCTGAAGTTGTTGGGGGGCGCAAGCTTGTCGACGATGCCAAGGGGCACCTCTACCCGGTCGGCCCCGGTATCTACAAGACGTACAACGCCCCGGCGGACTGGATTGAAACGGCCAATACTCTGGGCCTCCCATTCTATGCGCGCATGGACCCCAAACCGCGCGGGCGTGGTTTTGACCTTGAAGTGCAAGGCAACCCCCTGACCCTCTGCCTCTTCCCGGAAGCTCTGGTTGAGCTGACGGCCAAGAAGGCCTGACCCATGCCTGCGCTGTTTGAACCCGCGTATGCCCCTTTGCGGGAGTTTGAAGGGGGCTGGTGCAACGTCTCCGGCGATGCCGGGGGAGAAACCTACGCAGGCATCGCCCGCAATTTCTTTCCCAAGTGGGCTGGCTGGGCAGATGTCGACGCCGCCAAGGCTCATCCGTCGTTCCGGCAGGGTGTTACGGCATTTTCCCGGCATCTTGCGGGCGTTCCCGGTCTCTCAAAACTGGTTGAGGGCTGGTACCGCACGGAATGGTGGGATCGTATGCAACTCGCACAGTTTCCCCAGGAGGTGTCCAACGAACTGTTCGAGCAAGCCGTTAACCTTGGCAGGGCTGGCTCCGGGCGGTATGTGCAGCGTCTCATTAACGCATACAACTGCCGCAAGACATCCACTGGCTATGAAAAGCTGTTTGATGATCTTGCGGTAGATGGCGCGCTTGGCCCCAAGTCGTTGCAGGGTTTGGCTGTCGTTCTGCGTGACAGGGCGACTGCCGCCGAGGTTGTGCATGCTCTCAACGGCCTGCAGGTCTACCACTATGTACGCCTTGCTGCCGACAGCTTCACACATCGAAAGTTCCTGAAAGGCTGGATGACCAGAACCTATTAACCGCCCGTAAGGGCAAGGAAGGGATTATGAGAAAATGTCTGTTCATGCTCATGATGGCCGTGCTGCTTGTTGCTGCTGTGGTCTTTCCTGCGATTACGGCCTTTGCTGAAGAAGCTTCAAACGCAACTGTCCCCGGCGCTGACCTTGTGGGCACCCTCCTGAACTATCTGCCCGTATCCTGGGGCGAATGGGTAACGCTTGTTGTCACCGTCTGCGCTGGCATTGCCGTGATCCTCCCCGCGCCGAAGGATGATTCCAACATTGTCTGGCGCGCGCTGTACTGGTTTGTGCAGGTGCTTGCTCTTAACAAGGGCAAAGCCGCCAATGCCCAGGATGTTACGGGCCGTCGCGTTGGTTAAACTTCTAACCGCTCTGGCACAGGTGATCTATGTGGCAGTTTCAGCGTGGCAGCGGTGGCGGGCGTCTCGCAGGGCTGCTGATGTGCGGGATCATCCTCTTGCTGAATGGGTGCGGAAGCTGGGTGGCAAAGACGAACGCCCAACTTCCAGCGCCAAGGACGCCCGGAGCGATAGTGACGAATGACTGGCAGTACGGGCGGGCTGATGGTTCGCTCGTACGCCAGACGGGAGATTGGCTGCACATTCCTGCGGATGAAGCCGGGGAACTGCTGCTGTGGATAGAGCATACGGAGTCGTCATGCCAGTAGAGATTCTGCCCCAGCTATTACAGTACGCCTTGGCCGTCATTAGCGCATTGCTCGCATTGCTGATTGCCTTGATTGTATACGTATTCCTTTCATTGAAAAGCGATGTCCGCCGAGTGCAGGAAACCGTGGGTGAACAAGGGCAGCGTCAGGCAAAACTCGTTCACAAGGCCGAGTGCCGCGAAGTTGAAGACGCCATCAATGACCGAATCGACAAACATGAAAACCAACTTTCTGACCATAGCGCCCGGCTTGTACGCCTTGAAACAAAACTTGATGTGCGGGGGCAACATGAGCATGCGTGAAATACTGGAGCAGGAAGCCCGCCAAATATTCTTGAACGACGATGAGTTTGCCGAAGGCATAACTTTGAATGAAAAGCCCGTAAAAGCACAGGTTGTATGGCTGCAACGTGAATCGTCCCTTGGTCAGACTCCGGGGCTGGCATTGCGTCGTGTTCGCCTGCATGTGTCCGAAGCCGACGCCCCTGAAAATGTTACCGATGGGGTTGCTGTGGATTTTAATGGCGAGCTCTGGACAGTCGAAGGCAGCCAGCAGTGTTTTGGCCTGCTTGTACTTACGCTCGCCACACCTGCGGTTGGCATGGAGCAATGGTAATGGACAGGCCAGGAACGCTTACTGTCAAAATTGAAGGACTCGGCATCCTTGATGACGTAAA
Source organism: Porticoccaceae bacterium (assembly GCA_050175615.1). Classification (GTDB taxonomy): domain Bacteria; phylum Pseudomonadota; class Gammaproteobacteria; order Pseudomonadales; family Porticoccaceae; genus CAYXXZ01. Next base: position 14,727 of record JBFXIU010000051.1, on the reverse strand, counting down.
AAACCAGTTCCTTTTTGCGCCACAGGGCATTGAAAAGGCTACAGACCGCGCCCTGAATCATGCTCTTAAAGCTGTTCGGGCTGAAGGTGTCCGCATCGCCCGCGAAAAATATACAGCCAAGGCCAGGGCCGTGCGGTCACGCATAAAGATACGCAGGGTTTCAATCAAGAATGCCAGAGGTGAAGTTTTTTTTTCAGGCAAAGTGGGTGAGCCGGCTGGCGAATTTGACATACGCCCTCGCCGCGCACCGAACTGGAAAGGAGTGAACCCGCGTGAACGCAAACCAGCGGCAGGCATTCTTGCTCGTTTCATCAGGGACGGGGCGTTCTCTGCCGTTGAAGGCCCACACGGCGAAAAGTCTTTCCTCGCTCCGTTCGGCGGATCTGGCAAGCTCTACGTCTGGTACCGCAGAACCAGTGAACGAAATGGGGCGCGAAAGCAAGTGGCAGACAAGGGGATGCGGATGCTTTTTGGCCCGTCTCCAATTCAGGCTCTGCTTTCCGTTGATGCCAGAGACCGCCTGGCAGAATACGGTCAGGATGATTTTCGCAAGCAATTGGCTAATCAGGTCAAACTGCTCTTCCGCAAGGGGGTTGCATGATGATTCCCTCCATGCGCCTGTGCCGGGCTGTCACTGCGGCTCTCAAAGCTGCTGAGCTGTTTCAGGCTGTAGCGCGGACTGAATACGGACGTGACTGGAAAATGCTTATTGGTTTTGACGGTCAGAAGACGGATTGGGAAAAACAGGCTCCGTGTGCCGTGATTGCCCCTTGGCAGTCTGAAAGTCAGGGGGTCAAGCGTGCATATTCCGTATCTCTGACGTTGGCTGTGGTTGACAGCAATATTGTCGAAGAAGATGGCGTACGCGTGCTGCATGGTCTGGCTGTCCTTGATGAACAAGCATGGCCCGCAGCGTGGGCAGCGCTGCAGGATGCGCTACCTGGTAGTGAACCTCTTGCAGCACTTGAGGAACCTTCATTGGCAATATCCCAGGAACATTCCCCGTTGCTGCTGCTGCACGCTGGCCTGGGGATTGAAGTCAATCTCCCCATAGGGGACAGGAGGCTATAATGCAGAAATATCGGCAAGTATCCGGCGGTAACTGCCAGCTTGTGCTGTTTCAGGAAACAAAGCCCGGAGTTCCCGATCCCGCAGACAGCGGTGTCGTGTTGGCCATATACAGCGAAAGCATGTCTATGGACGCCAACAAACAAGGAAGCGCGGTGATCACAAACGCCAGAGGCCAGGGCAAACCTGTGCCTGGCACCCCGAACTATAGTGGCGGGCTTGACGTTCCTCCCTACGCTCCGCAGATGGGGCATATTCTCCGCGCGCTTTGTGGCGCTCCGACCACCAGTGCGGAACCCGCCGTAGATCTGGCACAAGCAGACGTGGTCAATCTTGGTCGCGGCTATGTGTCATTGCCTGTCCCTTCTCACCAGTTTGTGCAGGATACCGTGGTCACGGTCACGGGCACTGCCAACTATGATGGGGCGTATCGTCTCGAATACGGTACCAACAGCGCATCTCTGGTTATCAGAGCGGTCTATAAGGCCGAAGCACTTCCTGCAGGGGCCAGGGTTCACCGTGGACGTGGTGCCTTCCTTAAAGGAGCCGCGTCCGATGCCGGAAACGGTAAAGTTTCTTTGCCCGTAGGCGGGTACGGCGTGGCGCTTCACGCCGGAGAATCCGTCACCATTGCGGGTTCGGTACACTATGATGGCGAGCATGTATTGCAGCCGGGCACGGGTGCGCGTGTATTGGTGGTTGAGGCAGCGTATGCTGCCGAAACATTCGATGGAACGCCCACAGCCATTCCCGCATTTTTCCGGCATGAATTTTCTCTGCCGAAAAACCAGCCTACTTTCACGGTGCAAAAGAGGTTCGATTACGAATCCGGCGCCAGCGTTAATCCATACACGATTATTTCAAGCAACAAGCTCAACGGCATCTCATTCCCCTTTGGTGGTGAAACAGAGATTAAAATGAGCTTGGATTGTTCCGTCGGCAGTGTTGAAAACGTCTCCACGCCTGTCAGTGCCTCAATCCCTGCAGTGCTGCCAAGCATCCCGTTTTGGGACAAAGAGGCGGCTGTCTGGATAGACGGTTCCCGTGCTGGTGATGTGCAAAAAGGCACGGTAAATCTGTCCTTTGGCGTAGAAGGTCAGGTTGCTGTGGGCGATATGGGCAAGCGCAGCAGACAGGCGGAAGGCGACCCCACGAGCGACGTTACCCTCACCGTCTTCCTTGAGCACGATGAATACCAGCAGCTTGCCGACATGGCCGCAACCCTGCCCGTTGCCGTATCCATGAGCGGAGCCAACGGGGAAGAATTGTGGTTTCGCCTGCCCGAAGCCGAATTGAGTATGGGCGGCGCGCAAATTTCCGGCAAGGGAGGCCTGACTACCGAAGTGAAGGTCATTGGTTTTGTTGATCAGGCTGCAACCTCTAGCTTCTACACACTCATAAACCGCGTCAAAAGCTACGCATAGGAATAGATATGCACGAGAAACATACACTGCAAACGGGAAGAGTTGTCGAAATTCGTTCGTATGGCTGGAATGAGTTTTGGAATTTGCAGCGGGAGCGTCTTTCCGAGGGCAAGGACCTTGAAGAATCCTCAAAAGATATGGGGATATTTGACCGTCAGATGGCCCTCACGGATTTCCAGCAAAGATGGCGTGAGCGGCCTTTGGCGCTCTGCGTTGAAAACTGGTCGGAATTGCAGCCCGTACTTTCTTTGTCCGAGGTGCGGGAAATCGAAGGGTTTCTTAAGCGCATGAGCGAGAGTGAAGTTCTGGCGGGAAACTCATCGCCTGCCGTCGACGCCGAAGCGGCGGCAGAGCTGAACACTGTCAACAATGCCTAGAGCACTTTGAGCGCAGGCGTGACTCCCCGCCCTGTGAGGGGTGCGAAAATGAACCAGTGCCGCTCTTGCCTTCTAATGAATCCGCCTGGGCGCTCTGGACACTGATACAAACACAGTGGCGTGTTGGGTGGGATCTGGTCGGGCTTGATTATATGGCGGTATTTGCTGTCGCAAAACTGCATGGCATTGAAATGACCCCTCAACTGTTTCGCGGCGTACAGATTCTTGAGTATGACACGCTGGAAGAACGGCAGCAAACCAGAAAACAGGAAACATAGCCGTGGCCGACAAGCATGTTAAAGTTGAAATAAGCGCTACTGACCGTGCCAGCCAAGTTTTACGTGGCCTGGGGCGCGAGGCGGACTCTCTCAAGGGGCGTCTTGCGAATCTGCGCGGTAGCTTTGGCAGCTTGTCGGCCGGCTTGGGAGCCGGGGCACTTGGTGCCCTCGGCGGCGGAATTGCATTTTCCTCCGCCATGAACCAGGCGGCAGACTTTGAAACAGCCTTGTTCGAGACCAGCAAAGTCACGGACAGGAACCTTGATGACATAAAACGTCAGATGCTCACGCTGCCGTCTTCCCTGGGCAGCATGACGGAATTAACGACAGGCTACTATAACGTCCTGTCTGCGGGTATTTCTGACGTTGCAGAATCTCAGGAAACCCTTGTTACGGCCTCAAAACTTGCCAAGGCTGCGGGGGTAAGTCAGGCAGAATCCATTGAAGCCTTAACAAAAATGATGGCTGGCTACCGTGGCGAACTGAAATCTACGGCGCAGGCCGCCGACCTGCTCATGGATATTGAGGATTTCGGGCAAGCCTCCGTGCGTCAGCTCGTGCCCATCATTGGCGACCTTGCCGGGGTCAGTCAGATAGCCGCAGTCCAGTATAAAGAAATGGCTGCGGCCATGTCTCTGCTTACGCAGACTGCGGGTAGTCCTTCACAGGCAGCCACGCAGTACCGGGCTATGGTTATGGAATTGCTCAAGCCAAATGAGCAAATGATCAAGCTCATCAATGCCCTGGGCGAAAAATCGGGCGTTGATCTTATCAGGAAGAATGGCCTCATGGGAGCCTTGTCGCTTATTGCACAGGGAGCCAAGGCCAGTGGACAGGAGTTGAGCAGGTTCGTTGGCAGCGTTGAGGCTCTGACAGGGATGAGTGCCATTTCTGCTAGCGGCTTCAAAACGTACGCGGATATTTTGGATCAGATCGGCAGCAAAACCGACCGCACTAATGAGAGTTTTGACCGATGGTTGGGCACGTTTCGTGGTGTTGAAGCCCAAGCTACCGCCACGGGCAGTAATCTGTTGGCCGCTTTTGGTGAAGGTTTTTTGCCTGTTATCAAAGAAGGTCTGAAAGAATTCACCGTATACCTTGAAGAAAATCGGGGGAAAATTTCTGGCTGGGGGCAAAGCACGGCAGAGGCTGTCACAACAATTACTCAAAAGGTTGGCAGTCTTGTAGATTTCTGTTCTTCCATCCCCATTGATGGCCTGGAATATGGCGTCATCGGCGCACTGCTGTTCGGCAAAAAGGGCGCCATCCTTGGTTTGTTCGCTGAAGCCTTTGATGTGCTTTACACAACGGCAGACGGATTGGATCACGTGGTGGCAGGCAAGCTTTCATTCAGTGAAGTCATGGCGGCAGGTAGCCGTGATGAAATGAAAAAGCTGCTCAAGCAGGCCGACAAAAATTCAAAACCATCCGCCCCATCTCCTTCGCTTGCCTCTTCGCATGAGGCACTTCCCCTTATTCCGGCTCCCACTCTTGTACCGTCTCATGGGGCGTTGCCCTCGTCCCCGCAGCAGTCCGGCGATAGCCCAAGCTTGCCGAAGCTGCCTAAAACTTTTGAACCGGTAAAGCCAAAAGGGGAAAAAAAAGGCGGCAAAAGCGAAGCTGAAAAAGCTGCGGAGCAGGCATACAAGGCATCTGACGCTTTACGGGCAATGGATATTTCCATCGCCAAGCTTACGGGCGACAGCAAGACTGTCAAACAGCTTGAACTGGCAGACACCATAGCAGATTGGGAAAAGAAGTTTGCCGACCTGAAGGTTCCTGCAGACGTTGCTCGCGAAAAAATCCAGCAGCTCACCGAGGCCTCTGAAAAGGCCACAACCATAAAAGACGCTCAGGCCGCGGCTGAATTTTACAAAGAGCTATCCGAACTGGCTGGAGACTTTGGTGCTGCTCAGGAGTACTCGAATCAGCTCATTGAACTGCAGGCAGAAAATCTGCGCCAAAATGTGGGAGTTTCGGAAGAGCTTATTGCAAAGTGGGTGGAGTTTCAGAAGTTGCAAAATTCTCGCGACCTCTTCGACGGGGTAACGCGGGGAGCTATGCGCTTTGCAGATGAATATGGCGATGTTGCAAAGCAGGCAGAAAATCTGACCTACGGCCTTGGAAGCACCATAGCTACAACTCTTTCCGACGCCTTCACCACTGGTGAGTTTTCAGCGCAGAAATTTTTTTCCAGCCTTGTATCTATGGCATCTCAGGCGATGGCCAATGTCCTTGTGGGCAAACTCATGGGCGCCATGTTTACGGGGGTCTCCACATGGCACAGCGGCGGTCTTGTTGGTGTGTCCTCGGCTACAACGCGCAGTGTTCCCGCTGCCGCTTTCGCTTTGGCTCCGCGTTTCCATGATGGCGGTGGCTTTTTTGCCAGCGATGAATACCCGGCAGTGCTCAAAAAGAATGAACGTGTGCTTAACCCACAAGAAACTCGTGCATTCCACGCCGGGGCACTCATGTCAGGTGCGGCATGGATGGGGGGCATGAACATCACGGTCAACCCAACCGTTATCAACACTACGGGAACGCCGATGACTGCTCAGGCCACCGCGCGGCAGGATAACAGTGGCAACCTGAATATCGAATTGGTTGTACGCGAGGTTGAAAGTTCAATGGTACGCCGTGATGTGGCTGGCACAAACACGTTCTCGCGCCATCTTGATAAGACGCGTGGCCTGTCTCGCAGTTCTCGGTTGTACTAAGGGGTAAATATGAATGCAGAACTTGAACAAGCAATTATAGAGGCTTACGCCTGCGCTCCGCAGGATGTGATTATCTTGCACACGCTTGAAATAAATCACAAAGCGTTTGCCCATCCGGCGCGCGTTGCGCGATGGGGCGCGCCAGGCCCGGATGTTGAACGGTTTATGTGCAAGTTGGAAAAGACTGCTCCGCATAACCCCAATGAAATAGTTGAATTTATCGGTATGCCGTTTGAAATTTTGTTGCCAGAAAAGTCAGACAGCACGCCCGGCGAATTATCATTGCGGGTGTCAGGCATTGGTTATGAGTTAGATGCGGATCTGGAAGCTGCCAGCCTTTCCGGCGGTCAGATTTCCTGCATCTACCGTACCTACATCCACGGCGAAGAGCTGAAAGGCCCCGGCGAAGTCTGGCCCGGTCTCGCAATAAAAAGCCCGCAGAGTGAAGGGCCGGACAGCATGACCGCCGTGGGAAATATTTTGGGATGGCTTAACCGCAAATTTGGGCGCAAATATACCCCAAACGATTATCCGGCATTGGTGAACCAGTCATGATGCAGATCCATCGTGCATGGCATGAAGCCTATCTCAATAAGCCTTGGGCTGCAGTGCCGCGCCCACCGGAGACGTTTAATTGCGGTGAACTGGTGCGGGCCGTGCATCGTGACTTGCTGGGTATAGACAGTCCCACCATACCCGTGCCTGATGCCGCAAATCGCCGGGCATGCATCAACGCCATGCGTCCTGAGCGGTATGGATTGGTTCGGCTGCACGCTGGTGAGTCCCCCCGCGAGCTTGATGTGGCGTTTATTGTCCGTCACAGGCTGCGCGATCATGTTGGCATTGCTGTGGCCACGGCTGATGGATTGATGATTCTGCACTGCCCGCAAGTTTACGGTGTTGTTCTCAGCGCGCCTGTGGACATGGCTGGCGTTCTGCAAAAAATTGAATGGTACAGACATCCCGACATTGATGCTGCGCTATCTGTGCGCGGTATTACATTGGGGGAGCCGTATGCCTAAAGTGTATTATCTACGCGCTGGCGAAATTGTTGATGAATTCGAGGTTCTGTCGGGGTCTACCATCCGTCAGGCGATGGAACAGATGTATCCGGAGGATAAGAATTTTCCTGCCCCAACATTGTGTTTCTTGGGCAGTGGCGCGGTGCGAATGCGTGATACGTGGGATGCTCCCCTCGGATGCTCCGATGACGTGACGTTCTGTGAGCTGGTGCAAGGTGGCGGTGGTGGCGGCGGCGGCAGTAACGCCATGACAACCATTATGCAGTTTGCGGTGATTTTGGCTGCGGCGGCAGCAACATGGTATGTCGGTGGCTCTGGCGCCATTCTTGGCGTAACTGCCCTTGGCCTTGGCAGTGCGGCTGGGGCTGCGGCTGGTTTGGCTGTATATGCTGGCGGAATGCTGCTTATGGGGCAGCTTGCCGGACAGCAAGGTAAGATACCGTCTGCATTGAGCGGTGCTCTTGATGCCGCGCAGGCCAGCCCTACATACAATATTAATTCTTCCGGCAATCAGGCCAGACTTTGGCAAATTGAGCCGGAAGGCTTCGGGCGGATGAAGATTGTAAATGACCGTGTTGCCGTGCCGTGGATGCAGTATGTGGATAACTACCAGTATGGCTACTATGTGTTGGGCATCGGGCGCGGATTATATAACGTAGAGAGCCTTAGCTTTGGTGAGACTGTTTTTTGGCGCAACGGGCAGCTCGTCGCGGATACGGGGTATGAAGTTTCCGATATTGAATTTGTTGCCCCAGGCAACCGTGTTACCGTGTTCCCCGACAACGTTGAGACCAGTGAGGAAGTTTCCGGCCAGGTTCTTCTGGCGCCCAATGACAGCGAGTATGATGGATGGATAGGCCCGTATGCGGCCTGTTCGCCCGGCAGCAAGGTTACGCGCATTATTCTTGATATAGTGATGCCGCAAGGTTGTGGCTATATGGATGACAAAGGAAGTGTTGTTTCGTACAGCGTCTCCTGGGAATTTCAGTACCAGGCTATAGACGATGATAACAACCCTACGTCAGGTTGGGCCGTGCTGCATGGCAGCGGTATGAGCAAAGGTGACAGGACTGCACAGCGTCTGACTCATCTCTGTGATGTTGCTGAGGGGCGTTTTTGGGTACGTGGCCGGCGCACATCAAACACGTCCGGCGATGGTCGCGCGCTGGATACGATACAGTGGACGGCGTTACGCGGCATGTTGCCGGGCACTCTTACATACCCGCAATCAGTTGTCGCGTTTAAGGTCAAAGGCACCAACTCTCTAACGCAATCCGCCAGCAGCAAGTTCAGCATGATTGCTACGCGCAAGCTGCCGCTTTACGATCTATCCAAAAAAACTTGGAGCGAACCTGTACCCACCAGTTCCTGGGCGGCTGCGGTGTGTGCCGTTGCGCGGGCTTCTTGGGGGGGGCGGATGGTGGACGCACAAATAGATCTTGATGCGGTTTGGAGCATCGATAAGCGTTTGAAGGAAAAAGGCTGGTTTTATAATGCCTATCTCGATGGCCCCTATAACGTGTGGGAACTCCTCGGTGAGATGTGCAAGGCGGTTTGCGTTATCCCCCGGTTAACCGGGACTATTCTTTCCTTCATTGAAGATGGCCCGAACCGTCCTGTCCGCTTTGTTTTAACACCGCGCCATATCATGCGTGGTACGTTCAAGGTGACTTTCGGTACCTGGGACGAAGATACTCCCGATGATGTGCAAATTGCCTACAAAGATGCCGATGCTGGTTTTCAGGACAGGGATGTGCGGGCCGTGCTGCCTGAAAGTGAAAGCACATACCCCTATGAACTGACCCTACTTGGCCCGACAAACCGTGAGCAGGCTTTTCGCGTCGCTCTGGCCATGAGCGCCCGCAACAGATGGCGCAGGATCATTGTTGAATGTCAGGTTGAAGCAATCGGACGCCTGATGAACCTTGGAGACGTCGTGTCGCTGGCTCATCCGCGCTTCCGTGAAACGTGTTCCGGTATCATTGACGGATGGCATGAACAATCGCTGACACTGATGCTGCATAGCGACATGGCAAGCGATCTTCCATCTCAGGGCGATGGCCCGTTGTACCTCTCCCTGACCCGCCCAGACGGTTCCCCTTGGGGGCCAGTGCTGATTGATGAGCTTGATAGCGACCACGTCACACTGAGCCGTGCAGACTATATGCAGGTACTTGCGCAGGGCATGGATAATCCGTTCGCCTGGATCAATAGCGGCGTGGATCGGGTTCCCACAGTTTGGGCATTGCATACGAGCCGGATGTTTGATCGTCAAATGATAGTCATGGGCGTAGTGCCACAGGATTTATGGCATTATACCGTGATGATGTGCAACAACGCGCCGGAAGTTCACCAATATGGGGGATTGCCTACGCCTCTTTGGCATGGTCGCGTCGCCTTGCCATCCTCCGAAACTGTTGAAGCTCCATTTGGATTGTCTGCACGTGTCATAGATCAGGCCGGGCCAAGCCTCGAAGTGACGTGGGGGGCCAGTGCCGGGGCGCAATGGTACGAAATCCAAGCCCGGTCGTTGTCTGGAACAAATCCTTGGACAGATTTTGGCCGTTTTGTAGTGTCAGGGGCGGTTATCACAGTGCCTTCCGGCCCGCTGGAAGTACGTGTCCGCGCGGCCCGTGAAGACCATCAAAGTTCTTGGTCAGTCTGGAAAGGCAATACCAATGCTCGCCCTCCTGCAACACCCGTGGTTGCAGCGCAAGGGGCATATACGGGTGGGTCGGTAATGCTGGTATGGGCCGCAGTGCCCGAAGCCACGTCGTATCTCATCGGCGTGTACCGCAATCAGGGCGGTCAGAACGGTGCGACGATTATCAGCACCGAGACTACTGCGTTGTCATGGAAGCTCACGCCGGAAATGCAAGGAGATGGTGACGGCCCATTCAGGGATGTCCGTATTTCTGTCAGCGCCAAAAGCTCTATTGGTACGTCGGAGGCAATGACCCTCGATTTCTCCGACCCCTTGCCACTTGCTCCCACGAGTGCGTCAATTATCAGCGAAGAAACCTCGTTAGTACTTAATGAGTTGGTGATGCCTTCGACGGTGGATGTGACTGGTTATGTCATCCTGCGAGGGGACTCACCAGCCTTCGGCATTGATGCAGTACAGGAGATGAGGGTCGCCCAGCGGATTCCATATACATGGTCGGGATTGCAGGCCGGCACAACATACTATTTTCGGATTGCGCCCAAAGATGCTTTCTATGACCTGACGGGGCAGACAGGTGTGCTGGGGTTGAACTACAGCGCCGTTTTGACGGCAAAAACAACAGGTCAAAGCTGATGGAAATCAAAGAGCAGTCGGAAATTTTGCGCTGGCCTGCGTGGATGCCTGTCCCCATCAAGGACGATTACAGCTATCAGGCCAAGGACAACCGCACAATAACCGAAACGGAAGTCGGCAACATCATCCGGGTAGAATTTGCAGGGGATGAAACCGCGGTATCCTGCACTCTTGTTGCAAGCCCGGTAGAGGTCGCATGGCTTGAATGTTTTGAGCGCGACCTTCTGCATCAAGGCGCGAGTTGGTTTGAAATGCCGATGCTCACCGGAGGTGCGGTTCAGTATCACACGGTGCGCCTCAAGTCCAAACCAACTTTGGGTAAGCTGCATGGTGAACATATTCGTGTGTCCCTCGAACTTGAACTCAAAAGGAGAGAGCCGACCCTGTGCCTTTGGTTCGCCCGGCTGATGCTCCATTTTTCTTTACCGCAATTAGAAACACTGCACAGCACCGTGCATTCAGTCATTAATGAAACGGCTCCGTTGTGCCAAATCCCGGCGTATTGGGTGCCGCAGGAGGTAGAAGACGTTGAGCACTAGCGATTGTAACAGTTTGGCGTTTGCCGATGAGGTAATGGCGAGCGTTCAGCATTTGATAACTGATGCTGCGCTACTCAAATCTTGGATAAATGACGGGCCGGAGGTCTACCTAGAGCTTGGTGGTGTGCGGACGCCGACGCTCAAAACCTTGGTGTCAATTATTGACTCACGGGAAAGCGCGGCAGCCGCTGTCGTCATTGAAGCGGGTAAGGGAGAAATTCGCCAGATAGCCCATCAGGCTCAGGAAGAGCTTGAGAGTATAGCTGATGCAAAAATACAAATTGCTTCGGGAGCGGCTCAAGCTGCGGCAACGCAGGCAGCCCTGGCGATAGATGCAGCCAACCGCGCTCAAAACATCGCTGGGGTTGGTCCGGCAAAAAAGGACACTCCCGGCCTGATGATGGTTGGTATTGGTCTTTCAGTTGATGCTGAAGGGCGTGTGTCTGTCACAGCCGGAAAATCAAGCGCACTGGCATTGTCCCGTTCATTAAAAGGGATTTTGCATAACGCGCTGCATCATTACGATCTGGCCCGGTGGGCCATAACGAAGGGCTATCGCCCCGAAGTGTAGGAGGTTCCATGTCTCAGTCCACTGGTGATATAGAAGAAGTCTTGCAGCAAGTTTCTGAAACCGTTGACTTGTCACGGTCGGCGCTCCAAAAAGTTGAGCAAGGCCTTGCAGAGATGGAGGCGCACAAATCCGACCCTGATGCACATTCTGCAGTGGTCGGTGCTGCTCTTGAAAAAAACAACTCGGAAACGGTGCCCCAGGCAATCGGCATTGAAGGCACCCCATTGCACAGTGCGGTCAAGGGGGTTTCACAGCAGGCCTATAATGAAATTGTTATGGGCAACGCCAACCCCATATGCGGGATTGTTTGCCTGCAGGAAGGCGGTGGCAGTGGTACATGGATGCAGGTTAACCATGATCTGCAGCCTGTGAGTTTGCCGAAACCTTACTTTGACGCGCATCCTGTTTATGCGGGAATTTCTTCAGGACGCTGCATCATTGACGGCCAGATAATGACGCGTGTTCCTCTTGTGTACTCCAAGTTTGTGACGCCTGAGAGCGGTATTCTCAAGGATAAATTGGTGCGGCTTATTGCACCCGGGCCAGGAGAAGGCTTTGCCCCAATGCCAGCCTTCACAGTGCCTAATGGCAACCCGCGTCCTTGCTTCTGGTTGGGCACCTACGCGGGAACGGATGATGGTGGCACAAAAGTGGGCAGTTTGCCGGGGAAAATGCCGCTGGTGAACCTCAATTTTAACGCCATGCTTACGCGCTGTTCCGCGCGCAATGTTGATGGGGTTGAAGGTTTTCAGATGTGGGACGTGTATATGCTGAGCGTCTTGCAGCAACTTTCAGCCATTGAATTTGGTACTACCAATATGCAGACGGCCATTGGCCGGGGCCGTGTCGATACATCAAGCGCCAACTATGTAGATGAGGCGGATGTGGCCCAGGCGTCTTGGAGGGGTCTCGTAGGCCTTTGGGGGAACGTCTGGCAGGTTGTGCAGGGCATTCGTACTGACACGTCACGTTACCTTGAAGTGTGGGCTCGTGATGGCAGCCGTTTGTATAAAGCGACAAATATTGCTCTTCCAGTTTTTGACGGGACCAATCCGGCCTTTGCCGTGACCTTCGACCACAGCTATGGGGACAACTTTGATTTGAGGGATTTCTTTTTGCCCAAGACAACCTCAACGAATGCTGCTCTTGGTTCTTTGGGTGACGCTTACTGGGGGCCGTCAGGTGGGTCTGGCGGGGTGTTGTACCTCGGCGGTACATGGGATAGTGCGGCTCGTGCTGGCCTTTTCTGCCAGAACCTCGCTTATCCCGCGTCCAATGCTGACACTAGCATCGGTTGCCGCCTCGCAAAGGTTTGACCTTCTGCCTACTGGTAACTGAACTACTGTTCTTAACCGCCGAAGGCGGTCGAAATTTTTTGAGGAGTGTATGATGACCTTTACACTGACATATGCCAAAAACACAGCCCAATGCGAACTGTTCCCAGGGCAAAAACTGCGGTTGTGGGCTGTGCCCACAGCATACAGCGATGACGGCCTTGTAGTTGCTGTGTGGGGAAGCGGAGAGCTTGAACCTTGCCCGGCCTGCCTTGGAACCGATATGGAGCTGTTGGCGGAATATGAGTGCCGTCATGATGATGGCAGTGACCGCGTGGTGGAAATTTTCCGCACAAAAGAGGTGAAGTATGCCTAAACTGCTTTCTGGAGTATGCCCTGATACGCTGCTTTCCGGCCTTGCCGCAGCCAAGGCTGCCAAATTGTCCGAAATCAATGCGGTCTGCAATCGCGCGGTCTCCCGGCTCACTGAAACCTACCCTGGCCGCGAGTTGCTGACGTTTGACCAACAAAAGACGGAAGCCGAAGTCTACACGTCTGACCCGTCTGCGCCTGTGCCCTTGCTTGCCGCTCTGGCGCAGGCGCGTGGCATTGAGCTTGCCGACCTGGCTGCGCGTGTAATTGCGAAATCTTCTGCCTTTTCTCAGGCCTCCGGCTCGCTCATCGGGCAGCGACAGGCACTTGAAGACAGGCTTGACCTCTGCAAATCCGTGGCTGAGGTCAATGCCCTTTCAGTAAATATCGCTTTGTAAGAGGTGTGATAATGGCAATCCGTATGGTTGGAGAGGGCGTTCCGTTTGAACGCACACGCCGAATCACAGGGTATCTTGTGGGCACTCTTGACCGTTTCAATAACGCGAAACGCGCAGAGGAGCGCGACAGGGTGAAGCATGATGCAGACTACAAACCGCGTGAAGGTGCTGGGACACAATCTTCGCCAAGCGGCCATTGCGCTTGACCAGTTGGTCAATGCTCTGGTGGGGGCAGTGTTGGCACTGTTGCACCTTGCCGGGATTCTTTGGCGTCCAGTGGGATTGTGGTGGGCGGATGAAACCATCAGCGCCCATTGCTGGCGGCTGCGTCACTTCCCTGTTTGGGGCTCTGCCCGAAAATGCGTTGATACTCTTCTGTTTTTTGATTCCAACCATTGTGAGGAATCATACAAATCAGAAGTGCTGCGGCTGCAATGTCCACCAGAGTTACGAACCAACGAGGTTAAAAAGCCAAGCCACAGCCAATCATCTACGCCACATTAACCTAGTTGATTAAGGTTTTTGTATTCATTTCCCGTTATTAAGCGGGGATGAGTGCGCCAAGGAAAAAACTGACGGGAGTGGGCGTCGCAATACGAGAGTTCCGGTTACAATCGGGGCTTTCGCAAGACGAACTTGCCGACCGCATGGATATAAGCACTCCCTATGTGTCCATGCTCGAAGGCGGCAAAAGGTATCCATCTATAGAGATGCTCATCAGAATTGCCATCGCATTGGAGGTGCGGCCGGGAGCCTTGCTGGATCGCATAGCCGAACAGTATGACCCTGACCGCACCCTTTCTTCTGCGCCAAAGGGAAGATAAAGTGGCTCTGGAAGACTTCACCCTGCTTGCCAAAGTTTTTGACCTCGATGTGGAAACTCACAAGATTGTTAAAAAATTTGAGCGGTCCGAACGGCATGTACTGTCGGCTGAAATTCGTCAGACTGTGGCGCTTGTCGAACACTTGCTTATCCGGGCTGCCAAGGAGCAGCTTGAAGAGCGCCGCAAACGTCTTCCTCCAGAGCGTACCCGTGAGCTGCAACGCCAGATGGATGTCGAACTGGAATATCTGAAGTTGCAAATTCGTAAGTCTTACGAGCTGCGGCTTGTCAACGAAACTTGCTACGGCATATGGGCAACGCGGATTGCAGAAGTCGGACGTATGCTTGGCGCATGGATAAAGCAGGTTGAAGCAGCAATAGAAAAAGCAACTCCGCGCCACCAGGGGCGCTTGTTGTAAACTTTGGGATGCAGGGTCAACGAAAAAGCGGACAAGGCCCGAAATAGACACGCTGACAAATTTGGTCTGCCTCTCACCGTATAGCTGCCGTAAGGGAGGAATTATGCATCCGACTACGCTGACCCTGCATATCCACCGCAATATGGC
>JBFXIU010000050.1:0-17945 GCA_050175615.1 Porticoccaceae bacterium | reverse complement strand
CAGCTTCGCCCGTTTTATCAGCAGCCTATCGGCGAACACAATAGCCAACACAGCGACAATCAACGTGATAACCACAGGCGTGTATGCGGCAATGGCGCTGTAAAAGGCTGTCATCGACTTTTCACGGTTATGTCCCTGCCCGCCATTATGCTATATCCTTGGCCGTTATTCATTAACAGACCCCGGAGCCTAATGGGTAAGCGCAGACTCTCCCTACAGCAACAGCGCCGCATAGCCGGCCAGCAACAGCGCAGCAACAGGCAATTGCTGCCGGACGGTGGCGACGAAGAAAATTTTGGCTCCCCCCAGGAAGGTTTGGTGATTACCAGATTCAGCCACCAGGCGCTGGTGAAACCAACGGCTCTTTTGGATTGTTCGACTCAACCTTACCGCTGCCATTTCCGCGCCAATATTACTGACCTGGTGACCGGCGACAGGGTTATCTGGCGGCAGGGCAAGCCCACAGGGATCATTGAATCCGTACTACCCCGTCGCAGCCTGATGTCGAGGCCGGATGCCCGCGGTCAACTGCGCCCGATGGCGGCCAATGTGGATCAGATCGGCATTGTTTTTGCCCCGGAACCCCAGCCCCATCAAAACCTGATCGACCGCTATCTGGTGGCTGCAGAATATTTATCCATTCAGCCACTGCTGATTTTCAATAAAATGGATTCTCTGAATGCGGCGAACAAGGAAATCCCCGCCCTGTTCGACTTGTATCAAAGCCTGGGCTACAACCTGGTGCGAGTCTCGGCTAAACAGGGTTCGGGGTTGACGGCACTGCACGACGCCCTGCGCAGCCACACCACGGTTCTGGTGGGTCAGTCGGGGGTCGGCAAATCCTCCATTATCAATCGTATCTACCCGCTGGCAGAGGCCGCCATTGGCGACCTGTCCCAACTCGCCAAGGGTCGCCACACGACGACTGCGGCAAAATATTATGTTCTCCCCCAAGGAGGCAGCCTCATAGACTCGCCGGGAATTCGCGAATTTGGCCTCTGGCACCTTGAAGCCGATGCAATCGCCCGTGGCTTTATTGACTTCAAACCCTATCTGGGTGCCTGCAGGTTTCGCAACTGCCGCCACTTTGCCGAGCCCGATTGCGCTATCCTGCAAGCGGTTGCTGAAGGCAATATCAGGGCAGAACGGTTGTTGAGTTACCAACAGATTGTTAACGATCTCGCCAATGCTACAGGCTAAAGCCACGAAAATTGACTATTTTGCACTGTTCCCAAACAGAGCCGAACCGCTAAAATAGCGGCTTCAGCGACAGGATTAAGACCATGACAGATTCGTTTCAGCACCTGATTGAACCCGAAGAGCTGCAGGCCATCACCGACCCAGCGCTCATTATTGATCTCTGTAATGACCACCAATATTCTCAGGGTCATATTCCCGGCGCTGTCCATGTTTCAGCGGCTGAAATCATGGACGGCCGCCCGCCAGCCCCCGGCAAACTGCCGGAAAAGCAACGCCTGGACAAACTTTTTTCCCGGCTCGGTTATCGCAGCGATCTCAATATTGTCGTTTATGACGATGAGGGCGGCGGCTGGGCCGGAAGAATGGCCTGGATACTCGACGTTATCGGCCATAGCCATTGGCGCTACCTCAACGGCGGCCTCACGGCCTGGCAACAGGCGAATCTTCCCCTGGAAACCGCAGTGGCTAGCCCTGCACCCACACAGGTGGATGTTACCATCAGCAAAACACCCACCATTGAGGCGGAAGACATTATCGCCAGCCTCGACGATCCAAACTTCCTGGTCTGGGATGCCCGCAGTCGCGGTGAATACGAAGGCTCCCGTGTGGTTTCCCAGCGTGGCGGCCATATTCCCGGCGCCGTGCATTGCGAATGGACGACACTCATGGATCCCGCCCGCGGCTTGCGGATCCGCGAGGATGCCCAGCAGCTTCTGGCCGATCTCGGCATCAGCGCCGACAAGCACATCGCCACCCACTGCCAGAGCCATCACCGCTCCGGCTTTACCTATCTGGTGGCGCGCATCCTCGGCTACCCCCATATTCGCGCCTATTCAGGTTCCTGGTCTGAATGGGGCAATCGCATGGATACCCCTGTGGCAACGGGTTTGTAACGCCACAACTATTCACTTGACTCAATCATCTGCCTTTAACATAAGCTGCATCTCTATGGATCAACGCCAAACACCTGCCAGCCCCTGGAAACGTCACCGCGATGAACTCTTCATCGCCCTGCAGCGCCTGCTGCCTCAACACGGCTGTTCACGACTGCTGGGAAAGCTGGCGGAATCTGAAATCCCATGGTTGAAAAATTGGCTCATTCAACAGGCCATGGGGCACTACGGCATCGATCTCGCCGAGGCGGAGGAAAGCGATCCGCGCGCCTACAGGTCGTTTAACCACTTCTTTACCCGCCGCCTAAAAGCGGACGCCAGACCCATTGACACTAATCCCGCAGCCATTGCCTCTCCTGCAGATGGCGCCATCAGTCAGATAGGCGCAGTTCGCGAAGGTCGAATATTTCAGGCAAAGGGTCACGATTTTTCAACGGCAACCCTGCTGGGGTGCAATGCACAGACAGCCAGCCGTTTCAGCGGCGGCTCCTTTGCCACTATTTATTTATCCCCCCGCGATTATCATCGCGTCCATATGCCTGTTTCGGGAACCCTTGTGGAAACCCGCTATATCCCTGGCAATTTATTTTCTGTCAATGACACCACGGCAAACCATGTCGACAGTCTGTTTGCCCGCAATGAGCGCCTGAGCTGTATTTTCAAAACCGAGCAGGGGTTGGTGGCGGTGGTGCTGGTGGGCGCATTATTCGTCGCCGGTATTGAAACCCGGTGGCAGAAATCCTTTGCGCCGGGAAAATCTCATTCCCGCCGCTTTGACGGCGAAGTCAGCTTGGCCAAAGGTGAGGAGCTGGGCGCTTTCAAATTCGGCTCGACCGCGATTGTCGTCAGTGAAAAACCCGTTACCTGGAACCCTGACTTCAACGCCGAATCCATCTGCAGGATGGGCGAGGCGATGGGGCTGTATAGCGAAGAATAAATGGATGTTGAGGGGAGTGTTTCTACTGGCTAAAGAGCCTGCTTTTTAGATTCGCGAAAAAGCCCCCGGCTTCTGCCTGCTTTTCCACCTTGCCACCGCTGCTTTGCAGGAAAATGTCGGAAACCACATCGTAGTCGACATCGTAGGCACTGGGTTCGAGATCCCGGGCTATCGCCAGCTTGGGCACATTGACAATATTTTCGCGGCCACTTTCCAGTAACAGTCTGCGACTTTCCCTTTCATCCTTGAGGTCGATAAAAATACAGTTACCCCCCAGGCGTGTTGCGCTCGCCGACTGATCGAGAACAGCAACAGAGGGCGAAAGGCGAGACCCCTGATTTTGTTCAAGGACAATGCCGAGATCACCAGAAGTCAACTCCACCAGGGTGCCCGTGGGATAGAGACCTATAGACTGAATAAACTTCACCACCAGGTCTTCCTGAAAAGCCTTGTCGCGCATGTTGTAAATAATGCTGACAGCTCTTGAGGGGGCAACGGGATGTGCGGATTCTCTGGGGCTTGAAATGGCGTCGTACTCGGTAGCTATGCCGACAATACGCGCCAGTAAGGGAATTTTGTTGCCGCTGACCCCCTGGGGAAAACCGGAACCATCGAGACGCTCACAGTGGTAGCGCACAATGGAAATAATTTTCGGGTCGATGTTGTCCAGACCGCGAAGAATTTCAACACTGTACTGAACAAATTTTTGGTACTGAGCGTCTTCTTCTGCTGTTCGCGACACTTTCTGGACAATGGTTCGTGGCAGCTTGACCTTGCCAATATCCTTGAGCAAACCGCCCATACACAGCAGGGCGATGTCGGCCTTTGACATTCCCGCGTAACGGCCAAACTGGGCGGAAAGCATAGCGGTGCGCAGGGAGTGGTCGTAGCTCTGCTGATCTTTATGACGCAACCTCAACAGCCAGTTAAACGCGTCGGGACAGCGCAAGACGCTGCCCACCATATCATCTACGGATTTTTTAAGCCCTTCGATATCCGTCAATCTACCTCTGGCAATTTGCTTGGACACCAGGGTGAGATTGCCTTTTAACTCGCGAACAATGGCTTCAGCACGGGCGGCTTCCAGGCGCAGGGGAATAGTTTTTTCATAAACCCCAAGGCGAACTTCAATGGGACGGGGCGGCACCGAGGTGAGCTTATTGAGATCGGCTCTTTTGGGCTGCAATTGAAAAGCGGGAACTTTTTCCCGGGGCTGAACGTCGGGCTGGTCTGCCTGGGAGTTGTAAATTTTGGTGCCTGGAGACGGACCCCGCCCTTTGGTGACATCAATATACACATAGGTACTGAACGACTTTACGGTTTCAATATCCTTGGGCTTTTTGATGTGAAAACCCTGGAGAGGGAAAGGGGTTTGCGACCAGGGTCGATCCAAACCGGAGACAAACATCCCCAGCACCAGATCTTGCGCCCTAATCTGCACCCTGCTAATCGCCATTATCTACTCTTGTCATCCACAGACCGAAATAAAACCACCTTCCCTAACACACGGATTGATTTAGATGCGATCCGCTGTCCAATGATAGGCAATCCCTATTTCACCACAACGACATAAGAACGAACGGTCATATTTGGCGACGAACAACATTACCTGAAAAAATTACGCGTGGTATTTAACAGATGAACTGTGAACCCTGTCGATAAACACCTTGACCTTATCGGGATCTATATCCGGTGTTATGCCGTGCCCCAGGTTAAATATGTGACCACAGCCATGGCCAAACTCCGCCAGAATACGATCCACCTCAGCACAAATAACAGGGGCAGGAGCCCTGAGAATGGCCGGATCCATATTTCCTTGCAGGGCAACCTGACCACCTACTTCGGCACGAGCATCCGCCAAGGACGTGGTCCAGTCGATACCAGCGGCATTGCAACCGGTGGCGGCGATCGCTTTAAGCCACTGGCCACCGCCTTTGGTAAACAGAATGACCGGCACCTGTCGGCCTTCTGACTCCCTGGCCAACCCGGCAATAATTTTTTCCATGTAGTTTAGGGAAAACTCCCGGTAGGCTCTATGGCTGAGCACGCCGCCCCAGGTATCAAAAATCTGCACAGCCTGGGCGCCGGCGGCAATCTGGGCATTGAGGTAATCAGTCACCGACAGGCTGAGTTTTTCCAACAGCTGATGCATTAACTCAGGTTTGGTGTACAGCCAGGTTTTACTTTTGACAAAATCCCGGGTGCTGCCGCCCTCTATCATGTAAGTGGCCAGCGTCCAGGGACTGCCGGAAAAACCGATGAGGGGCACACTGCCGTTAAGCGCCCGGCGAATGGCTGTCACCGCATCGGTGACATAGGCAAGATCTGAAGCCGTATTGACGACTGGCAGGTCGGCAACACTTTTTTCATCCGTCAACGGCTTGCGGAATTTAGGCCCCTCGCCTTCGGCAAAATAGAGTCCCAGCCCCATGGCGTCCGGAATGGTCAGAATATCGGAAAATAAGATGGCCGCATCCAGTTCATAGCGCCGCAGTGGCTGCAAGGTCACTTCACAGGCGAGATCGGTATTCATGCACAAGGACATAAAATCCCCGGCCTGGCCGCGGGTCGCGCGATATTCGGGGAGATATCTGCCCGCCTGGCGCATCATCCACACGGGGGTTCTGTCCACGGGCTGGCGCAGCAACGCCCTGAGAAAACGATCATTTTTGAGTTCAGTCATTTTGGTGGCCTGGTGTCGCGGGGAAAACACCGGACGCCAGTACTCTCCTTGCGCGTTGTTTCTGGGGTTGGTTGGCACTCATGTTGAAATCAAGGAGCCCTGATTATCAGGGCTTCCTTAAAGTGAGTCCGTGAAGCGGTTTAGATATCCAAATAATCAAGAATACCTTCAGCGGCCTGACGCCCTTCCCAAATGGCGGTCACCACAAGATCAGAGCCCCTGACCATATCGCCACCGGCAAAGATTTTCGGATTGGTTGTCTGGAATTTGTACTGCTGCTCTTCCGGCGCAACAACCCCGTCCCAGTCGTTGAGCTCTACAGATTGTGGTTTCAGCCATTCTGGCGGACTGGGGCGAAAGCCAAATGCCACCAGAACCACATCAGCAGGCAAAATTTCTTCACTGCCGGGGATAATTTCAGGGCGACGACGGCCATTGGCATCGGGCTCACCGAGGCGGGTTTCCACCACTTTAATACCCTCGACCTTGCCGTCGCCGACAATTTCCACCGGCTGGCGATTGAAAAGGAATTCAACTCCTTCTTCTTTGGCGTTTTGAACTTCCTTGCGGGAGCCGGGCATATTGTCTTCATCGCGACGGTAAACACAGGTCACCGCTGTTGCTTTCTGACGAATGGAGGTTCTGTTGCAGTCCATGGCCGTATCGCCACCGCCGAGCACCACCACGCGCTTACCGGCAACGCTGATAAATTCTTCAGGATTTTTCTCCCAGCCCTGATTGCGATTGACGTTGGCGATCAAAAAAGGCAGGGCGTCATAAACACCGGGAAGCTCTTCGCCGGGAAAACCACCCTTCATGTAGGTATAGGTTCCCATAGCGAGAAAAACCGCATCAAACCCTGACATTAATTCATCGATACTGATATCCGTACCCACATTGGTGTTTAGGCGAAATTCAATGCCCATTTCTTCAAACACTTCACGGCGCTTGCGCATCACCGCTTTTTCCAGTTTGAATTCGGGAATGCCAAAGGTCAGCAGACCACCGATTTCCGGGTAGCGGTCAAAAACCACTGACTTGACTCCGGATCTCGCCAGCACATCGGCACAACCAAGACCGGCGGGGCCGGCGCCAATAATGGCGACCCGCTTGTTCGTCCAGGTCACCTTGGATAAATCGGGCTTCCAGCCCATGGCGAACGCGGTGTCGGTAATATATTTTTCGACACTGCCAATGGTGACAGCGCCAAAGCCGTCATTGAGGGTACAGGCGCCCTCGCAGAGGCGATCCTGGGGACAGACGCGACCACAGACTTCCGGCAGGGTATTGGTCAGGTGGCTCAGTTCCACCGCTTCGATAATGTTGCCCTCGGAGGCCAGTTTTAACCAGTCGGGAATATAGTTGTGTACCGGGCACTTCCATTCGCAATAGGGATTGCCGCAGGCGAGGCAGCGGTGCGACTGGCTGGCGGCCTGCTTTTCTTTGTAGGGTTCATAAATTTCAACGAACTGGCCACGACGGACATCCAGGTTTTTTTTCTGGGGATCCTGCCTTTCAACCTCAACAAATTGGAAGTGATTATTTAAACGATCGGACATGACATCAACTCTCTACAGGTTCACTGAGGGGCTGCAACAGTAGTCTCCCAAAGACTGGCCAGGGACGCCGCCTTGGGTTTTACCAGCCAGAATTTGCGGGCGTAATCCTCGAAATTATCAAGAATTTCCCTACCCCAAGAACTGCCTGTGTTAGTAACAAATTCATTGATAAGAAATTCCAGGTGATGGCTATAGGCCTCAGCGTTTTCCTTGGTGATCCTCTGCAACTCGACGAGTTCCATATTGACCCTGTCGGAGAAGCTTCTGTCCATATCGAGAACGTAGGCAAAACCGCCGGTCATGCCAGCGCCAAAGTTGTAACCAGCCTCGCCCAGCACCACGACGATGCCCCCGGTCATATACTCGCAGCAATGATCGCCAGCACCCTCGACAACACCTATGGCGCCGGAGTTGCGCACACCGAAGCGTTCACCGGTTTTTCCCGACGCAAACAGGGTTCCCCCCGTTGCGCCATAAAGGCAGGTATTGCCAATAATGGGGGTATCCTTAGATTGAAAACGGCTGCCCTCGGGGGGGCTAATGACAATCTTGCCGCCCGCCATACCCTTGCCCACATAGTCGTTGGCGTCGCCGCGAAGATAAATTTCAAGACCACCGGCATTCCAGACCCCCAGAGACTGACCGGCAACACCGGTGAGATTGAGACGAATGGGATTGTCGGCCATGCCCTGATTGCCGTAACGCCTGGCAATTTCACCGCTCAACCGAGCGCCGATGGAGCGGTCACAGTTGGAGATAGGGTAAGAAAACTCGCCGCCGGACTGGTTTTCAATGGCGGGCAGGATATCGGCCACCATGGTCTCCGCCAGTTCACCTTTATCAAAGGGTGAGTTTCTTTTGTGGGTACAAAATTGCGGCTTATCGGCAAGAAAATCATCCGTGTGAATGATTGGGCGTAAATCCAGCTTGTTTTGTTTCGCCGTGGCGCCGGGAAGGATTTCCAGCAAATCGACACGACCAATTAACTCCTCAAGAGTGCTCACTCCGAGTTTGGCCAACCACTCCCTGGTTTCTTCGGCGACAAAGCGGAAGAAATTCATCGCCATTTCGACAGTGCCGATGTAATGATCCGTGCGCAAACCTTCATCCTGGGTGGCAACCCCGGTGGCGCAGTTGTTGAGGTGGCAAATTCGCAGATATTTGCAGCCGAGGGCAACCATGGGGGCAGTGCCGAAACCGAAACTTTCAGCACCCAGAATTGCCGCCTTAATGACATCGAGACCGGTTTTAAGGCCGCCGTCGGTTTGCACCCGCACCTTGTCGCGGAGCTGGTTTGCTCTCAGGGTTTGGTGGGTTTCAGACAGACCCAGCTCCCAGGGGGAACCCGCATAGCGAATGGATGTCAGCGGGCTCGCCGCTGTGCCGCCATCGTAGCCGGAAATGGTAATCAGATCCGCATAGGCCTTGGCGACGCCAGCCGCGATGGTGCCTACGCCGGGGCGGGACACCAGCTTCACGGAAATCAGCGCTTCGGGGTTAACCTGTTTGAGATCAAAAATCAGCTGCGCCAGATCCTCAATAGAATAAATATCGTGGTGGGGCGGCGGTGAAATCAGGGTCACTCCCGGCACGGAATAGCGCAAACGGGCAATCAGCTGATTGACCTTGCCGCCGGGAAGCTGGCCGCCTTCCCCGGGTTTGGCGCCCTGCGCCACCTTGATCTGAATGACTTCGGCATTGACCAGGTAGTGGGGTGTAACCCCAAAGCGGCCGGAGGCCACCTGCTTGATTTTTGAAGAGCGCAGGGTACCGTAGCGGGCGGGGTCTTCACCGCCTTCGCCGGAATTGGAGCGGCCGCCAAGACGATTCATTGCCTCGGCAAGAGCCTCATGGGCTTCAGGAGAAAGGGCTCCCAATGACATTCCCGCAGAATCGAAACGCTTGATAATCGCCTCAACGGGCTCGACTTTATCAACACTTATGGCCGGCTGACCTTCGGTTTTGAGTCGCAGCAAATCCCTCAACGTGGCCACCGGACGGCCATTAACCAAACTGGAATAGGTTGTCCAGTGGCTGTAATCCCCTGTCTGCACAGCGCGGTGCAGTGCCTGCACCACATCGGGATTAAAGGCGTGATATTCCTGGCCGTGAACATACTTCAACAAGCCGCCCTGAATAATGGGCTTGCGCTCTTTCCAGGCGTCTTTTTCGAGTATTTGTTGTTCGTGCTGGATATCGCTGAAATCGGCGCCCTGAATACGGCTCTTGATGCCGGGAAAACACAGCGCCACCACCTCATCCGCCAACCCCACCACCTCGTAGAGCATGGCGCCCCGATAGGAGGCAATGGTTGAGATACCCATTTTGGAAAGGATTTTCATTAATCCTTTGTTAATGGATTTGCGGTAGTTTTTTAAGGCCAGATCCACAGTCACCAGAATCTCGCCACTATTGACCATATTAAAGAGCATCAAATAGCTGAGATAGGGGTAAACCGCAGAGGCGCCGCAGCCTATCAGGGTAGCGATTTGGTGGGGATCGCGGGCGTAGCCCGTGCTGGCAATGATATTGGCGTCGCAACGCAGTCCGGTTTTGATCAGGTGGCTGTGAACTGCACCCACAGCCAGAGCAATGTGAATCGGGATCAGCCCAGGAGCAATATCAAAATCAGAGAGAATACAAACCACGATATTGTCATCTCTGACAGCGCGCTCAACCTCAACGCACACTCGCTGAATGGCGCTCTTCAGGTCTTCCTTGTCAGGGTCAAAAGCAAGGGGGAACTTGCGCACCCTGAAACTATTGTGGCTGTTGTTTTTAAGGGCAAAATATTTTTTAGGAGACAACACCGGACTGCTGAGATCAACATAAACAGCGTGATCCGGGACTTCTTCAAACACATTGAGCTCAGGCCCCAGCTGGGTGCTGAGCGACATGGCAATGGCTTCTCGCAGAGGATCGATCGGCGGATTGGTGACCTGGGCAAACTCCTGCCGAAAATAGTCAAAGAGATTGCGATGCTTGCTGGACAACACCGCCATCGGGGTGTCATCGCCCATGGAACCCGTGGCCTCCTGGCCGCCTTCAGCCATGGGGCTGATTACCTGATCCTTTTCTTCAAAAGAGACCTGGTACATTTTCATGTAGATTTTGAGTTTTTCTGGATCGAAAATCCCTTCGGCTTCGAGACTATCCGATTCGAGGGTGGCCTGAATTTTAAAGGCGCCCTGGCGCAACCACTTTTTATAAGGTTTTGCCGCTGCCAGGCGCTGGTCGATTTCAGCCCTGGTTTCAATTTGCCCCGTTTGAGTATCAATAGACAGCATATCGCCGGGTCCCAAACGGCCTTTGGCGACCACGTTTTCAGGCTTATAGCCGTAGACACCAACCTCAGAGGCAACGGTAATGATATCGTCGTCGGTCAACACCCAGCGGGAAGGCCTCAACCCGTTGCGATCCAGAGCACAGACGGCATAACGGCCATCGGTAATCACCAATCCGGCGGGACCGTCCCAGGGCTCCATCATCAGTGAATGGTATTCAAAAAAGGCGCGCGCGTCGGGATCCATATCCTGGACATTGTGCCAGGCGGGCGGAATCAGCATGCGTATTGCCCGGTGCAGGGGAACGCCACCAATCACCAGCAATTCGAGCATATTGTCGAGACTGGAGGAATCCGAACCAGTGCGGTTGACCAGCGGCGCCAACTCTTCCAGTTGTGGCAGCTGCGGTGTTTTCAGCTTGGGCATCCGCGCCACTGACCAGTTGCGATTGCCAAGAATGGTGTTGATTTCACCGTTGTGGGCGAGCATGCGAAAGGGTTGCGCCAGCGGCCATTGCGGCAATGTGTTGGTGGAAAAGCGCTGGTGAAAGACACAGATTGCCGTCTCCATGCGGGGATCAGACAAATCCGGATAAAAGCTTGTCAGGTCGGCGGGCATCATCAGCCCTTTGTAACTCAGTACCGAACTGGAAAAGCTGGCAATGTAAAAGTCTTTATCTTCAGCAAGACGTTTTTCGATTTTGCGGCGGGCGACAAAAAGCAGGGCGTCAAAGGTGTCGCCTTTATCGCCGGGAGCAATAAAAACCTGTTCAAACGCTGGCAGCGACGCCAGTGCAATCTCGCCCAGCACGCTATTGTTCGTGGGCACCACACGCCAGCCCAGCACATCGAGACCAAGAGCGCTAATTTCTTCATCGACAACCTGTTTTTGGCGAGTTCTGGCATCAATGTCGAGACTGAGCATGATGGCGCCAACAGCGTAGCTGTCAGGGAGAGCGCGAGCAAATTGCTCCTTGGCTATGGCTCTCAGAAAAGAGTCCGGCTTTTGGATGAGCAGGCCGCAGCCATCTCCGGTTTTTCCATCTGCAGCAATACCGCCGCGGTGAGTCATGCAGGTAAGTGACTCAATACCGGTTAACAACAAGCCATGGCTGGTTTTGCCGTGCAAATGGGCAACGAGGCCAAAGCCGCAGTTATCGCGAAACTCATCAAGCTGATACAAGCCTTTTGACATAGATTAAGTTCCAGAAAATCAAGAGGTTATAAACTCTGCCCCGCTGAAAAACCATCTTCGAGGAGGCAAAAGGAGTGACATTTTACACATCGAACCCTGTGGCGACAAATTCCGTCATTGGCGACCATGGCCAATAGCAGTTGCATGGGCACGAATATTCATCGCGGCCAAGAAAAAGCCGCTCAGAAATTACTGGGAAAAAGCAAAAACCAGGCCGACTACCTGCATACCCGCAGCGGCATAAGCCGCACAGCGTTTTACCGCTGCGACATCGATTCCTGACAAAAGGCTTCCAGGGTTTTCTGCAACTGGGCGAGTGCGTAGTCACCGGTAACCACCGCGGAGCCCAGGGCTCGCAGCAGCACCAAGCGCACAACGCCGTCTGCAACCTTCTTGTCCAAAGACATGGCTGTCAAAAAACGGCTCGGGGTCATTGCCCCTGGCACCGTCACCGGCAACCCCAGAGATAACAGCAGGCGGCGCAAATCGTCGACGCTCTCTTCGTCAAGCCAGCCCAGGCGGCTGGACAGATCTGCAGCCATCAACATACCCACGGCAACGGCCTCTCCGTGGAGCAGCCCGGTGTATTGCTCCGTGGTCTCAATGGCGTGGCCAAATGTGTGACCCAAATTGAGAATGGCGCGAATGTTCGATTCCCGCTCATCCCTGGCGACCACATCCGCCTTGTTGCGGCAGGAACGCTCGACCATCTCCATCAGCACCTGCTCATCGCGGCCATTGATCAAAGGCACTCGGCTTTTTAACCAGGCATAAAAAGCCTCATCAGCGATCAAGCCGTATTTAATGACCTCCGCAACTCCCGCCCGGTACTCACGATCAGGCAGTGTCTTGAGCGTGTTGATGTCGGCAATCACCGCCACCGGCTGATAGAATGCGCCAATCATGTTTTTGCCCAGCGGGTGATTGACCCCCGTTTTGCCGCCTACGGAGGAGTCGACCTGTGACAGCAGGGTGGTTGGAATCTGAACGAAATTAACCCCTCGCTGATAGGTGGCCGCCGCAAACCCCGTCATATCGCCAATTACGCCACCGCCAAGGGCAATCAATGTGGTACTGCGGCTGTGACGATTTTTCAGCAAGTGATCGTATAGGCTTTTAAGGGTATCCAGATTTTTGTAGATTTCACCATCGGGCAAAACCAAACTATCCAGTTTTACCAGCGACAGGCCTGAAGAGAGACTATTTTTTACCCTGTCGAGATAGAGGGGAGCGACGGTTTCGTTGGTGACCACCAAGGCTTCTTTGCCGTGAATATGCGCGCCAATCAGCTCTGCATCATCAATAAGACCACTGCCAATATAGATGGGATAACTGCGCTCGCCCAGCGCAACATGTAACTTTTTCATTGCAAATTGGAGTCTAGGGTTAGGTGGACAGCACTTTAGCACATTGCCGCCATTTAGTGTCCGGCAAAACTCCAGCAAAAAAGCACTCAACTGCAGAGATAACGCTGTTATGTCTTTATTTTTCCAGCGTTGCCAACACTCTGCACAATTGTTCTGTGGCCTGCCGGGAATTGCGGTTACCCACATTAAACACCAAATCGGCCACCTCTCGATAAAGGGGATCCCGCGCCATTTTTAGTTCGGCAATCACTTTGCGTCGATCTGCTACCTGTAGCAGCGGTCGCTTCTTGTCTTTGAGGGTGCGCGCGTAAAGCTGGTCGACAGAGGCATCGAGATACACCACCACCCCGGAAGATTTCAATAATCGACGATTGCTTTCCTTCAAGACAATGCCGCCGCCCGTGGACACCAGCATATTTGATTTGTGACAACACTCTGCCAACAGGTCGGACTCCCGGCGCCGGAAGCCATCCTCGCCTTCAACATCGAAAATCCAGGGAATAGAGGCGCCGGCACGGCGCTCTATTTCGTCATCGAGATCAACAAAGTGCTTTTTCAGTTTTTTGGCGACCAGTTTGCCAATGGTGGTCTTGCCGACCCCCATGGGGCCGACAAGATAGAGGTTTTGATCTGGCTTCATCTGTCGAGGAGCTGATCATCAACAATTTTGGGGGTGATAAAAATCAGAATCTCTCTTTTTTCAGAGGACTTGAAGTCGTTGCGGAAGATACGCCCAAGGTAAGGCAAGTCACCGAAAAAGGGAACCTTTTCCTCCTGGGTGAGATCCGTGTACTGGAAAATACCGCCCAGCACCAGGGTCTGGCCATCGCCGACCAGCGCCTTGGTTTGAATATCGGTGATATCCAGGGCAGGAACACCGTTATAGGTGACGTTGGCAATATTGTCCTGGGAGATAAAGAGGTCGAGAATAACCCGGTTGTCGGGAGTAATCTGAGGAGTGACCTCGAGCTTGAGCACGGCTTCCTTGAACTTGACGGAGGTTGCGCCGCTGGAGGTGGCCTCCTGATAGGCCACTTCCTGACCGGAACGGATAATCGCTTTCTGCTTGTCGCCGGTCAATACCTTGGGCTGGGAAGCAATTTCCGCATAACCGTCGCTCTCAAGGGCGCTGAGTTCAAGATCCAGAAACAGGTTTTCCGTCAACAGTTCAAAGGTGACCTTGCCCGCAGGGTTGGCGACCCCCAGGTCGACATTGAGACCGTCAAAGATATCCACATTGCTGGCTTCAGGTTCATCCCCAACGCTGCCTGTTGGAATGGTGCCACCGTCTTCGTTGACGGAAATGGGATCATCGCCAGGAAACGAGTGAAAGGGGTTGTAGGGGCTGGACAAGCCTTCAATACCCCCTGTAGTGCCAAGGGCAACATCGCCGCCGAGATCAACCGCCCCCTGAGCACCCCAGCGAACGCCAAGTTCCTTGCGAAAGTCTGTGGTCGCCACCACGATGCGCGCAGAAATCTCTACCTGGCGCACGGGAATATCGATTTTGTCCACCAGACGCTTGAATTCGTTAATTTTGTCCTCGGTATCGTTGAGGATAATGGTGTTGGTACGGGTATCGACAATGGCCGAGCCGCGCTCGGAAAGGATCGACTTGGTTGCGGTGCGGTCGTCACTGCCGGAACCCTGATCCTCTTCGTCGACATCAAAAAGCTCAAACAGCTCTTTGGCATCGGCGTATTTGACGCGAATAAACTCGGTGACCAGGGGCGCAAGTTCCTGCAACTGCTTGCTGGCCTCGACCTGAAGGCGCTCGCGCTCGGCAATTTCCGCCGCCGGCGCCACCAACAGCACATTGCCTTCAAGGCGTTTGTCCAGTCCCTTGGCCTTGAGGACGATATCCAGCGCCTGATCCCAGGGCACATTGTCCAGCCTGAGGGTGATCTTGCCCGTTACCGTATCGCTGGCCACCAGGTTGAGATCGGTAAAATCCGCGATCAACTGAAGCACCGAGCGCACTTCTATGTCCTGAAAATTGAGGGACAGTTTTTGTCCGACAAAGGCGAATTTAGATTTTTTCTCTTCCAGCTCTTCTTCTGTCAGGGGTTTAACGCTGACCACATACTGGCCATCGGCCTGATAGGCCAGATAGTCGTACTCACCGACGGCGTCAATGGTGACCTTGGTGGTCGAGCCTTCCCTACTGGTGTCAACCGAACGCACCGGAGTGGCGAAGTCAATCACATCGAGACGGCGATTCAGCTGTGATGGCAGCCCGGTATTGAAGAAGCTGACGATAATTTTTCCGCCCATCTGCTGAACATCAACACTGATGTTGGGTTCAGAGAGCTGGAGTTTTATCAACCCCTCACCAACCTCTCCACGGGAAAAATCCACATCAGTAATTGCGCGATCACCCGGTTCCACCCCGGGCGCGACATACTCGCTCTCAGGCGCCATCTCACGCACCCCTGAGGACGATTGCGCAACTCCGCCGCCAATACCGGCAATTTTCAGATTGAGGCTGTTTCCCGCGATTTCAGAGCTGAACGCCGTCAGTTTGTTGAGGTTGACAATAACTCTGGTCTTGCCGTCTGAAGACAGCACAACAGCACTCTGGGCATTTTCAAATGAAAGAGGGTGTTTTTTTGCCTTGAGGGCACTCTCCACCCCGGGAAAGTCGAGGACAATTCGCGCTGGCGTGTCCAAGGTATAAGAAGATGGCTCAGGCGGTGTGTCAGAAAAGTCCAGCCTAATCTCAAACTCGTTGCCGGGCAGCGCCGTGAAGTCTATGTCATTCAGGGTTATCTGTTGACCAAAAACAGCAAAGCTCATGACTATGCCAAGGAAAGCAAGAGCCGCCAGTTTCTTTTTTAACTTTATAAACCCTTTCATACTGGTATCCCCAACGTTACTCACGCTTAATTCTCCTTGAGCGCCAAAGTTCTTGGTCTTTCGACCCAACCGTTTTTGCCATCAGGCACAATTTCGACAACATTGATCTGTGACCTGGTCAGCGATATGATTTTGCCGTGGTTTTTACCCAGGTAGTTGCCCAGGGTGACCCGGTGAATACCGCCGCGACCATCGTCAACCAACCCCCAGATGATTCCATCTCTCTCCAGAATTCCCACCATGGACAGCGAGGCGAAGCCAATGCCCTCGAGAAATTCTTTGGGTCTATTTTCATCTGGAGCCACCGTCACTTTGCCATAATCGTTATCAGCGGCAGCGGCAACCTGCGGCGGCTCAAAGGGGCTGCGCAGCGCTGTGGCTGAGTATTTATAGGGTTTATAAGGTTTGAACGTAGGTATGGGTTCAATTTCACCGGATGGCTTGGCCAGGGTTTCTGCAATGTAAGCTTGTAATTCTTCATGGCGGGAACCACTGCAGCCTACCAGTAGCAACGCCATGCCCAGCAACGCCGTTTTCCTAGCTGCATTCATCATTATTCCCCCTCGCCTTTGTAGCGATAGGTCTTTGCCATAATTTCAAACTGCAATAACCGAGAATCTTCGGGGGACGAAATACTGTAGTCGTGCAAGGTGACAATTCTGGGCAATCCGGCTATGCCACTGACAAAGGAGCCAAAATCATGGTAGCCACCCAGGGCAACAATTTTGATGGGCAGCTCCACATAGAATTCGGCGGCGAGTTCCGGCTGCAAAGTAATACTTTGAATTTCAAGGCTGCTGCCGTAACCAATCTCGGTAATATCTTCAAGCATACCGGGCACTTCCGTGTCCGTAGGCAATTGAGCCAACAGCGCGCCAAAGGATTCTTCAATTTCAACCATTTGCTGCCGGTAGGCGTCAAGATTGGCGGCTTCAAAGGCTTTTTCCTCAAAAACACCTTTAAGACGCGTCTCCTCAAGCACCAGCTTTTCATGCTCAAGATTGAGATCGCTAATATGAAAATAGTAGGCAAGTATGAGGACAAGAATAAAACCAACGGCGAGAAGAATAACCCTGAAAGGCAGAGGCCACACCCCGATGGAATTAAAATCCAGATCGGAGATATTGGTGTCCTTGAGCTGTTTTATAAAGTCCATGGTTATTGGGCTCCCTTATCACCGGCAAGTTCGCCATTGTTCCGGCTATCACTCTCAACCACCTCAGGCTCCAGAATCTTAACCCGCATATCAAAGGTATTGCCCTGCTCCCCCAACCGCTCATCCGCCAGAACCTTGGTGAGATTGGGATCGGTGAACTTATAGGATTGATCGAGATTTCTCATCAACGCCGAGACCCGGTTGTTGGACTCCGCATAGCCGCTAAGGGCGATATCAGCAGCCACTCGATTCAGGCTGGAAAGAAACACGCCTTCGGGAATCGCAGAGGCCATTTCATCGAAAATTCGCACGATGTCCGGGCGGTTGGCCTGGAGCGCCTGAATCACCATCATGCGATCAAGCAGTTGCTGGCGGCGCTCTTTCAACTCGGCGATCTCCTGGACACTGTTCTCAAGCTTGGCAATATGTTCCTCCAGCAACTGATTTCTGGCGCGCTGGTTGTCGATATTGCCGGTGGCGATACGATCCCAGAGGAAAACGACAGCGAGAACGGCAATAAGGACAAGCCCGGCAATCTTGAAAAACTCGATTTTTTTCTGCTGGCGGTATTCTTCGCGCCAGGGGAGCAGGTTGATTGTTGCAATCATCAGTCAAAACTCCTCAACGCCAGGCCAACCGCAATCATCATCGCCGGCGCGTCATTGGCCAGAGCCTGGGCATTGACTCTGTTTGAAACCGCCATTTTGACGAAGGGGTTTGCCACCTTGGTGGGAATGCCGAGTTTTTCCTCCACGTCCTCCGCCAGGCCGTCCATCGCCGCAACGCCGCCGGCAAGAATCAGCTGATCGACAAAAT
>JBFXIU010000049.1:0-17998 GCA_050175615.1 Porticoccaceae bacterium | reverse complement strand
CCTAGGTTCCTGCCTACGCAGGAACGACAGCTTTCATTTAAGTCTCGAGGCGCTCAGAACCATTCAACCTCCTTACTATTTCAGGCTTAAGGAAAGCAGCCTCTATTTATTCCGGACAGTAATGCGCATGCGCGGGAATAACATTAATCAGAGTTTCCTTAAACAGAAACCCGGGAGCGGGCACTACTGTACGGAATAAATGGAGGCTACTGCCCTTAAACCTGAAGCAGCGAGGAGTTTGAATCATACCCGGGACGTTGAGACTTAAATGACAGCTGTCGTTCCTGCGCAGGCAGGAACCCAATAACCCAGGCAGCAGCCTAAGAAGCTGTTGAGCACTGCCCCTCGACTGCCGGTGTTGTTGAAACTAGCTGATTTAAAGCGTTATAGACAAACTGTTGCGCACAGATGTCTTGGTGTTCAGTCGATCTCTTTCAGGGATTCCTGCCCCGATCAGGACGAGGGTGGCGTCCCTGCCAGGAATGCCAGCGGGAAATATTCCTGGCAGGAGGGAATTCAGCGTTTTGCAGTGCGTGCATAAGGCTATAAAAAATTCTTTTTTATCCGCGCCACCGCTTCCAGTACCGCCTCATTGTATTTTTGCTCAATGGCCTGGCGCTCTTTGGTGTAGCGTTTTTTGTCCTCTTTGCTCAGGGCTTGCCAGTCATTGAGGATCGGCAGGTGATCGTTGACATGACAATTTTAAATTGAACGCCTCGCCTGAATATTAGGCTGGTACAGCGACCTGTTTTGCCATTGCGGCCAACCGCGCCTGCTCGCGTGCATACTCAGAGGCCACAAAGTGATCCGGCGCTGTTTCCACCGCCATATTCCAGTCCACTTCAAGGCCATTGCCCAACCTCACCAGCTGAAGGTACATCCACGACAACTGGTGGTAAGACTCCAGCAAGTTAAATTCGCGATCACTGAGCCCCTGACCGTATATTTTTTTATCGAGAAGTAATTTTTCTTCAACCATGGGCGCCTCGCTAATGTCGCCATTGAGCAGCCCCTTGCAAAAATCCGTGGACACACAAAACGGACGGGCAAAGCCGATAACATCCGCATCGCCAGAAGCAACCGCCTCTTCCATATTGCCCAACATGCGAAAACCGCCGGTCATCATCAGCGGCATTTTGGCAACAGGTCTGGCTTTGGCGGCATAGTCGCGAAAATAGGCTTCCCGCCTCAGAGTTGACTGCGCTTTCTCCCGTGCGTGTGGATGATCGCTACCAGCGCCGATCATCGCCGGTGCACTGTAATTGCCACCGGAAATTTCCAGCAGGTCGACGGATTCGGCATTGAGCATGGCGATAACCTTGATGGATTCATCAACTTCAAATCCACCTTTTTGAAAGTCGGCGGAGTTCATTTTTACCGACAAGGGGAAATCATCACCCACCGCCCGGCGCATGGCGCGCAATGACTCGATCATAAAACGGGCGCGATTTTCGAGGCTGCCGCCCCAATCGTCGTTGCGCAGATTCGCCAGGGGGCTGAGAAAGGACGACGCCATAAAACCGTGGGCAGCATGAAGCTGAACCCCGGTGAACCCGGTTTCACGGGCAATGGCCGCAACCTCGCCATAGCGCCTGATGAGATCCAGGATTTCGTCCTCCGTCATTTCCCTGGGCATGCCAAACCCTTCTTCGGGCAAACCTGCATTCGTCGCCGATGGCGCCATGGGGTTGGCGAGAATGTCCACAGGGGTCTGGCGCCCTGGCTGATTGATCTGCATCCACAAATGATTGCCGGCAGTGCGCCCCGCCTGCGCCCATTTTTTCAACTCGGCAATACCGCCATTGCCATCGACAACAATATTGCCGGGGCGCTCGCGATGGCTGTAGTCCACCATCACATCGCCAGTAATCAGCAGGCCAGCACCGCCCATCGACCATTGCCGATAGAGATTGCAGTTTGCTTCGGAAGCATGGCCAAGAGGTGTCGCCAAACCATCCTGAATCGCCGACTTGGCGAGACGATTGGACAATACCGCGCCACAGGGCAGAGTCAGAGGCTTACTGAGAATTGTGGACATCCGTTTATCTCCATTTTTATACGTGTGGCCAGAACTCAAGCAGGCAGGACTGAGACGCGACATTGAGCCTGCAAAAATTCAAGAAGACACTGATTTTAGAGATTAACTCTGTTTTTGAGCTATAGGGAATTGTTATCGTGTTTGCAACCAAAACAACAGAATACTTATAAAAAACCCTTTTTAATCCGCGCCACCGCCTCCAGTACCGCCTCATTGTATTTTTGTTCAATGGCCTGACGCTCTTTGGTGTAGCGTTTTTTGTCTTCTTTGCTCAGGGCTTGCCAGTCATTGAGGATCGGCATGTGGGCGGTTGCTTCGGCGACGCGAAAGAGAACACCGTATTCGCGGCGGAAATCCTCATGATCCTCCAGGTGAACGGCCATACTGCAGATACGCATACAGGCCTCGGTGTGAGTCATTTTGTCGTCGAGGGTGGCATCGGCGAGCAGGTAGATACTTTTGCGCAGCTCCACCCGCTGTACTCCGGGTTGCTGCGGCTGAAAATTTTCCACCGCGCCTCCAGCTGCCCCTGGGTTGTTATTTTTTTGTCGCCACAATTGGTAGTGCAGCCAGCCTGCGTAGGCGGCGAGAGCGGCAATGATAACAACGGCGAGTACGATCAAGGTGGTTGTCATGGTTCTATATCCTGGTCACTGTCATCGAGGTAAGCGGTGCTGGCCTCGTCACGAAGATTGTCCGGCAGTTTTTTGCGCGCCCTGGCGCCCATTTTTTTGAGTTCGTCCATGCGCCTGACCAGATTGCCGCGGCCATCCACCAGCCGGTTTCTGGTCTGCTGCCAGGCTTCCTGGCTTTTGGCAATATGCTTGCCGACATCGTCAAAGGACTCGATCACCAACACAAACTGATCGTAAAGGCTGCCCGCCTGGGCGGCAATTTTCTGGGCATTGCGGTTCTGATCTTCATAGCGCCAGATATTGCTGATGGTGCGCAGGGTGGCGAGCAGGGTCGACGGACTCACCAGAATAATGCCGCGGTCATAGGCGTCCATAAACAGGGCGTTGTCGCTTGCCACTGCGGCCATAAAAGCGCCCTCAATGGGAATAAAAATGAGGACAAAATCCAGGGTGTTAATACCCTCCAACTGTTCGTAGGCCTTGCGGTTAAGGCCGGTAATATGGCCGCGAATGGACGCCAGATGCCGCCCCAGGTGGCGCTGTTTTTCGGTCTCGTCTTCGGCGCGGCAGTAGCGTTCGTAATCCACCAGCGACACCTTGGCGTCGATGACAATGTCGCGATTTTCCGGCAAGTGAATGATGACATCGGGGTTGCGGCGCGCGCCGTCTTCAGACTTGAGATTGACCTGGGTTTCGTACTCTCGACCCTTACTGAGTCCGGACTCTTCCAGCAGGCGCTCGAGAATGACCTCACCCCAGTTGCCCTGCATTTTGCTGTCGCCTTTGAGAGCTTTGGTGAGTTGGATGGCGTCCTCGCCGATGCGCTGCGCCTGGGTTTTCAGCTCCTGAATCTGGCCGACCAGTTTATTGCGCTCGGCGCTCTCCTGGGTGTAGGCGGTTTCCACCTGTTTGCGGAAATCGGAAATCTCCTTGCGCAGCGGGTCTACGGTGGCATCCAGGGCGAGCTTGCTCTGGCGGCTGAAATTATTTTGCTTTTCGTCAAAAATGCGGTTGGCGAGGTTTTCAAATTCCTTGTTGAGGTTTTCCCTGGTGTCCTGCAACAGCCTGAGTTGTTCCTGATAGCGCTGGCGATCCGCATCCAGGGTGGCCTTGAGGGCGGAATTGGCGCCCAGCAGCTCTTCAAGCCGGGCACTGGCCTGGGCGTATTCCGCCCTCAGCCTGTCCAGCTCCTGCTGTTGAGATAGCTGTAAACTGCTGGCCGCGCCGCTGGCCTTGCTGAAACGGAGCTGCAAAATCAGCGCAAACAACAGGCCGCCGAGCACAAAGCCAGCGGCAAAAACAAAGCCGGGGTTTTCGAAAACTATATTCATGGCGCAATTCTAACAGAGGAGCTCTGTGGAAAGGGTTCGGGTGGTGTAAAATTCGGCGATGACTGATACCGCCAATTCACCCCATACCAAAATTCTGGTCTTCGACTCCGGTGTCGGCGGCTTGAGCATTCTCGCGCAAATCCGCCGCCGCCTGCCCCACTGCAATTATGTATATGCCTGCGACAACCAGGCTTTTCCCTATGGCACCAAAACCGAGGACGAACTGGTGCACCGGGTCGACGAGGTGCTCAAGGGGTTGATTGCGCGAATTGACCCAGACATTGTGGTGATTGCCTGCAACACGGCGAGCACCGTCGCCCTGCCAAAAATTCGCGCCCACTTTCTCAAACCTGTGGTCGGCGTGGTGCCCGCCATCAAGCCGGCAGCGCAATTATCGAAAACCAAGGCTATTGGCCTGCTGGCGACACCGGGCACCATCGCTCGCCCCTATACCCAATGGCTGATCGACGACTTTGCCGCCGATTGCACCATCGTCCCTGTCGGCAGCAGCGAGCTGGTCATTATCGCCGAGGAGAAATTGCGCGGCATTGCCCCGGATCAGAACCAGCTGCGCTCCATACTCGCACCCATCTTCGCCAACCCACAGACAGACACTCTGGTACTGGCCTGCACCCACTTTCCGCTGCTGCGCTCAGAACTGGAAGCCGCAGCGCCGCGAAAGGTGCAATGGGTGGATTCCGGAGAAGCCATCGCCCGCAGGGTGGCGTCCTTCACCGGCGAACAGCTTGAAGGGGAAAATCCCGGCCAAACAATCTCTGAGGCCGACTGTCTTGCCGAGGATAAAAACGGTTTCCACTGCTGGCTCACGGCAGACAACCCAGCTCTGGCCGCAGGCCTGAAAACCTTTGGCGCTGCCACGATCAACATTATCGAGACAATATGAATACGGACGTTCCACCACTGAAACCCCTGTTTGACATAACCCCGCTGCTGGCCGCCATCGACGACGGCGCTGTTATCATCACCTCCAACCTGCGTCTGTCGCGAAAAATTCGCGACGCCTGGAACCAGCACTGCCAACATCAGCAGTTCGACACCTGGCCTGCTTCCACCATTCTGCCCCTGGAAGCCTGGCTTCAGGATTGCTGGCTGCAACTGGTGGACGCCGCCTGGTTCCCGGCACTGAAGGCAATCCCCATCACTGCGGCGGAAGAGTTGCTGCTTTGGGAACAGGCTGTCGCCAGTGACACTGAACTTCCGCCGACGGCCAATCCTGAAAACTTTGCCGACCTGGGTCGCCGCGGCTGGAAACTGCTGCGCCAGTGGCAGATTGAGGATCAGCTCCAACACAGCCACCATCGAGGCACAGATCACCTGCTGAAATGGGGTCGGGCAGTGGAAGCCCGCATGGCCAGCCTGGAAATGCTCAGTGCCGAAAGTCGCACCCAGCTGGTGATCGCGGGCTTTCAGCAACAGGTTCTGGCAAAAGTTCCAACCATTGTGCTGGTGGGGTTTCAGACATTGCCGCCACTGATGGAAGCCGCTCTCAATGCGGCCAGCGATAACCTCGAATTTCACCAGCATCCGCAGCGCCAAGGGCAATGCCGCGCATTTGCCGCCGACACCCTGGACACAGAACTGGCCAGCGCCGCCCACTGGGCGCAACGCTGTGCGGAGCAGCATCCCCATGCCCGCATCGGCGTGGTGATTCCCCAGCTCACCGCCTTGCAAAAATCCGTTGAGCGGGTGTTCCGCAATCGTTTTCAACCCCACTGGTGCCTGCCACAGACCGGCTACAGTGCGGCGCCTTTTAACATTTCTGCGGGCACTGCACTGGCGGAAGCCCCTGTGATTGCGGCGGCGCTCGCCCTGCTACGGCTACTGACCGAGCGCCAGCCGACAAAAGCTTTGTGCCATCTGCTCAACAACCCTTTCTGGAGCAACGGCCACAGCACAGCGGTGAGCGGCGAGGGCGACATTCGCTGCCGCGCCCAGCGTGAATTGCTCGATCTGGGTGTGCACCAGTTCAGCACTTCCAGGTTCCGCCAACTCCTCGCCAATCTTGAAGAGCTCAATGTAGAAGAGTTCAATGCTGAAGAGTTAAACCTTAAAGAGCCCGGCCTTGAAGAGCCTGCCCTTAACGAGACAACATCAGAAACCCAAAATGATCGCCAGCAACGGCTATCCCAGCGTCTGGCCAAACTCGCCACGCTGCAACGCACCCTGAAAAAAAACCAAAGCTTTCAGCAGTGGCGAGACATTTTCGCCACCAGCCTCGACATTCTCGGCTGGCCCGGTCAGCGCTCTCCAGACAGCCTCGAATACCAACAGCTGCAACACTGGCAGGAACTGCTGACCAACTTCGCGTGCATGGATCGCGTAGCGCCGCCAGTATCCATCGATGAGGCGCTAAAAAGGCTGACCACCCTGGCCGAAGAAGCCGTCTTCCACCCCCAAACACCAGATGCCCGCATTCAAATACTGGGGGTGCTCGAAGCCGCGGGGCTGGAGTTTGATTATCTTTGGGTGATGAATATGGACGACCGCCGCTGGCCGGAAGCCACCTCACCCCACCCGCTGTTGCCCGTCAGCCTGCAGCGACAGCTGGCCATGCCCCGCGCCTGCCCGGAGCGGGAGCTGAGCCTCAGCCGCCAGCTTTTTGAGTTGTTTACCCGCAGCGCCACTGAAGTCATCTTCAGCTACAGCAAACGGGACGGCGATATTCACCTGCAACCCTCGGCACTGCTCAATGGTATTGCCGACATAGACCTGCCCGCCATCGACAGCGCCCAC
The DNA here is from genome assembly GCA_050175615.1 of Porticoccaceae bacterium. GTDB lineage: Bacteria > Pseudomonadota > Gammaproteobacteria > Pseudomonadales > Porticoccaceae > CAYXXZ01. Next base: position 11,240 of record JBFXIU010000049.1, on the reverse strand, counting down.
CCCTGGCAGGACATCATCGCCAACAATGGGGAACTGGAAATTGTCGATGACAGCCTGGCGCCCCCCTTTGCTCCCCTCGACGGCAGAGTTCGCGGCGGCAGTCGCCTGCTCACCGATCAGGCCGGCTGCCCCTTTAATGCCGTTGCCCAATGGCGCCTGGGCGCGGAAGCGCTGGGGGAACCCAGAACCGGGCTCAGCCCGCAGTTGCGGGGGGCACTGGTGCACGACAGCCTCGATATTTTCTGGGGCAAGCTCGGCAGCCAGCAGCAATTGCTGGCCTTGCCCGAGGGCGAGCGCCATCAACAGCTGGAGCAGGCTGTAGATCAGGCCTTTGCCCGGCTGTTCAGTCACAGCAGCCTTGTCACTCGAACGGATATTGGCGAACGCCTGCTGACCCTGGAACAACAGCGCCTGCTGTCCCTGCTGGACACATGGTTGCAAGTGGAAATGGAGCGGCCTGCTTTCACTGTGGAGGCTGCGGAAAAAAACCTGCCCCTGGAACTGGGCGGGCTGACCATGTCCCTGCGCGTCGACCGTATCGACAGGCTCGACGCCACCGATTCAGCAGGAGGCCTCGCCATCATCGACTACAAAACCGGCAAAACCGGCATTTCCACCGTCGCCGCCGAGCGCCTCACCGAACCCCAACTGCCCCTCTACGCACTGGCCATAGAGCAGGCGACAGGGCAAACACCAGCCGCTGTCAGTTATGCGCTGATCAATCGCAAAACTCTGGGTTTTGATGGCATTGCCAGCACAAAAGATCTGATTCCCGGCTGTCAATCCCTGGAGGATCGGCAACTGCCAAAAGACTGGCCCACCACCCTTGAGCAGTGGCGGGAAAAGCTCTGCGTGCTGGTGGACGAACTTCGCGCCGGTCGCGCCGATGTCACCTTTTATAGCAGAGGCGCCATTGATTACGGCGGCCATCTCGAACCTTTAAACCGTATCGCCAGCGGCGGGGATATCGAAGACCTCAAACAACAGCTTGGCCAAAGCGACAAAGGAGCAACACCATGAGCGCCGCCGATCAAGCCGTTCGCGATCGCGCCCTGGACATCAGCACTTCTTTTGCGGTGAGCGCCCCCGCAGGATCCGGCAAAACCGGCCTGCTGATTCGCCGTATTCTTCGCCTTCTGGCGCAGTGCGAACAGCCGGAACAGGTGCTGGCAATCACCTTTACCCGCAAAGCAGCGGCGGAAATGCAGGAGCGTATTGTCCAGGCGCTAACCCTGGCACAAACCGACACACCGCCGAGCGACGACTACCAGCGGGCGATATGGGCGGATGCCCGCAACGTTGTGCAGCGGGATCGGGAGCGTAACTGGCAGCTGCTCGCCTCGCCAGCGCGGCTGCGCATCATGACCATCGACAGTCTCTGCCGCAGCCTGGGACGGCAGCTGGCGGTGGAAACCACACTCGGGGATTTACCCGAACCCACAGATCAACCGGAGTTTTTCTACCGCGACGCCATTCGCCAGCTGTTCCGCCATCTCGACGGCAATGGCGCTGTCGGTGACGCCCTGGCCATTCTTCTCAATCATCTCGACAACAACCTGGCGAACCTGGAAGCCTTGCTGGAAAACCTGCTGGCAAAACGGGAGCAGTGGCTGGAACCCCTGATATTGAGCCGCAATGCCAGGGATTACCTCGAACAGACTCTGCAAAATACGGTTGCCGAAACCCTCGACGCCGTCAGCGCCAGCATGGCGGCAATCGGCGGCGAAGTGGCCATGCTGGCGGATTACGCCGCCACCAATCTCGCCAGTGACGATCAGCAAAAAGAGAGCCGAATAACCGTTCTCGCCGGTCTTTGCGGCCTGCCGGACACCAGCCCCGACAACCATCATATGCAGCAGTGGTTGGCGATCAGCGACCTGTTCCTCACCCAGGACAACCAGTGGCGCAAGCCCAGGGGCATTACCAAACGCCAGGGATTTCCCACCAAAAAAGAGTCTGTGGACCCGGAGAATGCCGACTTGCGCAAGCGCCAGCTCAATGAGGTTATCGCCTGGTGCGAACAGCAGCCGGGACTCCTGGCTCAACTGGTGGATGTGCGCTATCTGCCCGCTGTTGCCTACAGCGATTCGCAATGGCAATTGCTGGAAGCCCTGACACTGGTGCTGCCGGTGCTGGTGGCCGAGCTGTCGGTGTTGTTTAAATCCAGCAGTAGCTGCGACTTTACCGAAGTTACCCTGGCCGCCCTCAGCGCCCTTGGCGACGAAGATGAGGTTACCGATCTCAGCCTGCGCCTCGATTACCAGATTCGCCATATTCTCGTTGACGAATTTCAGGATACCTCGTCACTGCAATTTCGCCTCCTCAAAAAACTCACCTGGGGCTGGCAGCAGGGCGATGGCCGCACCCTGTTTATTGTCGGCGACGGCATGCAGTCGCTGTACGGTTTCCGCAGCGCCAATGTGGGCATTTTTCTCGAAGCCCGCAAAATGCCCATTGGCGATATACAGCTGGAGCCTGTGGATTTACAGGTCAATTTCCGCTCAGACAGCACTGTCGTCAACTGGGTGAACCAGACCTTCCGCAACGTTTTTCCCGCCCGCGAAGATATCAGCCGCGGTGCCGTCAGCTACGCCACCGCCGTAGCCGCCCGCAGCAATCTGACTGAACCTGCCGTCACCGTCGATGTCTTTGCCAATGGCAGCCCCACCTCCGTGGAAGCCCAAGAGGTGATTGCGCGAATTCGAGCTGCCCAAAGCGTCGATCCCGACGGCAGTATCGCCATCCTTGCCCGCGCCCGCAGCCACCTCGGCGCCATCATTGCCGAGTTGCAACAGCAGGGAATCCCCTGGGAGGCCACAGATATCGATCCCCTGTCGAGCAGAATGGCGGTGATCGATCTGTTTTCCCTTACCCGTGCGCTGCTCAATCCGGCAGACCGCATCGCCTGGCTCGCGGTACTGAGGGCCCCCTGGTGCGGCCTGAAACTGGGCGACCTGCACGCAATCGCCAATTTCGGCGACATCGCCGACGGCACGTCCCGCCAGCGCCCCTGGCTGCCGGGACAACTGTTCGCCCAGGGGGTTGAGGCCTGTCTCAGCGCCGATGGTCGCGCGCGTTTTGGCCGAGTTGTTCCTGTTCTCAGAGCCGCCTGGCAAAACCGCCTGCGCAAACCCTTGCGCCAATGGCTTGAAGGCACCTGGCTCGCCCTCGGCGGGCCCGGCAGTGTCGCCAACAGCCGTCACCTTACCTGGTGCCAGCAGTACTTCGACCTTCTGGAAAATCATGCCCGCGGTGCCGGGCTCGATGATATGGAGCGTTTCCGGCAGGCCGTGGACAAACTCTACGCCCGCCCGGTCGCCGGCCACAGCAACCCGGTACAACTCATGACCATCCACAAATCCAAAGGGTTGGAATTTGATACGGTGATTTTGCCGGGGCTGCATCGCGGTGGCGGCAGTGGCGACAGGGCGTTGCTCTACTGGCGCGAACGCATCAACAGCGCCGGGGAAGCGGAGCTGTTGATTGCGCCACCCCTTAGTGAAGAATTCACTGACAGCGAACAGAATACCGACAATGGCAATCAGCTGGTCAAGCATCTCAAGTATGAGCAAAAGGTTAAAAACACCCTGGAAGACGCTCGCGTCCTCTATGTGGCCTGTACTCGAGCCATCAAGCGCCTGCACCTGTTTTACAACAGCCCCAGCAAGGCGCCCACCAGCGGCAGTTTGCTGGCCGCACTCTGGCCTGCATTCGACAGTGACCAGTGCGCAGAACAGAACAGCGCCGACATCCGCCGCCACGAACAGCCGCTGGCACAGGCTGTAGACCCTGAACAAGGGGATACCGAAGCAAGCACAGGCATCAGCGAACTCATTCGCCTGCGCAGTGGCTGGCAACATCCCTGCATTAACAGTCAAGTCCGCACTGAACAAAACGCTTTCAATCAAAGCGCTGACGCCGCAGTTTTCACCACTGACTCCGCAGACAGCAGCGCCCGCCACCGGGGCACGGTACTTCACCGCACCCTGAGCAGAATCGTCACCGAGGGCGTGGCAAGCTGGAATGACGACAGAATCAGCCGCCAGCGCCAGGTCTGGGATCTCCAGTTGCGCCAGCTGGGTGTTGACAACCGGGCGGAGCACATCCGTACGCTGGAGCAGGCAGTAAACAATACCCTCAACGACGCAACCGGACGCTGGCTGTTATCAAACCAGCACCGGCACAGCGCCTGCGAACTGGAACTTGCAACTCACTCAGGCGACGGCTTTCGCCAATTTGCCATCGACAGAACCTTTGTAGAGGGCGATATTCGCTGGATAGTGGATTACAAAAGCAGCGCTCCTCAGCCTGGAGAGGATGTGGACAGGTTTCTGGATAGGGAAAGCGCCAATTACCGCAACCAACTGGATAGCTATCGCCAGCTATTTGCCAAACAGGAAAATCGACAAATTCGCACCGCGCTTTATTTTCCGATGATTCCCCACTTGCATTTGATGGATTAGCGATATTTGCTGTCAAAAGCCTCTTAGTTTGGCTAAATCGCACCGATAAAGGCAATTTTGCCAATTTGTCATGGAGTTACAGTAGAATACCGGGTCAAGACAAATTCAGCCCTGTATTTTTCTCTGGGCAATGACCGAACACCCTGGTAGGTAAAGAAAATGATTCAACGTTTACTGGAAAACCTGAATATCCAGTCTCAGGAAACCCTGATTACTCCGCTCGACTTGAAGCGGGAAATTCCCATGACCGACAAGGCCGGGGAAACCGTCGCCAAAGGCCGCGAAGCGGTACAGAACATCCTCGACGGCAGCGACAAGCGCGTTTTTATTGTGGTTGGCCCCTGTTCCATCCACGACCTGGATGCCGCCAAAGACTACGCCCAGCGCCTCAAAAAACTGGCGGACGAGGTCAGTGACACCCTGCTGATCATCATGAGGGTTTATTTTGAAAAGCCCCGCACCACCACCGGCTGGAAAGGACTGATCAACGACCCCTACCTGAACGACTCCTTCAAAATTCAGGAAGGGTTGCATATTGGCCGCCAGCTGCTGATGGACATCAGCGAAATCGGACTGCCCACCGCCACCGAGGCGCTGGATCCGATATCTCCGCAGTATTTGCAGGATCTGATCACCTGGTCTGCCATTGGCGCCCGCACCACCGAATCCCAGACTCACCGGGAAATGGCCAGTGGCCTGTCCACCGCCGTGGGCTTTAAGAACGGCACCGACGGCGGCCTCACCGTGGCCATCAACGCTATCCAGTCTGCCGCCAACCCCCACCGTTTTCTCGGCATCAACAGCGAAGGCCGAGTCTCTATCATCACCACCAAGGGCAACCCCTACGCCCATGTGGTGCTGCGCGGCGGCGACGGCAAACCCAACTACGACTCTGTCAGCGTTCAGCTCTGCGAGCAGGAACTGAACAAGGCCGGCATCACCCCGCGGATTATGGTTGACTGCAGCCACGCCAACTCCAACAAAAACCACGAGTTGCAACCGCTGGTACTGGACAATATCGGCAACCAGATTCTGGAGGGCAACAAATCCATCTGCGGCGTGATGATCGAGAGCCACATCCATGCCGGCAACCAGAAAATTCCCGCCAACCTCAGCGACCTCAAATACGGCGTCTCCATCACCGACGCCTGTATTGACTGGGAAACCACCGAGAAATCTCTGAAAAAGCTCCGCGACAAAATCAAGGATGTCATTGCCAATCGCTGATTATTGGCTATCCAGCATGGGTCTGATAAAAACCCCGCTCCTCGAGCGGGGTTTTTGCCTTCACTCCAACGAATGGCAGTAACCGGCTCTGATGCAATCATCGCCGCCACAACTGAACAGGGGGCAAACATTGAATTCACACCAGCTTATGGGTACTATTCCCGCCCTCTGCTGGCTGTCAGTCCAGAGTTAAGACAAGCTACCTCTAACTGTACGGGTGGCAAAATTGGCAGATAGGCAGGATGAACAAATGCCGTGAAGGACAGGACGTCCGGGAACGGCCGCAAGGCATAGTAAGTGCAGCTATGCTGCATCAACACTTGCGTCGGGGCTGATGCCAGGCTCCGGCAGGGAAGCTAAATAGGTACAAAGACCACTCACAATGCCCGGGTGGCGAAATTGGTAGACGCAAGGGACTTAAAATCTCTAATGTCAACTATTTTTAGGAGGTGGCAGTTGGGCTGTAAGCCAAGCAGAATGCGGGTTACAGCCACCTCGAGCTTTCGCGGTTGGATTGAAAAAGGCTCACTAGGTGTCAAATAGGAGCCACTAGAACAAAAGAAGACGTAGTAAACCTGGTACAAGCCGGGCAAAATGAAGACCACGCCCGAGTGGTGAAATTGGTAGACACAAGGGACTTAAACAATTTGAGCCCTCCAGGGGAAACCCTGAAGGTGAAGCCCGTCAAACTCGGCGAAAGCCCTGGATTTGATTAGAATCCGAGCCAACGCCGAGCCAAGCCCCAAGGCTGTTTCTTGGGGAAGGTGTAGAGAGCAGACGGCGGGCACCTACGGCAAAACGGTAATACGTGGCGCTAGGGTGAAGGCGTGCTCCAGACCACGAACAGTAGTCTGCTTAGGCAGGAAGCTGGCGGTGAAAACCGAAGTGGTAAGAAAATCCCTCGACTGGAAACGGTCGTGCCGGTTCGATTCCGGCCTCGGGCACCATATGCTTTCTTGCAAAAGATTAAATTCTATAGCCGATGTATGTCGATCAGGACGTATACGTCCTGTGCGTACCTCAGTAGAAGTTTTTTACTAAATGGCAATATCAATATCTGCTCTCGGCCAAAAGCGGACATTTAGTTTAGTAGACTGGTCCCCAAATTTACGAACTCTTGTATAGCATTGTTCGGTTGATTTAGAACAAACGAAGCTCATTCAGCGACACCTGTCATCCAAGCCCAGAAAATACACTTGAGAGGTTTCCCTCTCTACCCGCTGAAGTAAAGTGCTTATACTTTCGGATAGCGGAGTTATCTTGAATAAGTACTAGGCTTAGGAAATCCTCCACGAATAACGACAACAACAATTATAATATGTGCCTGGCCACTCGAATGTATAAAGACTTCAATATCGTCTTCAACAACGCCAATAGGTTCATTTTTTGGTGATGATTCTAGGATAGACAATATCCCAAGTCTCTTACCTAGACCTATTGCATAAGCAGCTGTCTGATTGAAGTATTTCTCAAAATCTTTAGGAAATAGAATTTTGTTGTTTTCGACTTTTAATTCAAGTGGTATATCTCTGAAGGTAAGATCGGTGATTCCGCCAGCAGCTGCCGGATGACCTTGTAAGTATTCCCCGATATCACTTCTATTTCGAAGCATCTTGGTGGCTTCTTTCTGGTAAATTGCTTCAGACGTACCCGCTTCAAAAAGGCCATCTCTCAAGGCCTGAGCAGCGATGTTACCTAAACCTGAAAGCAATATCATCGTGTTGGCAACATCGTCTGAGTGTAACCCGGGAAAAGTGCGCAATTTATCGCGAATACTTAGGAGATGGCGATCTACATTTGAAAACCCAGTCAACGGATTTGCATTGACGTCACTTCCTTCTAGCAACAGGCGGCGATGCCCAACAATAGCAACATCTCGGCAATGAGTTGTGTCATCAAACTCGGCTGCGTAGAGAAACTCGTAAGGCCTTGATCCGAATGAGTGCGCGATCTCTAGAACAGCCCTACCAGTACCAGTCAGAATGAATGGGCCGTCTCCCTCCGGCTTCTCGAAGGTGAAACTTGGCAACCAATCCTTCTCACGAATGTCGACAGTTACGGGTTTCAACGAGAGGGAGCTTGCACCTTTGGGCCAATGTGAAACCCTGACTTCTATCGTAAGATCGTAAGATGTACCAGGTTTAAGGTAGTTCCATTGCTGAGCTGGCTCTCCATCAATATCAAATTTTAAGAATGCCACTGTTGTTTCGAGCTTCTCCGGCTCTTCCGAATTTCTATTCCAGGCGGGAATACGGCCATCTCCGAAACCTTTAAGTGGTAGATTAGCAAATAGGAGTAGAGGCAACGACCACTGTTTCAAATGATCCTGAATAACGTCTAGTTCGTTTACGCTCTTGACACCTGCCACTTGATCTAGAAAAATTCTTAGCCGTTCATCCGCAGAGAACGCAGAGGATTTTTCTGCCTCCGACGCCTTTAACTTCGCTGAATTTAAAAAACGTTGAGCATCTTGCTCTGCATTCCTTATAGCGTGTTTCCACTCAGCCAAGATTGCAAAAATGGTTATGGCAGCGTGATAAGCACGATACTGATCCTCGACATCACCTTTATCCACTATGGAGATTGTTGTTTCAAGCTCCAAACAAGCTTTTTTTAATCGCTCAAAATCCTGCACTGAAGCATCCAAAGCTCCATCAAGTGCGGCATTAATTTCAATCCTCGAAGAAAAAGCTTGGTGGAAAGTTTCGAAGTTTGGCTCGTTCTTCATTTTCTCTCTCCAAATCAGAAAGCAGGCTTCGCCATTTTTCAGGCAGCTCATCAAGTAGCTCTCTATTTTCTATTTTGTGCTCAATCTCCGCAGCCACCTCTACCATAGCGACTTCAAGTAGCCACTGCTTAAATCGATCTTCTGTGGGGATACTCGTCTTAAGCTCTTTAAATAGAGCGCTTGCATCTTTATATTTTCCGGCTTTGGTCAAAGCAGCAGCGTACAGTAGCGCCTCTATAAAGTTCTCAGGCCTAAATGGTTTGAGAGCTAAAAAAGCCTTTCTGATGCCATCAGTACAGTTTAGAAGCTCTTCGGGTCGGGCATTCAAAATTACTGACATACAGTCATCGACAGAAATAGAGCGAGTATATTCATCCTGAATTGATTTCACTGCTACCTTGACGAAATCAGGAACCTCTTTAAAGACGTAGTGCAATTGATCAACAGCACGGTATAGGGCACTGCCTTCTAAAGTGAGTAAAATATTTGAAAGTAGCTGCCCAACCTTTGCTTTTCTTTCTTCAAGTGAAAGGCAGAGACAGATAAAAGTATCAATGCAATCGACAATAAAGTCTTCCCGTTTACTCTCTTGGGAGTAGTAAACAATCAGGTTCCATAACGGTTGTTTTATAAGGTTTCTCTTTTCCTCTGGAAATGACCTTCGTCTGAGAGCGCGAACTGCCGACCGATGAACGATTACATATGGGTCGGTTATTAGCACGGAATATGCTTCAAAGAACAGGCCAGGAAAATTCTTTACTAGATCATATGGCACGTCCTCCCATGCCCTCACAGCTCTGGCGCGCACCAATGTGCTTTCATCCATAAGCGCACCGTACCAATCAGGTAACACTAGAGCCAAACTGTCAACTCCGGTCAATAATTTGGAAACATGGGTGATCATGTTTCCACGCATCTGTGTTTGATTTTTAGGTAGCTGGCGATAAAAATTTAGAAACTCTTCAATCCCCTTAATCCCGTTTGATTTTGCGCCAATTGCAGCCCACTCAATAAGTGATTCTTGTAAACTGTCAATGGCGGATAGCTTGTTATTCTTGTTCATCTCGTAGAACACATCTCCAACCACTTCGAGAGTGCTCTCTGTACCTACTTTCTCATATTTTTCGCTAAGAGTTGCAGCTGCACCGACCAGGTCTTCAAAATGTTCAACTGCGAGTTCAGAAAATTCATCCCAAGAATGCCTGAAAAATTGTCCGGCATCGTCCATGCCATTCTCTGGCTTTTCTACGGCTGCCCAAAGTAACCTTCTAAAGGCTATCTTTTGAGGTAATCCTATGTGAGCTTTTTTTCGATAGTCGTGTTTCAGTACAGATTGATAGATCCTGTGGGCTTCTTTTCTCCCTGTATCGTCACAGCCTGCAAGAAATGATTGGATTACCGCATCTGTTTCTTCTGGGTAATGCTCGAAGCACTTTGACGCCGCTTCCCGAAGGTAGTGGAGTAAATCGCTATCACGTCGTTCTTCTGGAAATAGACTACGCCTACGAATTAGCTTTGCGAGGAGGCTTCTAATATGTGTTGAAAACTGTGCCTCACAATTTGTGGCAAGTATTATCTTTACCGCGGCGCAGACCTTTCCAGCGTTTGCATCACCTAAAAGAGTATCGACTTCGGCTGAAATATCTATCCTTCTTTTTTGGTAGAGCGAGCGAATAGGACCAGTATCAATTTTTACTGTTCTTACTCCCCCGATATGTGCCCCGGGTGATGGACCTAATGCCATCGATACAAACCGATGGACAACGTTTGTTAGTTGACTACATGAAAGCTTTTCAGCATTAGACAAAATCACATCAATGGCATCCGGTGATTTTGCATAACTGCACACCAAGCGTAGTGCCACTGATAGTTTTTCTTCTGGTTTCAACGATGCGTTGAGCAATGCCTTTGCTCCGGACATCGAATAAGGCAAATGCTCGTGCAATACTGCAGGCAAAAGGTGGTCGACCACCCTTCTTGTAAATGCCTCAGGAGCAAGGTTTGCAAGCTGCTCCAGGCGAGGGTCGTCCGTTGCAATATCTTCCTGATCAAGCTCGTCCAGCAAATCAAGAACGAAGGTTTCTTCTAGGGAGAGTTGGCTACGAAGCACAGCTCGCTCGCTCTGCCTATCTGCTTGCTTTTGCTTCCTCTTGCTTTCTTCCTCTTCTCGGGCTTTTTTTCTTTGTTCAGCAGCTTTTTCCCTTGGTGCAACAAAATCCATAATATTCGGGACTCCGACAGGAATCCTCTCTTTGCAATCTTTGCAGTTACTCTGGTAGAAGTCGTATGCACCATCTTCGAGAAGCCAACACATCATCGAGTTTTTCTTGGAGAACTTGCACTGTACCCCCATATGTCCGATTGGGAGGCCTGTTCCAGCTTCAATCATCCCCCTACCAGGGGATCGAGTAAGCTCAGCATGAAAACACCAGTTGCTTAGGAGTTTTGTTGCCCGTAGATTGCGCTGACCCGCTTCTATAGCGTTCTTATAGCCAACTTCAAAATCATCATCCATACGTGAAGATCTCTACTTATATTTAAGTACGATAATTTCTAGCATAATGCGATTATGTCCGCTTTGGGTCGTTAGTTGCCGGACGCATAGCGTAGCCGAAATAGCAGCTTCTTCCTATCATCTGAGTCTGTGATGCCCTGATATAGGTATGGTGCGAGCTGTGAACTTTTTCGCTTCCATGAGTGCTTTGATCCCTGGCGCCTCCGGCCCATAAGGGCCTGCGCGCTCCGCTTGCCAATCCCTGGTGTTGTGGTTGGTAGGATGGGGGCGGTCTTGCTGTTTCCCTTCACCGTACCACGGCGTTCTC
>JBFXIU010000048.1:0-18072 GCA_050175615.1 Porticoccaceae bacterium | reverse complement strand
GCGTTCCCGAAGGCCAGTTTACCGGTATGCTCTTTGAGGACAAATTCGACAATGTGGAATTTAAAATGCACGGGCCGGCGGGCAATTTCTGGCTGCGGGATGGCAAGGGGCCGATGATCTGTATCGCCGGTGGCAGCGGCCTGGCTCCTGTGCTGAGTATTCTCGAGCAGGCGGTAAAAAGCCCTATTGGCCGCCCCTGTGTGGTGTTGTTTGGCGCCAGAACCCAGAATGATCTGTACGGCATAGAGCGGCTCAAAGCCATAGAAAAAGCCTGGGATGGCGCCTTTGTCTTTGCTCCTGTGCTGTCCCACGAAGAGGAGGGCAGCAGTTGGCAGGGAGCCCGCGGATTTGTCAACACTGCCATTGGCGATGTTGCTGGAGCCTATATTTCTGATGAAACCGATGTCTATATGTGCGGGCCGCCGCCCATGATTGATGCGGCTACCGAAACCCTGATAGAGCTGGGAATCAACGAACACCGCATCCATTTCGACAAGTTCTTCGACGCCAGTCACGGTGTCATCAGGCACGAGTAACGCGCGACAAACAGCAACCGTTGTTGCGCAATAAACCCGCTGGTGGCCGTGCGTTTCGCCACCAGCGGGTTTATTGCGTTTCCCGGCAATGCTTAAAAATAACAATAGCTCGATATTTCTTATTCGCAGCTGTCAAGCATAAAATTGGAGGCAGCCCGGCTGATGGCATGGAGATCCCGCAAGTGGCAGTTTTATGCCGCTAGGTCTTTTATTGGCGTATCGCTATAATCAGCTACAGGCGATTATATGGTCGCTGAATAGCATTAGAGAGGGTTTTGATTAATGATGGTTTTGTCTCTCCCGCCTGCGCGGGAATGACATGAATCAGGGCTTTCTAAAGGGGAGTGGGTGGAGTGGCCGCAATCACCACTATGCTTGGAAATGGTGTCGACGGTATCGACAATTGCCACCGCAGAGTCTCTCAAACTTCTGGAACATTTTATCAATTCCTTGGTAAAAGAAGCTTTTTAAGGATGAAACAATAGAGAAAGCTATGGAAACAATTCGCTATCTAAAGGTTCCTGTCAAGGATCTGCGTATAGGAATGTATGTGGTGGATCTCGATCGCCCCTGGCTGGATACCCCTTTTCTGGTGCAGGGCTTTATCATCAAGTCTGTTGACCAGCTGGAAACCCTTTCGGAAATCTGTCAGTACGTCTATGTGGATACGGGGCGCAGCCGCACCTTTCACAAGGCCGACAGAATGCCCGTGCCGAGCAAGGGCGCACTGACCAAGGAAAAGCTGGAAAAACTTCTCAATGTTCGCGTTGGTTCCTACAGCGACTCCTCGGGTTTTGGCGACGAATTACAAACAGCAAAAACCGTTTACCGCGATTACGAGACCATGGTTGCGCGTTTTTATAACGGTGTTCGCAGCGACCAGAAAATCAATATGCAGGATGTGCGCGATCCGATTAATCAGATAGTCGACAGCGTTATTCGCAATCCAGACGCCTGTATGCTGCTGGCAAAATTAAAGCGCAAAGGTGATTACACCTATAACCACGCCATAGGTTCGTCCATTTGGGCGGCCGCTCTCGGTCGCCAACTGGGCTTGCCAAAAAAAATCATGCTGAGTATAGCCACAGGGGCACTGCTCAACGATGTCGGCAAAGTGCTGCTGTCGGATCGGCTGCTGAACAAGCCGGGAAAATTGACCGCAGATGAATTGACGCTGGCAAAATCCCATGTCGCCAAAAGTATAAAGATGCTGGAGCATACCCAGGGCGTGGACAGCATTGCGATGCAAATGGTGTTGTGTCACCACGAGCGCCATGACGGCAGAGGCTACCCCCGGGGGCTTAAAGGAGCAGATATTCCTGTTTATGGCAGAATCGCCGGTATTGTCGATTGTTATGATGCGCTTATCAATGATACGCCCTACCGCGCAGGCATGGCGGCCAGTGAGGCAATCAAAGTGCTCTACAATGTCAGAAATGTGGATTTCCAGGCTGAAATCGTTGAAGCCTTTATACAGGCTGTGGGCATTTATCCAGCGGGCTCATTGGTTGAGTTGTCCAGTGGCGAAGTTGGCGTTGTGGTTGCAGAGCACCGCCATCGCCGCTTGCGGCCGAAATTGCTGCTCTTGACCGATGCCAACAAAAACAGGCTGCCGGAAAACCGCCCTTTGGATCTCTACGAGACGAGCAAAGATCAGACAGGAAAACCCCTTGAAATTGCCAAAAGCCTTAATCCTGGCGACTATGGAATAGATCCCGATGATATTTTCGTCTGATTCTCGAGCAGTGGCGAGTGCTGGTTCGATTAACTGGAGTGGTTTTGTCGAGGATCTGAGAACCCATACCCATTCAGCGGCAGAATCCAATAACGTGCTGGCGCTGATCATTGTTGAAATTCGCCAGCTTGGCATTTGTAATTCCCTCTGGGGGTTTGATGCCGGCGAGTTTGTTGTCCAGGATGTTCAGCAACGCCTGACGGCCATGCTTAAAAATGCGGTTACTGTCGAGCGCATTGCCCCTGGCAGAATCGCCTTGATAGTTACCGATATAGCCATTCCCGAGCTGATTTCTGTCAGTGCCCAAAAAATGATTAATGGCTTGTCAAAGTCGATTGTCTTCAAGGGACAATCAATCAAGGTTGATGTTTCCCTGGGGATCTCCATTTTCCCGCAACATGGTGCCAGTGCAGAGTCATTGTTGTGTGAGGCAGAACTTGCCCTGGAGACGGCAGTCAGTAGAACCTGTGCATTTTATGTCGCCGAGAACCCCTATTCTGATAAATACTCGGCGTTGTTCCGTGTCCATGACAACCTTCAGCAAGCCATAGCCAATGAAAATTTAGGCTTGAACTATCAACCCAAGTTTGACCTCAAAACCCGCCTGCCGGTGGCGTCTGAAGCCTTGATGCGCTGGAATCTTCCCGATGGCGGCCGCGTTCATCCGGAAGAATTTATTCCCGTTGCCGAAGCGTCGGGAATCATTGAGCAATTGACAGACTGGGTCATTAACACCGCGTTGCGGGAAATTGCTGAACTCGACGATTTAAATCCTGATATCGGTGTTGCTGTCAACGTATCCGCCACGTCGATTTATGACCCGGCCTTTATTCTGACGATTGAATCGGCGCTGGCAATATGGGGAGTTCCGCCCCAGCGGCTGACATTGGAAATAACGGAAACCCTGTTAATGCAAAACCCCAGGCTGTGCTTTAGCCACTTGTCTCAGCTGCGAGAGCTGGGTGTGAAAGTGTCCATTGATGATTTTGGTACGGGATTTTCTTCCCTCTCTTACTTTAAAATCATTCCAGCCGACGAAATAAAAATTGACCAGTCATTCGTAAAGGCCATGAACAGGAATAGCGACGATGAAAAAATCGTCGAATCCATTATTCGTCTGGCGCATAATTTTGGTCATAAAGTGGTGGCCGAAGGCATTGAAAACAATGAGACCCTCGATAAGCTCGAGGCCATGGGCTGTGATGTCGGGCAGGGTTATTTATTGGCAAAACCCATGGCTATGGATAAATACCGCCACTGGCTAACCACTGAATATTTCTATACCGGACAAAAATAGACGGGTCGAGTAGTTCCCGGATCTCTCCTCTGCTGTGGACTTTGTGTCGCTGCAGGCAATTTTCTTGTTTGCAACCATTAATATAAAGACTATCCTGAGTAAAAGCCTAGGCTCAGTGTAAATCAACGATAACAAGCGTCACGGGTTTGCAGTTGGAGCACATAGGATGCGGTGGCCATGGAATAGAGCAAGGAGTCTCTCTGTGCTATGAAATTATTCAGTAGCATCCACGGAAGATTATTGATTCCGTTAGCATCGGCAATTCTGGTTCTCTGGGGGTTGGCGAGCTACAACGCGGTCTTCACCAGGAACATGGAAACTCGACAAACGCAGATGACGGCTCTGCGCCTGGCACAGCATATTGCGCTTGACCAAAGCCGCCGTATAGATGATGCCCGCCAAACATTGACCCTATTGGCTCAGCTTGAGCCGGAAAAATTACTCGCCGGGGGCAGTGACTGCAGTAGCGTCCTGGCAGAAATCCGCCAGCGCCAGCCCGAATACGCCAATCTGGGCGTCATCGCCCTGGGTGGCGAAGTGATGTGCAGCGCTCTTCCCTTTGATAAAAATATTCGCCTCGATAACCGCGGGTATTTTCGCCGCACCCTGGAAACCGGTGGTTTTGCCGTTGGCGATTACCAGGTAGGATTTATTACCGGGCGCGGTAGCCTCAATGCCGGCTATCCTCTGCGCGATACGGCGGGAAATATTGCCGCCGTGGTTTTTGTCGCTCTGGATCTGGGCTGGTTGAGCCAGGATCTGTCGCGGATTCCACTGCCTGAGAGTACTATCGCCACACTGGTTGCCGGTGACGGAACTATTTTAATGCGCTATCCCGACGACGGTTTGATCGGCAAACCCTTTGGTCAGGGATATTCTCTGCCAAAATTGTCGGGCGCGAAAGAAACCATCGGTGATTTCAGCAATGCCAGCGGTGATGTTCGCCTGTTTGCCTCAACACTGTTGCCCGATTGGAATGGTCACTTTCCCCGCATTATTGTCAGTATCTCCAGTAAGTCTGCCTATGGAGACATCGATGCACTGTTCATGAAGCAGATCATCGGCTTGTTTCTCGTTTCCCTGGCGGCTCTCAGCGGTGCCTGGTTATGGGCGCGGCGCCTGGTTCTTGAACCTATCGACGTGCTCACGCGAGCCAGCCAGGAACTTCGCAGCGGCAACCTGAAAGCCCGTGTCGGGCTGAACCTGCCGGTGACTGAAATGGCCGGCCTGGCCAACAGCTTTGACGCCATGGCCAAATCTCTGGACGAGAAGTATCAAAAAATTGAACAACAGGATTCTGAGCTGTTGAGAATCAACCGGGCACTGGAAACACTGAGTTCCGGTAACCATGCGCTCCTGCGCGCCGTCGATGAAGCGGAGTTGCTGAGAGAAATGTGCCTCGTTGCGGTGGATGTGGGCGGTTACCCGCTGGCGTGGGTGGGCTATGTCCAGGAAAATGATGACAAGACCATTGCCGTGGTCAGCCAGGCGGGGGGCAGCGGCCAGTTTGACCCTGCCTGGTGCGAGTCCGCTGACGGGGCAAGTGGTGCAGGGCGAGCCATCAGAACGGCGCGGACAGTGGTATCAAACAATGTTTGCAACGACATCAACACCACCCAGTGGCTTGCGCTTGTCGAGCAGTTCAAACTTCGTTCCAGTATTGCCATGCCTCTGGTGATCAACGGTCATGCCGTTGGGGTCTTTACCATTTATTCTGAGCAGAATAACGGTTTTGATAGCAAGGAGCAGTCGATTCTGGAGGAGATGTCCCAGGATTTGGCCTTTGGTATTAACGCCCTGCGAACCCGTCTGAAAAAGGAAGAAGCGGAAGAGAAAATTCGCTACACCGCTTACCATGACCCCTTTACCGGGTTGCCCAACTACAGCCAACTGGTGATATGGCTGGGGGAGACCATCGCCAATCAGTCCAGGGAAGATAGCCAGTTTGCGCTGCTCAATATCGGAATGGACAGACTTCGTGACATAACCGCCTCCCTGGGTTATGAGATTGGCAATGAGCTATTAAGAGAGGTCGCGACCAGGGTCGGCAAAGAATTATTGCCCAATGAGCGAGTGGCTCGCCTTCAAAATGACGAAATTGCCGTTTTTCTGCCAGGAGCAAGTGCCGCTGATGCCAAGGTAAGGGCAAAGAACCTTCTGGCCGTTATTGGCAGGCAGCGCTATCAACTTCGCGATTTAAATCTGGCTATACATGCCCGGACGGGAATTTCACTTTATCCTCTTAATGGCACCAATCCCCCAGAATTGATCCAGCAGGCGGTGACAGCGCTGCATTTGGCCAGGGACAACAAAGACGATTGCGCCTTGTACTCGCCCAGAGACAATAAAAACAAAAAATATCTTCTCGAGCTGGCGGGCAAGCTCCATGAAGGCCTTGAGAAAAATCAGCTGGAGCTTTTTTATCAGCCCAAAATTTGTATGGCCTCTGGCAGTGTTCTCGGTTTTGAAGCCTTGGCGAGATGGTTCCACCCTGAGGACGGCTTTATTCCTCCAGACGTATTTGTCAGAGTTGCAGAGCAAACAGGCATGATTCATCGCCTCAGTCGCTGGGTGCTGGAGACTGCTGCGCAACAGCTGCAGCTGTGGCAGCAAAAAGAAATTCACCTGCCTGTGGCCGTGAATCTTTCTCCTCAGGACATTCACGACAGCGGTTTGTGTGATTTTATCGCAGAGCTGGTGACGCGTTGGCAGCTGGAGCCGGGAACCCTGGAAATTGAAATTACTGAAAGCGCCATTCTTGAAGATCCGGAATTTGCCTTTCAGCAATTGACCAGGCTTCGCGCCATGGGAATATCCCTGTATATAGATGATTTTGGCACCGGATTTTCCTGCTTGGGATCCTTGAAGAAACTGCCTTTTAACGCCATTAAAATCGACAAATCCTTTGTCATCGATATGCTCAAAAATACCGATGCAAAAGTGATTGTCAATTCCACTGTTGCCCTTGCCCATGGGTTGAATCTTTCTGTTGTTGCCGAAGGTGTCGAAACCGCCGAGGTGTGGGATGCGCTGAAAGGTTTGGGTTGTAATAGCGCCCAGGGATATTTGATGGCCAAGCCCATGGCGGCTGATGCTGTTGATGTCTGGCTTGGCGAATCGAGCTGGGGAATTCATTAACTAATGTCATTCCGGCATGGGTGCAGTGGTGTGCGAAATATTTCACGCCGTTATTCCTGCGTAGGCAGGAATCCATAATTCTCTGATTTTTCTAGCCCCTGATCAAGTCGAGGCTGACGTTCCTGCGCGGGAGTGACGAAAACAGAATGGGTTAGAGAATCCTTAAAATAACTATCAGCAAAGGGTTTTAATTGCTGTTTGCTAGGCTTGGCAACTTTCGGCGATTTGCGTGTAAAATGCCCTTATGCAAGCCAGTGTCCTCTTGTCCACATACAACTCGCCCGCCTGGCTTGAAAAAGTCCTTTATGGCTATTTCTGCCAGAGCCGCACCGACTTTGAGCTGATTGTTGCCGATGACGGTTCCGGCGCGGAAACCGCTGCCTTGATAGCGCGGTTGCGACCCCTAAGCCCGGTGCCAATCCTCCATGTATGGCAGTCTGATAAGGGCTTTCGCAAGTGCCGGATTCTCAACAAAGCCGTTCTTCACGCCAGCACAGACTACATTCTGTTCAGTGACGGCGACTGCATTCCTCGAGCGGACTTTGTCGATACCCATTTGCGCCGCGCCGAGCCCGGCTATTACCTTTCCGGCAGCTATTACAAACTGCCCATGGCGACCAGCCAGCTGATTACTCGCGACGACATTGAAAGCGGCCGCTGTTTTGACAAGCGCTGGCTCTATCAGCACGGGCTGCCCCGCCATCGTAAAACATTGAAAATATCCGCCAGCAAGTGCTGGGCGCCGCTATTTAACCGCCTGACACCGGCCAAATGTAATCTCAAGGGCTCCAATGCCTCCGTGTGGCGTGGCGATATTCTTCGGGTCAATGGTCTCGATGAACGTATGCCCTGGGGTGGGGAAGACCGCGAATTTGGCGTGCGTTTGGTGAATGCCGGTATCAAGCCCCGCCATGTGCGCTACGACGCCATTGTCATCCATCTCGATCACGCCCGGGGTTATGTCGATGCCGAGAGGGTCGCCGCCAACAAGGCGCTGCGTCAAGCCAGTGTCAGGGAAAAGGTGATACGCACGCCCCAGGGTATCCAGGAGCTGCTGGACGCTGGTTACAAGCCGGGCTCGTCCAGCAAGCCCATAAGGGTTTCGGCGTAATTCTCTGGATGCCAGTTTTGGCGGCCACTGCTCTGGGAGTGAATGGTGACATAGTGGCAGTGCCGCCCGTGTACCAGTTCGCGAAACTCGGCGCTGAGGCGCTCGAGGTTGCTGGCATCGTAAAGGTAGCCGATGGAATTAACGTCCTGCCATTGCACAGTTCCCCGGTAATAGTGCCGCAGCCATGCCCGGTACAGGCCAAATTCCGACCACTGCCGCGGCGGGCAGTTGACGAGACTCTGCCACCAGGGTTGTTGATAGCGACATTCCAGCCACTCCAGCATGCCGTTGACGGCATCTTTATCAAAGATAAAGGGTGTGTCGTAATAGGCGTCGGCGCGGCCTTTGTCCTGTTCTGGCAGTTGTAATAAGCGGCGGGCACTGTGCTGCCAGTGCTGAACCTTGCGGGACAGTTGATCCGTTCCCAGCCAGTGCTCAAAGCAATGCACTATTCCCGTTTGCGCTGAGACAAAATCTGTTATTCGGGCATGGGGGGTGACAATCAGATCGGAATCCATTGCGACAAGGGTCTGCGTGGAGCTGGAGGCTGCGGCTGCGAGCTTGCACAATTGCTGGGTATGCCAGCCGGTATAGCGAACCCAGCGCGGCCAGCCCAGATGCCTTGCCAGACTTCCTGCCAGCACAGTTCCCCGCCGCCCCCAGCGCTGTTGCTGGCGGCGGGCATTGCGCCGCCGCTCTTCAACTTCCGCGGGCAGCACATCCGCAGAGGTTGTCAGCGTTAAGCCCGGGGCGCGGAATTTTTCAAACAGCGCCAGATCTTCACTCTGAACGATAACAAGGTGAGGGCAGTTCGCCAGCGCCGACCGGGACAGGGATTGGCGGAGCATGGCAAAATGGTCGAGATCTCCAGACCAGGTGACGGTGAGCAATGTCGGCGGGGCGATGTTGTTCTCTGTGTTCAGCATTTCCGCAATTTCAGTTCGGCGCTGTTTAACCACTTAAGCCAGCGGCTGTTCTGCAGGGGGTGATACACCCAGGGTTTTTGCAATGACTCGCCTTTCAGGGTTAACCAGTCTTCGGCAATGGGCAGGCGTGCAGCGTCGCGACATAGAAACTGATTATTTTGGTCGGCATCCATAATCCGCACAGGATGAAAGCCGCAGCGATGGCGTTTTTCGCCCCGACGCAGTGCCCAGGTGCGGCGCTTGCCGCGCCATGCTGTCGCCGCCGGCAGCCAGACGGCAAACGGATTGGCCAGATAGGCCATGGGTGCAAACAGCGCCCGCGCCTGTTTTTCATTGGCGGCTTCGCGGGGCAGAAAGTGCCAGCCTGCACGGCGCAAGCATTTTACGGGGGCAATGAAAATATCCGAATAATATTGACCCGCACTGCTGCCGGGGCGCTCGGCGTAATAGACGTTGCCGTTGTTATCGTAACTTATGGTGGTCTTGTCCCGTTCTGCACCTTTCATAAACGCATGGTGCAGAAAGCAGCGATTGGGTTCGGCGTCGATAAACCTGGCCATTGCCTGGATGTCAGCGTCGTCCAGCGGTCTTACCAGTTGCATATCGTCCTGAAGAGTGCAGATGAGATCGTCATCATCCAGGGCGGACAAGGCGGCTTCCATATTGGTATAGAGTCCGCCGTGTTTACTGTCATTGCTCGAGGACAGCGATTGCGGAGTCAGAATTCGGTAGCGTTGCCCCAGTGCTGCCAATACGTCGCGGGTCTGGGGATCGTCACTGTTGTCATCGAAAATGGTCACCGGGCACTGGGGGGCACAACGCTCGATAGAATCAATACAGTTCGCCAAAAATTGCCCGCGGTTGAAGGCGAAAATAACAAAATGCAGGCTGGCCATTATTTGCTTTCCTTAAAGCGCATTGCCACACGGCGAATGGCTCCCCGCAATTTCGTATTGCGGGCGCTGCCCGTATAACGCCCCTTGGTTTCATGGCGAATACGGTAGACGGCGGGAATATCCAGGGGCGTTCCCTGGGTGCCCAGAAGCCAGCGAAACGCGCGGTCTTCCCGTGCCTTGCGCCAGGTCGCCGACGGCTGTTGGTAGTAATGGAGTTTCGCGCAATAGCCCACAGCCCGCGCCACATCGCCGTGGGTAATCTGCAGGGGGCCGGTTGCCCGATCGCGGGGCAGTTCGCTGAAATGGCTGTCGTCGATGTCCGCCAGGCGCTGGGTATTCAGCTGCGGATTCAATAATGGATCCTCATTCGCCAGCAGGGGTGTCACCCGCTCAATGCGTGGAAAAACAAGGGCGTCTCTGCGCCCCTGTAATTCCTCAACCAGCCCGTCGAGACAGCCTTGGCGAAACATCAGGTCGCAGTCGGTAAACCAGATCCAGTCGGCAGTGGTGGCCAGGGCAGCCTGGTTGCGGCCAATAGCGCGCCGAAACAACGCCTGGCGGGGCAGGGCGCGCCACTGCCAGTGCAGGTTACTAACTTTCATAGCGCCGAAATAGGCGAGAAGCTCCGCCGTATTCCGGTCTTCTTCGCAGTAATATACGGTCATGGTGACCTGCGCCTGCTGCGGGGGAAAGCGTACCAGAGAGCTCAGTTGGTAGACGAGAAAATGGGCATATTGCCAGCAGTGGCTGACGATCTCGATATTGAGGTTGCCCTTGCGGGCGGTGCGGCTGTCGATTTCTGGCAGCGGCGGGCGAAACCAGCGTGCCGGCGCCCAACCACTGGCAGCCATGCGCAGAAACAGGCTGACCAGCGGATCGTGCCAGCGGGGTGCAGGAATTGGATAATCCTGATTCATAGGGTATTCACTGTTCTTTCGCCAACTAATTGTTTCGCGCATCATAGCGAAGTACAATTCAGGCAGCTAGCACCGGAACTGGAATAGGAATACACCATCGCCCAATTAATCGACAGAAGCCGCCCCTTGACCTATAAAATTTATAACAAAAACAACACCTGCATTCTTTATAACAACGAATTGCTGGATAGACCGGAAGCCCCGTTTGATACCGGCTGCCCTTCCAGGGTCAATACCGCTGATACAGAGCGGGGTTGTGCGCTGTTCTTTGAATACCAAGGTGCTGACCTGGTGTTGAAACACTATTATCGCGGTGGCCTCATCGGTCGCCTGGTGCGCGATACTTATGCCCGGCTGCCCGGCTGCCCGGCAGCTCGCCAAGAATGCTCGCTGAATTTCGCCTGCTGACCGAACTTCACAAACAAAAACTGCCTGTCCCAGTCCCTGTTGCCGCCCGTTGCCAGCATGGCGGGGCGCTGAGCTATCGCGGCGACCTGATCAGTAAGCGTATCCCCGGTGCCAAAACCTTATACCAACATCTGAGATTGGAACCCCTCAGTGTTTCGCAATGGCAGCGCATTGGCAAAACCCTTTCCCGCTTCCATGCAGCCAATGTGTATCATGCTGACCTCAATGCCTCCAATATTCTTCTCGATACCGAATACCGCCCTTGGCTCATTGATTTTGACAAAAGTGCCATTCGGGCGGATGGCAGCTGGAAATTCGCCAACCTCAAGCGGCTGCGGCGATCTTTGGACAAGCTGCAACGCAGAACACCGGAAATGCATTTTTGTGAACGCGACTGGCAGGCTCTGCTCGACGGTTACGACGCTCCTCCCATTGTCAATCGTCAGCCGATGTATGCCAAGTTGGGTTTGATCGTGCTGGCGCTGTTGGCCTAGCGGGCTTGGCCACAGTGCGGCGGTCGTTTGGAGCGCGGTTGTAGTCGCCACTTGCCGGGTTTATTTGCCTCTGATCAAAAGCGACATAGATTTGCGGCTACTCTGAAAATATTGAAAAAAGCTGTCCTGGAGAGTAAGCATGTTCTTAATTCCGCGTTCGCAATTGCTGTTCAAGCTGGCAGCCACCGCTGTGCTGCTGCCCTGGGTTATCGCCGCCCAGGCACAACCTTCCACTGACGACCAAGCCATTGCCGACAACATGCGCAGGCTCGCGGATGATGTGCAGCTGTTGCTGCCATTTATCTATGACTCCGATCAGCCGCTAACGCCAGGGAGCAGGGCGCTGATCGCCAGCAGCGTTAAAGATATGCAAACCCATGTCGAGAAGATAGCGACAACGGTTGCGCCCAGGTCTGATACCTACCAGATCTCTTATGAGGTTATCGCCAGCCAGCTGGAGCAAGCTCAGACTGAACTCACTCAGGGGCGAGAGTCATACGCCGTGAATTTGCTGGGCAGTGCTATCAGTGTCTGCGCCACCTGTCACACTCAGGATGACCAGGCCGCCGCATGGCTGGCGCCGACAGTCAGCGTCAGTACAGTGAATCCTTTTAGCAACGCTGAATTTCTGTTTATGACACGGCAATACGATCGCGCCTTTGACGCCTATAAAAACTGGCTTCACCAACAGCAAACCCTCGCAGACGACAACCGCACCAGATCCGCCTTTGAACGCCTGCTGCTCACCGCGCTGCAGATACAGAAATCATCCGCTGCCGTTCACAGCCTTATTGCTGAGCTAAGCCAGGGGGAGAACATCAGTGCTACGCTGAAACAAGATGTCCTTGCCTGGCTCGACGGGCTCGGTGAGCTGGAAAAACGCACAGACATCAGCAAACAGCCAAGCCGGAATACCCTGAAAAACCTCGCTGAAACCTGGCTTGACGGCAACGGCAATGAATCCCCCGGCCATATTTTCTTGCCGGAAACCCAGCGACCACAGATTGTCTGGCTTCGAGGGCAACTGTATCGCGCCTTAAACCAGGAAACCGATGCCAGTAGGGTGCCCCAGTGGCTGTACTGGCTGGCTGTCAGCGATCGCTTGCTGGAATACCGTTTTTATTATTCTCTTGCCGATATGTATCTCAAGCAATGTATGCTCGAATACACTGAAAACCCGGTTGCCCGGCGCTGTTATGGGGAATACGAAAATTATCTGCTGTTTTTTTACAGCGGCTCGAGTGGCACTCACCTTCCCGAGGACATCAAAAGCGAGCTGGAAATGCTGAAAGCCAGAGTCTTCGGCAGCGGGGGCTACTAATCGGAGTCAAAATGAAAACATTTGTCCTGGTTCACGGCGGCTGGCAGGGGGGCTGGAGTTACCGCCTCCTGGCGCGACTGCTGCGCAGCACTGGCTACGAGGTTTACACGCCAACACTGACCGGCCTTGGCGAAAGGTCACACCTTTCCGGCATGACCATCAATCTGGAAACCCATATTGTCGACGTTGTGAACACCATTCTCTGGGAAGATCTTGACGACATTGTTCTCGTTGGGCATTCCTATGGCGGCATGGTCATCACCGGCGTTGCCGACCGGCTTGCAGAGCGTATCAGCAGCCTGGTTTATCTCGATGCCCTGGTGCCTGAGGATGGCAGCACCCTGTTCAGCTTGCGGCCAGAGTATCTGGCACCTTTTTTGACAGCTGCAGGCGATGGCGCCGGCCTCACCATTGCGCCGCCAACGGCTTCGGCGCGGGATACCAAGCCCGAACACTGGCCGTGGCTGGATGCCAAAACCACGCCCCACCCCTTCGCCTGCTTCGTTGAGCAATTGCCGTTAAGCGGGCGTTATCGGCAAGTGGCGCGACGCTTTTTTATCTATGCCAGCGGCGGTATTTGTGACGGCATGTACGATCAATTTCGCGACCAACCCAGTGATCGCGTGATAGGTATCGAAAACAGCGGCCATTCCATTATGATCGACCAGCCGCAGCAGGTTGCTGATATTTTGCTTGCCGCTGCGCAAACGAACTAAGGGCACGTCTAAAGGCCGGGTGTTTGCTGTAACAATACCTTTCGTCGCGGCATGCATTGCGCTGATCACACCGAAAACAACCCATTGTTGACAGTCTGTATAATAAAAACCCAACTATTGAATTATTTACAGGGATGGGCTAGGTTCGCAAAGCGCTTGTCCTGACCGCTGCACCTGATTGAACTCGAAAAAATAACAAGGTGGATTGTTTTATACCATGCTGATGTACAACTCGCGCCGTAAATTGATTGCCAGAACAGCTTCGGCAGCCGCTGCCAAAGGTGTTGCTGTTCTATTGATGGCTGCCGGCATCAATACTCAGCTCGCCTGTGCCAATGAAAGCAATTGGCCGGAGCTGAGTCTGCGTGGTTTTGGCACCCTGGGCGCCACCCATTCGAGCCAGGATAATGCCGATTATTTGGGCAATTTTTTTCAGCCCGATGGTGCAGGCTATTCTGAGTCTGTTGCTTTCTCCGTAGACAGCAAGTTGGGGCTACAGCTGGATGCCCACTTCAACAACAGACTGTCCGCGGTCATTCAAATGGTTTCCCAATACCAGCATGACGGCAGCTACGACCCCAAAACCGAGTGGGCCTATCTCAACTATGAGTTAACGCCGGATTTCACCATCAGGGTTGGCCGTATTGTCGCACCCACCTTTATGGAGTCGGAAACCCGCCTGGTGGCTTACACCTATCCCTGGATGCGCCCGCCCCAGGAGCTCTACGACGTCAACCCCATTACCAACAAGGACGGCATCGACCTGATGTACCGCCTGAACCTGGGGGACGCCACCCACACTCTGCAGGCGTCCTATGGCGAGATCCTGAAAAAGTTTTACGGCAACAGTGAGGTGGATGTCAGCAATGCCCTTCACCTCGTCCACAGTCTGGAATACCGCTCGACATTATTCAGGCTTTCTTATACTTCACTGGATTTGGATATTAGCTCTCCGTTTCTCAACGACCTTTTTGACGGCTTTCGCGATTTTGGTGCCAACACCCCAGGAGCCGCTGGCCAGCAGGCGCTGGATATTGACAACCAGTTTCGCAGCGATAATTCCCAGTACACCATCTTTACTCTGGGTGCGCGCCACAACCAGGGCAATTGGCTGTTTCGCGGGGAGTGGGCCAGAGCCGACATCAATAGAGCGACCTTTGTTTCCAATCTCAAGGCCTGGTATGTCACTGTCGGTTACCAGTTTGGCGCCATCATGCCCTATATCACCGCCGCCCACCTCAAGCCCGACAGCCTCTACACCCCGGACATTCCCCTGGAAGGCCTGACGGAGAATCAGGCGCAAACAGCGATAGCGCTCAATACCAACCTCGAAATTCCCATCAACGCTTTTGCCTTTCACCAGGAGAGCCTTACCGCCGGCGTGCGCTGGGATGCGTTGGCCAATGTCGCCGTCAAAATGCAGTTTCAGCACCTGCGCACCGAAGCCGGCTCCAATTCCAGCGGTCGTTTGGTGAACGTCCAGCCTGGCTTTGAACCTGGGGATAACGCCAATCTGTTCAGTCTCTCTGTGGACTTTGTTTTCTAATGGCTGCCTTCAGGAGAGCCATCAGAATAACCCTGGCATCTCTGCTGATTGGACTGGCAGGCTTCTCTGCCAGGGCAGAAGTGGCCGTGGTCGTGTCACCGGAAAATCCCCTGGCCACGTTGACAAGAACACAGCTGGCCAATCTGTTTCTGGGGCGATCCAGTGGTTTTCCCGACGGCGGCCGCGTCATTCCCGTCGATCAACTGGAAACCAACGCCATTAGAAAAACCTTCTATACTGAAAATCTGGGTTGGTCTCAGGCGCAACTAAAGGCTCACTGGTCAAAAATTATTTTTACCGGCAGAGGGCAGCCACCAAAACAGCTGGCAAACGACGCTGAAGTGAAAAAATTTATTGCCAACAACCCCCGTGGCATAGGTTATATCCAAAAGGGCAATGCCAGCGCGGACGTGAAAATTGTTGATATCGTACCCTGATGATCCTCCGCTTTTAACGATCCTGGAAGCACAACAGATTGACACAATAAGGATGCATTATGTCGGCTGAAGGTACCTGGAAGTCTGTTATCAAACGGCTGCTCCGTTCCGCTCACAGGGTGACGGAGTCGAATATTCTGTTCCCGCTTTTCGCTGTCGCTATCATGATCATTCTGTGGGCGACAACCCTGAACCTTGTCCAGATTGAACGCCGCAACGCCGAGCAAAATGCACTGGCTCTGACTAGAGAACTCACCGACACCTACGAAGCACAGGTGGTTCGCGTTCTCAGGGAGATTACCCAAAACTTTAAAGTGATCCAGTTCGCCTATGACCGCCAGGGCAAGGAGGGGCTGCTGTCCACTCTGGCGGATTACGAGTTGCTGCCATCGCCATTTCTATTCACTGTGACTATTGCCGACACCACCGGGGAGGTGGTCGCCAGCACGGCGGATTCAGCCCCGCTGCCGTTGAATCCGGCCATCTTCAAACGGCACCAGCAGGGCGAGCTCCTCCACATCAATTCCGTCAAGCCCCAGAAGGATGGGGAGCAATTTACTCTTCAGTTCAGCCATCGCATCAATGGCTCCGACGGCCGCTTTGCCGGCGTCAGCATTATTGAAGTGGACGCCGCATTTTTTGTCAGCAGCTACGATGCTGACAAAATGGGTGACCAGGGTTTGCTCGGCCTGGTGGGCACAGATGGCCTCGTCAAGGTCAGGCGCCTGGGCGACAACATTTCCGCCCGGCAAACCCTGGACTACCAAACATTGATGGCAGAGATGGACAGCTTTGAAACCAAAGCCGTCATCGCCACCTCGCCCATCGACGGCCAGATACGCTACCTGAGCGCCCGCGAACTCTACGAATTCCCCCTGGCAGTGATTGTTGGCTTGTCCCGGGAGGAGCAGCTTGCCGAAGCGGCACAATACGCAAAGACCTATCTGTGGCGGGCAACTGGCGCCAACGCTCTCCTGCTTTTGGTCATCGGCCTGTTGTGGCGCATGAGCTACAACCTGGCAAAAATCCGCCGCCAGGAGATCCAGGCGCGTATTGACCACGCCGAGCAGATCGAATATCTCGCCTACCATGACGGCCTTACCGGGCTTCCCAACCGCAGTTTGTTCAGCAAACTGCTCAATCAGAGTATAAGTCTGGCGCAGCGCAACCACAAAAAACTCGCGGTGCTGTTTCTGGATCTCGACCACTTCAAGCATATCAACGACACTCTGGGTCACGATGCCGGAGACCAGTTGCTTCAAGAAGTTGCCGAACGCCTGAAAAGCTGCCTGCGCGACAGCGACACCGTCGCCCGCCTTGGCGGCGATGAATTTGTGGTGATGTTGCCCGAATTGGATGAGAGCGCCTACGTTCTCACCGTGGCGAAGAAAATCGTCGCCACAGTTGCCAAACCCTTCACGCTGTCTGGGCAGGAGTTCGGGGTTACCGCCAGCATCGGCATCAGTACCTATCCTGATGACGGTCTCGACGAACAAACCCTGACCAAAAATGCCGATATCGCCATGTACAAGGTGAAGGAAGAGGGCAAAAACAACTTCCAGCTCTATTCCGAAAAACTCCAGGCGGAATCCCTTGAGCGTCTGACGCTTGAATCCAGCCTGCGCAACGCCCTCGAGAAGAAAGAGCTTGAACTGTACTACCAGGCGAAACGGGATGTGATCAGTGGCAAGGTAACCGGCATGGAAGCCCTGTTGCGCTGGCAACATCCAGACCTTGGCATGGTTGCCCCTTTACGCTTTCTTCAGGTGGCCGATGACATTGGCCTACTGATTCCCATTGGCAACTGGGTGATAAAAACCGCCTGCGAACAGAACGTGCGCTGGCAGCAGGAAGGGCTTCCCCGGTTGAGCATTGCCGTGAACTTAACCGCGAAACAGTTTTTTAATGACAATCTGTGCGCCTCCATAGTAACGGCGCTTAAAGAAACCGGCATGGACGCCAGTCTGCTGGAGCTGGAAATCAGCGAGCATGTGCTGATGCAGGATGTCGACAAAGCCTTGCAGGTACTCAATCGCCTCAAAGAAATCGGTGTGCGCATTGCCATCGATAATTTTGGTGTTGGCTATTCGTCTCTCGCCATGCTGAAGCAGTTTCCCCTCGACGCCATAAAGATCGACCGTACCTTTATTCGCGATATTGCCGATGCCGGCGTCGACAAAGCCCTCGCCCAGGCCATCGTCACCATGGGTAAATCCCTGGGCTTGACCGTTGTCGCCCAGGGTGTAGAAACACAGGAGCAGGCGGATTTTCTCAAGAACAACGCCTGTGACGAGGTACAGGGTTTTTACTTCAACAAGCCCATGCCGGCGCATGAATTCACCGAATTGTTCAAGACTCAGTATCTAACACCACCGCCAGACACTTAAGGAAACTCTGATTAACTCTGTTTCCGTCACTCCCGCGCAGGCGGGAGTCCAGAAAAATCAAGCGATGATAGATTCCCGCATGCGCGCACTACTGTCCGGAATATTTCACACCGTCATTCCTGCGTAGGCAGGAATCCTTAATCGAAACCAACTGAACACCAGGACATATGTGTGCAGTAGCCTAATAAAGCGGTAAATCAGCTGATT
>JBFXIU010000047.1:0-18182 GCA_050175615.1 Porticoccaceae bacterium | reverse complement strand
GGGTACTGGACAGTTCATATGCCGTAGATCTCCGCAACAGTGAAAAAGAGCGCGCAGAATATCTTATGATCGTCGATCTCGTACGCAATGTCCTGGGAAAATGTGCGGAAATCGGAACCGTACGTGTGCCGAAGCTTTTTGATATCGAAAGTTACGCCACTGTCCATCAGATGGTCAGCACTGTTCAGGCTCAACTGCGATCGGATTGTTCTGTGGTTGATTGTGTACGTGCTGCCTTCCCTGGGGGTTCAATGACAGGCGCACCGAAAGTTAGAACTATGCAGATTATCGACAAACTAGAAGGCGGGGCCCGCGGGGTCTACTCAGGTGCGCTCGGTTACTTCTCCTTGTCCGGGCCGGTTGACCTCAGCATTGTTATTCGCACACTAATCATGACACCAAAGGAGATCACTTACGGCATAGGTGGAGCAATTACCGTACTCTCAGATCCTGACGACGAATTGGAAGAAACTGCGGTCAAGGCGACCCCTCTACTACGTCTGACAGGAACGAAATTCCCTGGACTGGAGAATCATACCGCTAGTGATTCGTCTACCGAAAAATTAAATAATTAATGGGAGAAGAGAATGAAACTGTTTGAATATTTCCGATGGACAATAAACGGGCTAGAACACGCAGATGTTCCAACGGGTTTTCTCTTGGTTGCAGATTCATGGTTAGTCAAAGATGGTATGAGCAATGAGCCACTACGGCATAGAGACCGATTCCGAGAAGCGTGTGTACGTATTGGCGGGCTGAATAGGCATTATATTGAAAAGTTCTGGAATGAATTGATCACGGTGATCCCCACAAAAGGTCATTGGTTTCCACGCGCGGAACTGGTGCTATGCGCTGACCTACCGCAGCCAAGTTTAGGCGTTCGTGTGCGTTCCGCGCCGGAACGTTCAGATCGGATTCGCCTTGATCCACTGAGCTGGCATGACCCACGTACGCAACCCCGCATCAAAGGTCCAGACATTGATATTCTTGAGCGAATTAGAAAGCAGATCAAAAAAACTGGCTCCGATGAGGCTGTGCTTACGACAGACACTGGCGTAGTTTTGGAAGGACTGACGACCAGTATTATGTGGTGGGAGGGCGATATACTCTGCGCGCCGCCGCTTGATCTTCCAATCCTCCATGGGGTGACTCGGGAAATAGTATTCGGCATTGCCAAAAAAAAAGGAGTCCGGCAAAAGTGTTTAGCCAAGCCCCTTGCTGCGGTATTAGAGTGTCCGATTTGGGCGGTAAACGCTTTGCATGGCATTCGGGCAGTATCCGAGATCGCTTATAACCCGCCGCATCCGTTGCAGATTCATCCGCTTACAGACGAATGGCGGTGTATCTACGAGGCGAATCAGACACCCTTTGTGGTGTCTCGCTAATTGCGTGCGTGAAGATGTTCTTACAAGACTTTAGTTCATTGGAGGACAATATATGCTGTGTAAGGAAATTAGAGAGAAGATCATTCAATACCCAAATTACGGGGCTGGTAACTTTATTCATGTAGCGAGCGAAGTTGTACCTGATCCAAATGCCCCGTATTATATACAGTACATTACGGAACCTTGGCTTAAATCGGAGCGAGGGCTGCCAGCCACATTATCACTGAATGACATTAGACGCTTAAGTTTATATATTGGGGAATGGTATCGCCGCCGAAATATTTGTTCTCAAGACCTGATTGGAATTTATCTTCGTGGGAACATAGATTACTACTGGCACTATCTCGGGCTTAACAATATTGGTGCAATTCCAGTCTTGGTAAACGGCCAATTGCCTGAAATAACCGCTGCAGAGTTTTTCGCTGACGTTGGTGTTCGCTTGGTCGTGACTGACGCCGACCGGTTAGAGACAGTAAAGCGATACTTAGGGAATGGTGCCAATGTTACGTCGCCTCCGTCACTCGAAGATAGTTTTTATTCTTCGAACAGGGATTTCGTCGACCTCTACCAGCACCGCCCTGACGACATCGTCGTTATTTGTCATACCTCCGGAACCACGGGTACACCAAAACCAGTTGCTTACCGGCACAAAAGTATGTGTTACGGTGTCGACCAGTTTCTCATGGATCCGCCTGAGTTCGTTTCGACGCCTGTGAAAGAAGGAACCTGCAAGATACTTTCTTTGCTGCCTAATGCGCATCATTCATCTCTTACGTATTTCATGCGTGCTACTCTGGCGCAGATCAGTTTTATGGTGGTTGAAACTGCGACGGAAGCCACCATCAAGGATGCGATTACCAGATTCAAACCGTCAGTCGTCATTTCCTTCCCTTATCGCTACGTAAGCCTTTCTTCCGAAAAACTGAATACATCCCAGCATTCGTTCGATTCGATCGCATGGTGGGTAAGCATCGGCGACGCGGCACATCAGAAACATATTAACAGTCTGATTAGGTATGGATATAGTTTCCGTAACGGAATGTTCGAGCCAGGATCCACTTTTATTGATTGTCTAGCCTCGTCAGAAATGGGCAGCGCATTATTCCGGGTGTTACACACATCAGATAGTGCCCATCAACTGAGGTATATTGGGGAACCGTTAGAATGGGTAGATGTAGAAATATTATCGGATAATGGTAGTCCTGTTAAAACAGGTGAAGTCGGTATGCTCGCTGTGCGGGCACCTACCGTCGCGAGTTATTGGCAAAAAAAGTGTTTTGATAAAAAGTTTTGGTTCAATGATTACTTGCTTACCGGGGATTTAGTTTATCGAGATGCAGCAGGCAGCTTCTTCCACGTTGATCGTACGTGCGATGCAATCAAAACTCGCACAGGGATTCTCTATAGTGTGTTAGCGGAAGAGGTGTTGCTCGATCATTTTGAAGAGATTGATGACTGTGTAGTAGTCGGAGTTCCGGAGTATTCGACAGAATATGCAACACCGGTTGTTTTCTTCATATTTTTTGAACAGCCACCTCATGCAGATCTAGTGTTACTTAGGGCGCATATCAATCAACTATTTGCCGCGCGAAATATTCCAAAGATTGGTGAGGTAAGGTTCGCGAAAATGAGTGATATGCCAATTGGACCAACCGGTAAGGTACGCAAATGTCTTCTCAGGGAAAAGTGAGCATCATAAAAACTCAAGTGTGCATTATCGGTGCTGGTCCAACCGGCCTTTTACTTGGTCATTTGCTACACTTGTATGGTATCGAGTCCATATTATTAGAAGCTTCAACCCGTGAAAAAATAGAGTCGCGTGTTCGGGCAGCAGTACTTGACTATAACACGGTAGATATACTTGGCCGTCATGGATTGAGTAGCCGAATGGAGAAAGAAGGGGTTCAACATGATGGGTTTGAACTTTTGTTCGATGGAAATCTTCACCGCATCAACGTGGCTGAATTTACTGGTGGGCGTGGAGTAACGCTTTACCCACAACAGGAACTCGTTAAGGACTTGGTGGCGGCCAGGTTGTCATGGGATGGACAGATTTTCTTCGGGGTGTCCGATATCGGGTTGTTTAATATAAATGGCAACAAGCCTCGCGTCACATTTATTAAGGACGGCGTAAAAAGGGACGTTATATGTGATTTTATCGTCGGGTGTGACGGTTTCCATGGTGTGTGCCGACACGCCATACCTATTACTGAGCGCAGAGAATACACAAGAGAGTATCCGTTTGCGTGGTTGGGAATATTGTGCGATGCGCCCCGATCTGCGAGCGAGCTAGTATATGGGGTACATGAACGCGGGTTCGCCCTGATCAGTACGCGCTCTCCGACGATTCAACGAATGTACCTCCAGTGCGACAAGAATGCGACTACTGAACAGTGGCCGGACCAGAGAATTTGGGAAGAGCTAAATTTGCGTATGCAGAACGCTGACGGATGGATGATTAAGCAAGGGAATATCACTATGAAGAATATTGTGTCGATGCGCAGTTTTGTCTGCGAGAATATGCACTATGGGCGGCTGTTTCTGGCTGGCGATGCTGCGCATATTGTTCCGCCTTCTGCTGCGAAAGGACTGAATCTAGCGGTATCTGACGTCGCAATTCTGTTAGATGCTATGACAACATTCTATCGAACAAGATCGTTTCAAAAACTGGTGGAATATCCTGAGCACGCACTTAAGCGATTCTGGCACGCGGAACATTTCTCATGGTGGGTAACTTTTTTATTCCATCGATTTCCAGAAACTGATTATTTCCGCTCGCAACAGCAAAAGTCAGCATTATATTATCTTGTAAACTCCCGTTCTGCTGCACACTCGTTTGCCGAGAATTATGTGGGAATTTACCCCGAATATGATAATTTTATTGTATCCTCGACTTAAAATGTTCCATCGTTCATTCTACCGAACAGTCGGTAAAACTTCCGGAGCAGATCACCGATGCCTCTTGCCCTGCGCACCATCCGCGTTTCCACACTCGCCCTTGCCGTAGTGACGGGCCTCGCTGCGTGTAGTTTCGAACCCAAACTGCGAGTCCCCAAGGCTCCCGGCGAGCAGATCTCGTACACGCGCCATGAGGGCCCCAAGGAGACCGTCGCAGCCACTGGTCCGGCGGAAAAAAAACAGACTTTTGCATACGGCCAGGCACTGAACGAAGAATGGTGGAAACTCTTCTGCTCACCCGCCCTCACTGCGCTGGTGGAAACCGGACTCAAAAACAGCCCCAGCGTTGGCCAGGCCCAGGCCCAACTCAAGGAAGCCCAGGCCGAGGCGCGGGTCAATGCCAGCATCTTTTACCCACAGGTCAGCGGCAGCCTGCAGGCCAACCGCTCCAAGGCATCGTCGGCAGCCTTCGGTGGCGGCAAGGGAGGATTCAAGTACTCGCTGGTTACCGGGAGTCTCGCCGTCAGTTACTACCCCGACATCTTTGGCGTAAATCGGCTCGTCTATCGCAACAGTGAGGAATTGGTGCAGTACCAGCGCTGGGAGCTGGAAGCAGCCCGCCTGACACTATCGGGGAATATCGTGACCACTGCCGTGGAAGCGGCAGCCGCCCATGCGCAGATAGAGGCAACCCAAAAGATCATCGCCAGAGAGCGAGAACTCCTGCGCTTGACCCAGCTGCAATATCGGGCAGGTGCCATTGCCTACAATAACGTAGCCACCCAGGAGAGCCAACTGGCAGGGCAAGAGGCCAAGCTGCCGCCGCTGCAGCAGCAGTTGACCGTCTATGAACACCAGCTCGCGACACTGGTGGGCAAATTCCCGTGCGACGTCCGGATCTATGATTTTTCTCTGGCGCAGATCCATTTACCGGGGCGGATCCCCGTCAGCCTACCTTCGACGCTCCTCAAGCAACGTCCGGATATCCAGGCAGCACTTGCCCAGATGAAGGCCGCCAACGCCAGCGTCGGCGAGGCCAGGGCCCAATTCTTCCCGACGGTGCAACTCAGTGCTTCGTTGGGTGCTACGGCGGCGCATCCGGGGCTCTTTTTCGACCCCATCAGCAGTATCTGGAGCCTGGTAGGCAGTCTCTCCCAACCCATTTTCGAGGGGGGCAAGCTTAGGGCGCAAGAAGCCGAAGCCAAGGCCGCTTATGAAGTCACTTATCAAGAGTATCGCAGCACCGTCCTCGACGCTTTCTCCCAGGTAGCCAATGCCCTGCGGGCCTTGCAACATGACGCAGAAACCCTGAAAGCCGAACAAACGGCCTTGCAGGCCGCAGAAGAATCCTTGCATCTCAATGAGGCCGGTTATCGCAGCGGTGCCGTGGACTATCTGACCCTGCTGACCAGCGAGGTGAACTACAACAGCGCCAAAATTGCCGTGATCAATGCGGACTCACAGCGCTATCAGGATACGGCTGCCCTGTTGGTAGCCATAGGTGGTGGCTGGTGGCATGACCCCGGTACCGATGGGCCCCAATTGCAGCAGGTACAGCACGGCTCCGGCAAGGCGAGCAGCGCCAAGGAGCAATCATCTTGAATTCCTTTCCTTCTTCTCACGTTCCTGGTTCTGGAGAACCTTCATGAAAAAAGCCTCTGCCATCGTCATCATTGGCCTGGTCATTCTCTTCGGCGGAATATTTGGCTACAAGACCTACGTCAATTCCATGATTGCCAAGGCCATGGCCAATGTGCCCAAACCTGCGTTCTCCGTATCTGTGGCCACCGTGGCCTCGACCACTTGGCACCCCCATTTGAAGGCCGTGGCAAGCCTGACGGCGATCCAGGGTACGGAACTGAGCCCGCAGATTGCGGGTAATGTGACAGCAATCAATTTTCATTCAGGTTCTCATGTCCGAGCGGGCCAATTGCTGGTGCAGATCGACAACAGCAATCAGTTGGCGCAACTGCATCTGGATCAGGCGCAACTCCGTTTGGCGGCGATCAACCTGCATCGAGACCAAACCCTGATCGCGGAAAAAGCCGTCAGCCGGTCCCAACTGGATCAGGACCAGGCAACCTATGCGGCCGATCAGGCCACAGTACAAAACGATGAGGCAACCCTCAACAAACTGGCCATTCGCGCGCCCTTCAGCGGCATCATCGGGATTCGCAAGGTCAATGTGGGGCAATATGTGAGCCCAGGTACTTCCCTGGTCGACCTGCAGTCCTGGAATCCATTGTATGTGAACTTCACCCTGCCACAAGCGGACATTGCCGACTTGCAAGTGGGAACTCCCGTGCAATTCACCTCCAATGCAACGGGGTCTACGGTATTGCATGGGAAAATTACTGCCCTGGGCGCCAGCATCGATACCAGTACCCGACAGATTTCCGTGCAGGCCACCATCGAGAATCCCAAGTACATCCTACGCCCCGGCATGTTTGGCCAGGCTGTGGTGATCCGTGGCATTGCCCAGAAGGTTCTCACGGTTCCCGTCGCAGCCATCACCTACAACACCTATGGCAGCTATGTCTATGTAGTGGAGACCCAAAAAGAGCACAGCAAGACCCAGCAGATTGCCGTGCAGCGAGTGGTCCATACGGGCGAAGAGCGGGACGGTCAAGTGGCAATTCTTTCCGGGCTACAGGTCGGAGAACAGGTGGTCACCTCCGGCCAGGTCAAACTCACCAACGGCGCTTTGGTCAGCGTCGAAGCGAATCACTGAGGACTATCCATGCGTTTCACGGAGATCTTCGTCCGTCGGCCGGTAATGGCCACAGCTCTCAATCTGGTCATCTTTTTGTTGGGGCTTCATGCCTTTACCATGATGACGGTGCGGGAGTACCCGGCACTGACCAATACCGTGGTCACCATCAGCACGGCCTATCCTGGTGCCAGCCCGGCCACGGTCCAGGGCTTTGTCACTACCCGCCTGGAAAAGGTCATTGCCAGTGCGCCCCATATCAATTACCTGACCTCCCAAAGCGCCGAAGGCAGCTCCACCATCACCGTGTACATGAACTTGGGAACCAAGCCCAGTTCCGCATTGGCTAACATCCAGGCCAAAGTCCAGCAGGTAACGGATCAGTTGCCAACGGGTAGCCACCTGCCGGTGATCAATGTCACTGTGGGCAATAGCACGGATCTGATGTACATTGCTTTCTATAGCAACACCCTGAACCAGCAGCAAATTACCGACTATCTCCTGCGGGTGGTCCAACCCCAGTTGGCCACGGTGCAGGGCGTGGGCGAAGCGCAAATCTATCCGCCCGGGGCAGGTAATGGCAACACCTACGCCATGCGCATCTGGCTCAATCCGCAAAAGATGGCGGCACTGGGCGTGAGCGCCGCACAAGTGTCCGCTGCCTTGCAGAGCAACGATTTCATCTCGGCCGTTGGTCAGACACGCGGCAAGACGGTGCAGAACACCATCGTCGCCACCACCAATCTGCACAGCGTGGCGCAGTTCAAGAACTTGGTCATCAAACAATCAGGCAATACGCTGATCCGTCTCAAGGATGTGGCGCGGGTGGAGCTGGGTGCCCAGGATTACACTTCCTATGCCTTCTTCGATGGCAAACCAGCCTCTTTCATCGGAATCCAGGAGTCGCCCTCGGCAAACTCTCTGGATGTTGCCCAGGGTGTAAAAAACGCCTTGAAAGGCATCGACAAGAGCCTGCCTCCGGGCATCCACGAGGCGATGGCTTACGATGCCAGTGTATTCATCAAAGCCTCCCTAGACGAGGTGATGCTGACCGTTGACATCACTCTGGCTGTGGTCCTCCTGGTGATCTTTCTAACCTTGGGCTCCTGGCGGGCGGCCATCATCCCCGGGGTCGCCATCCCGCTATCCATCATAGGTGCCGGCCTGCTCATGTGGGGCCTGGGATATTCCATCAATCTGATCACCCTTTTGGCCTTCGTACTGGCCATTGGCCTAGTGGTGGATGATGCCATCATCGTGGTGGAAAACGTTCATAGGCACATTGATGAGGGCGATACGCCCTTTCAGGCGGCCCTGGCAACGGGTCGGGAGTTGGGCTCGGCCATCGTCGTCATGTCCACCACGCTCATTGCCGTATTTGCCCCCATTGCCTTCATGGGCGGCCTCACCGGTAGCCTTTTTGGCGAGTTTGCCTTCACTCTGGTGGCAGCAGTGCTGATTTCCATGGTGGTGGCACTCACCCTCTCGCCCATGCTGTCCAGCCATGTGCTTCGCAAGACCCGTGATCATGGTTTCGAGCATTTCATCGATGGACGCTTTGCCGCGCTTTCCCGGTTTTATGATCGCCTGCTGCACGGTAGCCTCAATTTTGTGCCAGTCACCCTCCTTTTTGCGGTAGTGGTATTTGCCAGCATCTATTTTCTCTTTACCAGCTCCGAATCCGAACTGGCGCCCCAAGAAGATCAGGGCATCGTCTTCAATGCCGGGACGGCCGGACCGACCGTCACTCCGCTGGAGTTGGTGAAATACGGCAATCAGATTCTGCATACCATGAACCAGTTCCCCGAGAAAGCGTCTACCTTCATGGTCACCGGAATTTCTGTGGGAGGGGGTGCTGGCAGAAACAGTATTTTTGCTGGCATGAATCTCAAACCTTGGGACCAGCGCAGCACTACTGCAATGCAATTGCAGCCCCAGGTGCAGAAGGCCTTGGACAAGGTCACCGGCCTGCAGACGGCTTCTTTTCTACCTCCGCCTTTACCCGGTTCGGCGGGGGGAATTCCAGTACAGTTCGTGATTCAAAGCTCGGGCAGTTTTGGCCAACTGGACCGCGTCGCCGACGAGGTCATCGGCAAAGCCTATCAGAGTGGCCTGTTCTTTTACGTTACCAAGGACCTGCGCATCGACAACCCGGAAGTGGTGCTGAAAATCAACCGCAATCTGGCGGGCAACCTGGGAATTACCATGGCCGACATCGCCCAGGACCTGCAGCCCCTGCTGGGTGGTAACTATGTCAATCGATTCGACATGGTAGGACGGAGTTACAAGGTCATCCCGCAGGTGCCCGACAAGTTTCGGGCCGACCCCGGCATGCTGAAGCAATATTACATCAGTACCGCCAGCGGCGCTCAGATCCCCCTGTCAGCCCTGGTAAAAATCAAGTATCAGACTGAGCCGCAGTTTTTGCCGCAGTTCGATCAGCTCAACGCGGCCACTATTCAGGCCGTTCCCAAACCGGGAGTAAGCATGGGAGAAGCGCTGAGCTTTCTCCGCCATACGACCGAGAAAATCATGCCCAGCAACTATCAGATCAATTATGCGAGCCAGTCCCGCCAGTATATGCAGGAAAAAAATGGGCTTTTAGTCACTTTCCTTATGGCGATCATCCTGATTTACCTTCTGCTTTCGGCCCAGTTCGAGAGTTTCCGCGATCCGCTGATCGTGCTCATCACGGTGCCCATGTCCATCAGTGGGGCGCTCATTTTCGTGAGTTTGGGTTTTGCGTCTATCAACATCTACACGGAAGTAGGATTGATCACCCTCATTGGCCTGATTGCCAAGCAGGGGATACTCATCGTGCAATTTGCCAATGCCATCCAGTTGCAAGAAGGTCTGGACAAACGGGCAGCCGTGGAAAAGGCCTCCAGCATCCGGCTTCGGCCCATTCTAATGACTACCGGCGCCATGGTTCTTGGCGTTCTCCCCCTGGTTTTTGCAACGGGTGCCGACTCGGTTTCCCGCTATCAGATGGGTCTGGTCATCTGTACGGGCCTAGCCATTGGTGCCCTGTTCTCGCTCTTTGTGGTGCCAGCCATGTATATGGCCATTGCCAAGGACATCCGAGACAAACGGCGGCTCCAGAGAGAGGAATCATAGATGCCTTGCGCTCTGGCGATCACTCGATAGGCCCTGGCCGTCCTGGTCACCGGAGCGGAGCGTACTGCCACGCCCTCGTTGGAGCGCAGGCGGCATACTTGGCTCCCATCTGACTGGACGGCAACCATGCGGCACTTCACGCGCCTGCACCCCAGCTATAGCGGTCGTTCAGGCGGATGTAGCACACCGCGCTGCCTACGTGGGGACCACTCGCCGTCCTCGCTCGCAGCTGGATATTGCATATTGTATTCTAGTCATATAACATCCTGGATGTTAACTATCCTTTTTTGTATGAGGAGTCGCAAAATCATGCGAATGGGTGAAGGGGTCGAATGGGCATTGCACTGTTGTCTCGCACTAGCATGGCTTGCAGATGAAGCTCCAATTTCGACGGCGAAACTAGCCGCGGCATTTGGATTGCCGCCTACTTACCTTAACAAGAGCCTACAGGCGCTTGTTAAGGCGGGAGTCCTCTCTTCTGTGCCTGGGATTCGAGGAGGGTTCCAGCTTGCACGACCACCTAGCGAGATTACCGTTCTTGATGTTGTGTTGGCGATTGATGGAACAGAGTATCTTTTCCGTTGTACCGAGATACGCCAACAAGGGATAGGGGCTACTCAGTGCCCCCATGAGTTTATGCAACCGTGTGGCATTGCAACTGCGATGCGGCGTGCGGAAT
Source organism: Porticoccaceae bacterium (assembly GCA_050175615.1). GTDB lineage: Bacteria > Pseudomonadota > Gammaproteobacteria > Pseudomonadales > Porticoccaceae > CAYXXZ01. Next base: position 7,393 of record JBFXIU010000047.1, on the reverse strand, counting down.
TGGCATGGCGGCGGGAACTTGCTAACCAAACCCTGATTGATTTGATGGAAACAGCACCAGATACGGCTGCCAACCGAATGCGGAGCTGGTGGTATGAGCAACAATTGAAAAAATGACGGATGTGCCGAATGATGTTGGCGTAAGGGGAACAGAAATGACGAATGCCTCGAAACCTCCTGAACAAGAACTAGAATCAGACCGTATAGCGCCGAACCAGCGTGGAATCAGTTCGGTGTTGGTGTTAGCTATGGGAACCTTTGCCGTAGGTACGGACGCATTCATCCTTGCTGCGTTTCTTCCCAGCATGGCTGAAGGGCTGCATGTGTCATCGTCGGTGGCGGGTCTGTCGATGACGATATTCACGCTGACGTACGCGTTTTTCGCTCCTGTCATCGCTACCTTGACCGCCAGAATGTCACGCCGATCATTGTTGGTCATAGCTCTTATTGTACTCGCATTAGCAAACGTCATTTCAGCGACGGCACCCAACTTTCCGATACTAATGGCAAGCCGGGTGCTCGCTGCGGTCGGTGCCGCCGCTTTCACGCCGACCGCTGGCGCGGCGAGTGCAGCGCTAGTACGCACCGAACTGCGTGGTCGGGCACTGGCCGTAGTTATTGGTGGCCTCACCATTGCCACTGCACTGGGTGTACCTATCGGCAACCTCGCTAATCTCTGGCTAGGGTGGCGAGCAGCCTTGGTTTTAGTGTCTATTGTATCACTGGTCGCAGCGGTAAGCTTATTTGTGAGCCTTCCGAAGTTGCCTGGAAGCCCGCCTGTTGAACTTCGACGGCGGCTCGCAGCACTACGTTACCCAGGAGTGCTGACTATTTTGCCAATCACCATCCTAGGGATGGCAGCCTGCTACACGCCGTATGCTTACAGTGTGTTAGTATTACACGCACTCGGAGTGGCCCCAAAAGCTATGGTTATTATGCTGTTTTTATATGGATTAGGGGCTGTTATTGGGAATCTATTTTCCGGCTTTGCGACAGACGGGTGGGGCCCAATCCGCACGTTGACGACTACATATGTTGTTATGTTCGCTTCTCTGTCAGCACTTGGTGTAATGGCTATAAGCGGCTCTATTCAGGTATTAGTCTGTCTTCTAGTATTTTTATGGGGTGCAAGCAGCTTTGCACAGACGGCTGCGCAGCAACACCGGCTGATCGCAGTAGCGCCAACTCACATTCCGCTTGTAATTTCATTAAATTCATCGGCTATTTATCTTGGGATCGGTTTGGGTACCTTGCTTGGCGGTATAGCGCTACCTATGGGTATTGCAGTGATCCTTGGTTTGGGTGGCGGCTTAGCAGTCTTTACTCTTCTAATTCTCCGGATAACGAATATGCTTGATTATTCGGTTGTCACGGACTGAGTGTGGTCAGCCAAATTGATGGTTCTCTGGTCAACATAGATAGTTACAGCTGTCACGGTACTTTATTTGTCGTTCCCTGAGATGTGTGACATGTGCGTATTCTGTTGATCGTGGGCAGTGATTCTGGAAAATCGTGCAAACTGCCCACGATGGGCCAGAATACGCAACATGCTAGAAATTGTAATATCAGGTGGAAGGGCAGTGCATGCCCAATTATTCTGTGAGTGCGCACCACTCGACTGTTGCAACAAACAATCCTGGTGGGCAAAATTGATAACATGACCGCCACCTATAAAATCCGCCGCATCACCCGCACCCGCAAAACAGGGATCACCACTCCCGCCTTCTGCACCCTGGAAGCGACCCTGAAATTCGACGGTGAGGAGGCCCCGCATTGTGTCTACAACGAATATGTGGCCTTGCGTCTGGCGCAAACCCTGCACGCGCCGGTGGCCGAAGGGGTGCTCACCAGCACCGGGGACGGTCCGGCCTACGCCAGCCTGATGCTGGATTCCCCCGGCATCAATCTGCCTGATGTGCTGGAAACCCAGTTCGACCAGGTGGCCAAACGTTATCCGCAACCGGTCGCATTATTGGTGGCTTATGACCTCTTTATTGGCAACAGAGACCGGGCCCGGAATCTCAAGGCGGCGCTGGCAACCCCCCATATCCAACTGTTCGCCGCCTTCGATCATAGTCATGCGCTGCTGGGTGTCGATCAGCAACCGGAGCGCAGCATCTCCCAACTCCAGCAGGGGGATTTGCTGGTCCGCAGCCATCCTTTTTACGGACGGGTACAGGGGGCGTTGCTGCAGCGGCAAACCGCCCGGATTGCCGCCTTGTCGGAGGACATCATTCGGGAATGCTGCCAGATGGGCAAAGCCTTTCGGGGAGTGAGCGAATCGCTACAGACCGCGCTTGCAGAAGCCTTGATACAGCGGCGGCGCTATCTGGAAGGGATAGTGCAGTTCCATGATTCTGTGATTCGGGCACAGCCATGATGGTCGAATACCGGATTTTTCAGTACCGGGAGTCTCCCGCACGGCAGGAAGGCCGGAATTTTGCCTTTCTGGCCCAGATTGATGGTGCCTATTACCTGCGGGCGCTGGGTTTGCATACGGATCACGGCGTTAATCTGGCCTATTACCGCAGCATCGCCCCGCAACAGGCGGAATGGCATTGGGTGTTTGCCGAATGGCTGCACTGGTTACAGGATCTGGTCGCCTGGAGCTATCATCGCTCTTCGGGGGGTGCGGCGGTCGAAACCATTCTGGATCGCATCGCAGTCGAGGATCGTCAGATCACGGTGACGCCCCCCCGCATCGAGGATTGGCCAGATGATGAGTCCCAGGTCTCCCGCGAAGGGGTACTGCTGGATCTTGAATCACGACTCCTCGGTGCGCCGAGCCGCCCGCCGGACAAACCGTTTAGCGAATGGATCGAAGAAACCCTGCAAGGCGCGGAAGTAATCTACCGGAAGGGGTTTGCCCGGGATGTGGAGGTGGAGTTCCCCCGGGCAGATGGCAAGCCGTTTATCACGACGTTTCCCTACGCCCTTACCGAGCCCCCCCGGGCGGCCTTCAAGAACATTGCTTTTCATGGCTCCCGACGCGCCATGCAACAGAAAGTCAATGATGCCGTGTTGAGCTTTCAGCGGGCGGTGGCCTCCGAATTCGTGGTTCCGAATCGCTGTATCGTCTTGACCCAGACCATCCCGCAGAGCTTCCGCCCCTATGCGGAAGAATTGGGGGAACTGGCGCAATTGGTCGATGTGACCATGCGCACGGCCCCGCAGACCTTGCAGCAGTTGTTGGGGCTGCCACGCCCGGAATGAGGAGTGAGGTATCATGGGTTGCCGCTATGCCAGGCCGCCACCCGGCGCCATTTCTCCTGGGCTGGGAGTTTTTTAAAGACGGCCTCGGCCTGCGCCGCCTGACGATGATTCGGGTAAGCCCGTGTCGCCAATAGACGCTCCGGGGGATTCAGGCGGGTATAGCGTGCCCCTTTCCCACGGGCATGCTGCTGATAGCGCTTTTCCACATCCCGGGCAATGCCCGTGTAGATGCCGCCACCTCGGCAGACAATCAGGTACAGCCACCAGGGGTCATCGATGGGCAATGCGGGCCTCCACTTCGGCCGTGAGCCGGGGATCCATCATTTCCAGATACTTGACGGCAGTATGGTCGGCGATGCCAAAAGCTTTGGCCAGCACTTTCGGATGCCGTAAGCCGCCAAGATAGGCGTAGTAAATGGCGGTAGAAAACAGGCTGTCCGCACTGACACCGTGTTTTTTCAGGTAGTAACTGACCATGGCTTCGTGCAGGTGGCCACCATGCCGACGCCCCGGGAATAACCAGTCGGTGTCATCAGTCTCTTCCATGGTCGCCAGCGCGCGACGCTGCTCCAAATAGCGGGTCAGGAGATGGCCCACGCGCGGGTCCAGGGTAATCTCCGTGCGCCCGAAAATCACCCGATACATTCCGTCCGTGGCGCCCTGCGCCAGATCGGTCAAACGCAACCGAACGAGACGTTTGGCGGGTTGTGCGTACAACAACATCAGAATACCCATGAGGGCCGCCTTGAGGTCACCGTCCGAGGGCTGCAGCCAGTCCCGCAACAGTTGCGCATAGCGTTCACGATCCAGAATCAGCCCCTTGGGCAGATTGCGTTGCACGGACTCGATCTTGAGTTTGCGGAAGAGCTTTTCCTTGCGATTCAGAAAACGCACGAAGGCGCGTATATTATCTCGATAACCGGGGTGCTCCACCAAAAAACGGTCCAGTTGCATCTGCTGAATCTGCTGTACCCCCGCCGCCGGGCCAATCTCCAGAAAATCCAGAAATATTTTCGCCGCCCGTAGCGCAGTGGTCACGGTGCGTGGTACAAAACGCTGCTGCTTGCCTTGCCACCCCCGGGTCCGGTAGCGGGCATTGATGTCCCCCAGATGGGCGTGAAAACGCCGTAGCAGCCCCGCATACCACTGACCTTCGGATGCCGTCACCAACGCGGTCTGCGTGGCTTCGGCGCTGGCCGTCTGCAGGATTTCATCGCTAAAGGCGGGTACGATGCCATGGCGTATCAGATAACTTTGTGGCACTGCGTAACGGCGCAACCCTTCCCGCCCCAGAGCCATAATGAGCTTTTCGGCGGTGACGTCGCCGGGGGTGGTGAACAGGGTATCGAGCTTCGCGAAGTACAGAAAATACTTTTCCAGGCGCATAGCCGTTGGCTGGGCACCGACACGTTCCCGCAATTCCAGTGTAAACCCTGAGAAGGCTTCCTTGGCCCAAGGACGGGACAAGAGTGCTACGGCGCTGCGCATGCGCTTTTCGACCGCATCTTTCCAATAGCAGGCCTCGCAGCGGGTTTTGCTGTGAGCACGGCCTTCGTGACCGCATTGCGGGCAGATGAAGGGGCCTGCGCGTTCCAGACATTGCTTGCAGACAATGCGCCCCTGCCCATCCGGTCCTACCGGGCGCCGATGTTTGCCGCAGGAAGGACAGGTGATATAACTTTTGCACCGACAATGGTTACAGACGGGCTCCGTGAATCCCTCCTGAAAATCCCGAGAGAGCCGCAGGCTCTTCTGTCCACAGACCGCGCAAGCCTGGGGTTCCTTGTAATAACGTACACACGAGGGGCACACCACCCCTTCTTCCACCGTGAGGCCGGCGCGGGGTACGGGTTTGCCACAGCGGATACAGTGCCGGTCCTTGGCCTTGCAGGAACGGCAGGTTGCCGGTGTTTTGCCGCCCAGTGAACGCATAGTTTTTCCGCACTGGGCGCAAGGCACTTTTTTGAACTCGCGGGCATAACAGGTCGCGCAATAAGTCACGCCATCCGTTATCGCGACGGCCTTGGCCATCGCCCGACCACAGCAGCCGCAAGTTTTATGCATTTTGCCGGGAGTCATGGTTGGCGCTCAATGTTTGGGCCGCTCAGGGATGGGGAGGGCCGTGACTTTTGGTCCTGTGACATTTGTGCTTATCGGTTCCCGCGTCCGGCGTACCCCGCGTTTGGGCGATGAATCCAGTGTCGCGTCATCGGTGGGGCGCGCGTTGGAAACGGTGTCAGCAGGGTGGCGGTCCTCAGTGTCCTGTTCCGTGGGCGGTGGACGGCGCCGGGCTACTCGTATCAGATCACCGATGTCACACCGCAGAACCGTCGTCAGTCCCGCCAGGACTTCCGAACTGATCCGGGTCGGAAGCGCATCCACTATCCGACTGAGTTGTGTCGTGGAAATCTCGACCCCCACCTCCTCCAATTGCTTGCGCAGTTCGGTAATGGTTTTGATGTGGCGTTCGGCCATCATCACGCGCACGCGCCATTCCAGTGCATTGAGTGTCGCTAATCTACTCATTCCTTATCCTTCTCCTTGCCCAGTAAAGCGTCCAGTTGTGAGCCAATCGCTCGGGTGATTTCCTCGTTTACGAATTCGTCGGGATGGTGCATATATCCCTGGGTTGTCGCCTGATAGGTGTGTCCGTGCTTGCGGCGTACCATTTCTCCACTGAAGCGCAGATCCTCATGCGTGACCGAAGAGTGCCGGAGGCAATGCGGCGTAAACCCCCGATCCTCCAGTCCGGCCAGGGCGATTCCATGCTGAAAACGCGCCTCAAAGGTCGATAAGGCGATGCGGCGGCCACGCTCCGAGAAAAAAAGCGCCTGGTCATTGGCATCTGACACGTCCATAAACAGCGGGCGTATCTCCCGAATATACCACGTCAGCAAGGCGGAAACGGGTAAATGGGTGACCGGTACCATCCGATGCTTCGGGCCACTGCCCCGGCTGCCCTTACCCCAGACAGAAATAAATCCGTATTCCGCCAACTCAGGAATATTCGGATTGGGCTGGAAGGAAGAGATGTTCAGTCCGATGATTTCGGAGGCTCGCAATCCCGCCGCATAGGTCAGATAAAACATCGCCTTGTCCCGCTGCAGGGGGCGCAAGTCCTTAGTCTTAAAGCTGGCGGCTTCCGTAATGGCAATGTCATAAGCGTTAAAAAAGTGGTCGATCTCCGCATGGGTCAGTGCCGGCCGTTCGCAGGTCAGTTCCCGCTCGGAAATATGGGGGATGCAGTTCTCTGGATGGCAGATTTGCACCAGATCGACACCGTATTCCCGGCGCACGACATTGCGGAATTTGACGTTTTCTATAAGGTAGGCGAGAAAATTCCGGATTGCACCCTGATAGAGCCGCTGGGAACTCACGGCCAGGGCGCGTACCACACCGATCTCATAACTCCACTTTTCAAAGCCTTCTTCGGTCCAGTACCACGGTGCCTTGCTGCTGAACTGAAGGAACTCCAGGATGATGCGGGTATCCCGATCCACACTCTTGGGCTGATGCCGCAGCGCACCCCGACGACGGGTGACGTAAGCTTCCAGCATTTCCCGAAACAGCACCTCGTCCTTGTCGGGCAGACGAAAGGCTGGCGGTACCGCAGTCGCGCCCTGGTGCGACTCGGGGATGGATCTCAGCTTGCGGGTGACCATGATGCGTTTGCAATCTCCGGAAAGTGGAAATGCCCATATCGATACTGTACACCATGAAGATCTGTTTCGTAAAGAGGGCTTAAAACGCATTAAGAGAAAAAAACATGCACAAAGTCATCAAATCAACCTCCAAACATGAGAATCTTCCAACTCCTTGAACCTATGAGGGATACCCGAATTGGTGAGAATTTCCAATATGGGAATGACAAATGCGGGAAACCTGCATTTGATGCAGGAAACGCAAAATGTTGAACGCTATTTTATTTTTATAAACAACATGTTGAAAATATATCGACAGATATTGAAAAAATTATGGGCAATATTGTAAGGAAGGCATTTCATCCAGAAAAAGAATGCCATGATGCGCAAGACTGATTTCTCCGGGGCGGGGACGCGATCCCCCACCCACCAGTGCTGCCGAAGAGGCACTATGATGAGGGGAACGAAAGGGACGTTGTCCCCAGCGTTGCACATCAAATCCACCGCTTTGCAAACTATGGATGGCGGCCACTTCCAGGG
>JBFXIU010000046.1:0-18244 GCA_050175615.1 Porticoccaceae bacterium | reverse complement strand
CGCCATTAAAAACCACACCGCCCCGGCTGCCGGGACCTACAGCAATATCGACTATATGAAAACCCAGCTCAAGTCCCTGGGCTTTGGCTACCACTGGAGCCGCGAGTTGGCCACCTGCCAGTCCGAGTACTATCGCTGGGAACAATGGTTTTTCACCCGTCTATACGAAAAGGGTCTGGTGTACAAAAAAACCAGCGCGGTCAACTGGTGTCCCAACGACCAGACCGTACTCGCCAACGAACAGGTGATCGACGGCTGCTGCTGGCGTTGCGACACAGTGGTGGAGCGCAAGGAAATCCCCCAGTGGTTTATCAAGATTACCGCCTATGCCGAGGAATTGCTCAGCGATCTCGACAAGCTCGATGGCTGGCCGGAGCAGGTGCGCACCATGCAGCGCAACTGGATCGGCAAAAGTCGCGGTGTGGAGATGACCTTTGATCTCGCCGCCCCCGTTGCCGGATTTAACGCCTTTGATGTTTACACCACCCGCCCCGACACGTTGATGGGGGTTACCTATGTCACCCTCGCCGCCGAGCACCCCATCAGTCTGGCGCTGGCGGAAACCAACCCCGAGCTGAAGGCCTTTATCGCCAATTGCAAAAAACAGGCGGTCAACGAAGCCAGCATGGCCACCATGACCAAGCAGGGCATGGCGCTGGGCATCGACGCTATTCACCCACTGACCGGCGAACAGGTGCCCGTGTGGGTGGGCAACTATGTGCTCATGGACTACGGCTCCGGCGCCGTTATGGCGGTGCCAGGCCACGATCAGCGGGATTGGGAGTTTGCCAAACAATATGGCCTGACCATCAAACAGGTGATTGCCCCCGCCAACGATGAGCCCTGCAATATCGACGAAGAAGCCTTTGTCGCCAAAGGTATTCTGATCAACTCCCCCGATAACTTTAAAGCGCAATTCGACGGCCTCAGTTTTGACGCTGCCTTTGACGCCATTGCCAATGCCCTGATTGCCAAAGGCAAGGGCAGAATCACCACCAATTTCCGCCTTCGCGACTGGGGTGTTTCCCGCCAGCGCTACTGGGGCGCGCCCATTCCCATGCTCTACCAGGCGAATGGCACTGAAATCCCCGTCCCCGCCCATAAGTTGCCGGTGCTGTTACCGGAAGATGTGCAGATGGACGGCATTCAGTCCCCCATCAAGGCTGATCCGGAATGGCGCAAGGCCGAACTCGACGGTGAAGCTCTGGAGCGGGAAACCGATACCTTCGACACCTTTATGGAGTCGTCATGGTATTACGCCCGCTTCACCTGCCCGGACTACAGCGACGGCATGCTCGACAAGGCCGCCGCCGACTACTGGCTGCCGGTGGATCAGTATGTGGGCGGCATTGAACACGCCATTCTTCACCTGCTCTACGCCCGTTTCTTCCACAAATTGATGCGCGACGAAGGCCTGCTGTCTTCCGACGAGCCCTTTACCCGCCTGCTCTGCCAGGGCATGGTGCTCAAAGACGGCGCCAAGATGTCGAAATCCAAGGGCAATACGGTCGACCCCCAATCCCTGATCGACCAGTACGGCGCCGATACTGTGCGCCTCTTCACCATGTTTGCCGCGCCCCCGGAGCAATCCCTGGAGTGGTCTGACGAGGGTGTGGCCGGCGCCCACCGCTTTTTAAGAAAACTGTGGAAAGCCGTCGCCACCCATCTCGAAAAATGCAGTGCTGGCGGCCTCGACAAAAACGCGGATCTCAGCTCCGCCACTGGCCAGCTGCGGGATTTGCGCCGCAAAACCCATGAAACCATTGCCAAGGTGACCAACGACTGCGGTGTTCGCCAAACTTTCAATACCGCTATTGCCGCCGTTATGGAGCTGCTCAACGAAGTGGGTCGCCTTAAAGAGGATTCACCCCTGGCTCTTGCTGTTGAACGGGAAGCCCTGGAATCAGCGGTATTGCTGCTGGCGCCCATGGTGCCCCACATCTGCCACCACCTGTGGAACAAACTGGGTCACGAAGGCGCGATTATTGATGCCCAATGGCCCGTCGTCGACACGTCCGCCCTGGTGCGTGACAGCATCGAAATGGTGGTTCAGGTCAACGGCAAAGTCAGGGCAAAAATTGACGTCGCCGCCAATGCTCCCCAGAGTGATATTGAAGCCATGGCTCTGGCGGAAGAAAATGTCATGCGCTTTACGGATGGCCTCAGCATCCGTAAAGTGATTGTGGTTCCCAAAAAACTGGTCAGTATTGTCGCCAACTGATACCCGCAGTTAAAACAGGATTTAAACATGAAGGAAAGACGAACGAAGATCTCCTCAACCGCACTGGTTCGCAGCTGTCTGGCTCTGTTTCTCAGCACCGCAGTGGTAAGCGGATGCGGCTGGCAGCTGCGGGGGGCGGGAATGATCCCCGAAGACCTGAAAACCCTGCATGTCGTCTCCCGCGATCCCAATGGCAAATTATCCCGCGAACTTGCCAGAGCGCTGAGATCCGCCGGTGTCGAGGTGCCTGCAAGTACTGCGGATGCACAACTCTCCCTGGTGATTACCCAGGAGCGCAGCCTGGTTCGCGTTGCCACCGTCAACGAAAACGCCCGTGTTTCCGAACAGGAGCTCACCGAAGAAGCCACCTTTATGGTGGTCGACAAAGAGGGTATTCAGGCGGTGCCCCTGTCTACTGTGACCGTACAGCGAATTTTCGAATACAACGAAGACAATGTTCTCGCCACCCAGGACGAACGGGAGCTGATCCGCAAGGAAATGCGCCGCGACCTTATCAGCCAGATGCTCAACCGCCTGCGCCAGCTTCGCGAACAGCCAGATGCGCCTGCGCCCTGAGCAACTGAACCAACACCTCAAAGGCGCACTATCGCCTGTCTATCTGATTTGCGGCGATGAGCCGCTGCTGGCGCAGGAGGCGGCAGACGCCATCAGGGCTGGCGCCCGCGCCCAGGGTTTTGACGAACGGGAATTGTTCCACGCCGACGCCGGCTTCGACTGGCAACAGTTGCTGGCCGAGGCCAACGCCCTGTCGCTGTTTGCCGACAAAAAAATTCTCGAAGTCCGTATCAACAGCGGCAAACCCGGCGACAAAGGCGCCAAGGCGCTGGTGGACTATTGCAATTCGCCGTCAACGGACAATCTGCTGCTGGTCATTACCCCCAAACTAGACAGCAGCGCCATGCGCAGCAAGTGGGTGAAATCCCTGGACGATAACGGCGTCCTTATTCAGGTGTGGCCGGTGAACAGCGCGCAGATGCCCCAGTGGATTTCCCAGCGTCTGCATCAGGCAGGCATTCGCGCCAGCGCCGCTGCGGTGGAAATTCTCGCCGATCGCGTTGAAGGCAATTTGCTGGCGGCCATTCAGGAAATCGAAAAACTCAAACTGCTCGCCCATGCCGGTGAGGTGGACGCTGCCACCATGTCCACTGTGATTGCCGACAGCGCCCGTTTCAATGTGTTCTCGCTGATTGACAAGATTCTCGAAGGCGACGCCCAGGCCGCCGCCCGCATGCTGCGCGGCCTGCACGAAGAGGGCACCGAAGCCCTGGTCATTCTATGGGCGCTGGCTCGGGAATTGCGCCTGCTTATCGCCGCCGCCGACGCGCGCAATTACCACGATTCTGTTGACAACGTTTTGAAAAAACACAAAGTCTGGGACAAACGCCAACCCCTGATTAAAAGCGCCCTGCGCCGCCTCAAATTACCCCACCTGCGCATTCTGCTGCGCCAGGCAGCGGTGGTGGATCGCACCGTAAAGGGCATGCGCAGCGCCAACCCCTGGGAAGAATTGACAGCCCTGGTGATGAGTTTTGCCGGCGCCCCTACACTCTCTGCCCAGAGCGTTCGCCTTGTTATCACTGACTGATGCGCGACCAATAGCTTCACTCCTTACAAACAATGTCTCTTTAAAGCCATCTGCCAATAGTCGTTCAGCACTGGTTTTACATCCCGCGTCATAGGAGTAAAATCAAATATCGAATATAAATTGAATTGACAACAACAGATAAAAAGAAGGCGTCCCGTGTTTAAAATTATTTTGGCAGTGAAAAAACGCAGTGATATTTCAACAGAAGAGTTTAAAAATTACTACGAGCAAAAACATACGGCACTGATAAAAGCGATGGTGCCCGATGCCCTGCTTTACAGAAGAAACTATATTTTGAACGGCGCCGAAATCGCCGGTATTCCAGGAACATCCAGCGCAGAAGCTGGTTTTGACTGCTTTACCGAGATCGGCTTTGAAACCAGGGAGCAGGCTGAAGCCCACATTGCCGCCTATCTTGATGCAGAAAAAAATCCTGTCATTGTTGCCGACGAAGCCAAGTTTATCGAGCCAAACGGATTGAAGTTTTTTATCGTCGAAGCCCACCAAAGCCGTGACCTTATCGCCACCCCCGGTGCTTTTTAACTTTCTCTTCTGCTAACACCTATTTTCGCCTGAAGCCAACAATAATCATTAAGGAGGTGCTGGTTAATTCTATTTTCGTTATTCCACCAAACAGGCTATTGCTGCCAGCGTCATCATCCCGCACACTTGTGCGAAATTGATCTCCTTGCCAAACCACCCCCATTGATTGCCACTGGATACCAGTATGTTTGAATGGATCGCAAGCCCCGAAGCCTGGATGGCGCTCGCCACCCTCACCGCCCTTGAAATCGTCCTCGGCATCGACAACATTATTTTTATCTCCATTCTCGTCGGCCGCCTGCCGGAACAGCGGCGCAATCTGGCGCGCAACCTGGGCCTGGCGCTGGCGATGCTCACCCGCCTGCTGCTGCTGGCCAGCATCGCCTGGGTGATGGGGCTGACCGAAACCCTGTTTTCGGTATTCGACCATGCCATCTCCGGGCGCGACATCATTCTTATCGGCGGCGGTCTCTTTCTGCTGTTCAAGGCTACCCATGAAATTCACAACAGCCTCGAGGGCAGCGACGACGCCGGCAATACGGCCACAGGTGTTGCAGCTGCCAGCTTTGGCACGATTCTGGCGCAAATCGCCATTCTCGATATTATTTTTTCCCTGGATTCGGTGATTACCGCAGTAGGTTTAGTGAGCGACATTAGCATTATGGCCATCGCCATTATCACCGCCGTGCTGGTGATGCTGTTTGCCGCCAAAGCCATCGGCGACTTTGTCGATCGCCACCCCACCATCAAAATGCTGGCGCTGTCCTTTCTGATTTTGGTGGGAGTGACACTGATTGTCGAAGGCTTCGATGTCCATGTACCCAAAGGTTATATCTATTTCGCCATGGCCTTTTCCGTCGCTGTGGAAATGCTCAATATACGTTTGCGCAAAAAAGCGACAACGCCTGTAGTGCTTCACAAGCAGATGCCAACCGAGAGGATGCCTGGCCTCGATTAATTCCTATGTAACCTCGATGTCACAAAGCCTGACTATGCTTCCGCTCACATTGTTAGACGTGGAAGAATCCCTATGGTACAGGAACAAAAAGCACTCACAGACGGTGTTCTCGCCGATCTTTTCTGGAAGCTTCGGCTCCGCCTGGAGGCCGAAGGCCAGCAGGACATTGATGTTCATCAACTGCGCAAGGATGCCACCTACCGGGAAAAATGGCTGCACCACGCCGCCACTTCAAACAATCAGGAACTGAACAACCTCAGCGCCGCCATTCGCCAGAGACTCAGGGAACTCGATCAGACAGGCGGCGAAAAAGCCTCCGCCAACAGTAAAAACAAATTCGCCTATTGGCTGGGTGGCGCCGCTGCAGTGCTTGCGGCCATTGGCATTTTTGTCTTCTCCGGAGCCACGCCACAACCTGCCGCCCTGTCTGTGGCTGCCACCGCCGCGCCCAAACGGGCTGAAATCCCTCCGCAAACCGCCAAACCTGCACAGACCCTGTTTCGCATTCACGGTTCCAACACCGTGGGCGAGAAACTGGCGCCGCAACTGGTCAAGGATTTTCTCAGGGCACAGGGCGCCACCGATATCGCCATCAAGAAAACCGATGTCGAGGTGGAAAAATACGTCACTGCCATCCTCGATGGCGAACCCGTGCAAGTGGAAATTCACGCCCACGGTTCCAGCACCGGATTTGCCGACCTGAACACAGAATCGACGGATATTGCCATGTCGTCGCGCCGAATTAAAAATGAGGAAGTGACTGAGCTGGCAGATCGCTATGGCGACTTGTCCCAGGTCAGCGGCGAGCATGTTCTGGCGCTGGACGGACTGGCGATAATCGTTCACCCGGCGCTGTCGATTCAGGAAATGAATACGGCAACCATCGCCGACCTGTTTTCGGGAAAGATTCAAAACTGGAAATCTCTGGGTGGCCCCGACCTGCCGGTAAAACGCTTTGCCCGCGATGAGAACTCCGGCACCTGGGACACCTTTGAATCCCTGGTGCTCAAACCCAACAAGCAGGAATTGGCCTCTGACGCCGTCCGTTTTGAATCCAGCAACGCCCTTTCAGACGAGGTCTCAGTCACTCCCGGCGCCATTGGTTTTATCGGCCTGCCCTATGTGCGCCAGTCCAAGTTGATTGCCGTCTCCGAAGGCGGCGGGGCGCTGCCGGTATTTCCCACCAACTTTACAGTGAGCACCGAGGACTATCCGCTGGCACGGCGCCTGTACCTCTATTTGCCGGTAACTACGGTGAATCATCAGGCTCAGGCGTTTGTGAACTTTGCCAGCTCTCAACAGGGTCAGCAGACAGTGGAAACCACCGGCCTTATTTCCCAAAATATTGAAACCATTCGCCCCCCGGTCACCGCCAACCTGCCCGATGACTATATCAACGCCACCAAAGGCGCCGAGCGTCTGTCGGTGAATATTCGCTTTGAAAGCGGCAGCAATCGCATCGACAACAAAGGTCAGCGGGATTTGGGCAGAATTGCCGAATTCCTCAGCAAAAACCCCGATCGCCGGGTCATGCTGCTGGGCTTTACCGACAATGTCGGCGACCCTGAAGCCAATTCCAAACTGTCCGCAGACCGGGCAAAACTGGTGGGTATCGAAATCATGAAGCTGGGTATTTATCCCACCCTGATCACAGGTTATGGCGACGCTGCGCCAGTGGCGTCAAACGACTCTGAGGAGGGGCGCTACCGCAATCGTCGTGTTGAAGTCTGGGTAATTTAAGCGTCGACAACCTTTATAAAACGCCGGCCATAGTGCCGGCGTTTTTGTTTGTACACCACAAACCCCGAGATAACAGCGGGGTTACTGCAACCCCCGAATGACCTCTGCGGCAATTTCAAAGGATCGCAGCCTGGTTTCGTGGTGATACATATTGCCGGTGATAATCAGTTCATCGGGCTGAACTCGATCGACAAAGGCAGCGATTTTTTTCGCCACAGTGGCGGCACTGCCAATGGCCGAGCAGGCGAGCACATGGTCGAGAATGGCTTTATGGTCGCGGGGAATCCCATCAATAAAGTTTTCCTGCGGTGGCGGAAACTTTCCCGGCCGTCCCAGGCGCAGATTGAGAAAACCCTGCTGCATGGAACTGGCCAGGTACTGGGCTTCGTCGTCGGTTTCCGCTGCCATCACTGTAAACCCGGTCATCACATAGGGTTTATCGAGATAGGTGGAAGGGCGAAACTTGTTGCGGTAAAGCGCCACCGCGGCGAGGAGATCATCAGGGGCAAAATGGGAGGCAAAGGCGTAGGGCAGACCCAAAGCTGCCGCCAACTGGGCGCCAAAGGTGCTGGAACCGAGAATCCACAGGGGAATTTCCATGCCCTGACCGGGAACAGCCTGGACTTTTTGCCCTGCCGACAACGGCGAAAAATAGCCGAGTATTTCCATCACATCCTGGGGAAACTGATCGACGTCGGCATTGAGATTGCGGCGCAGGGCGTAGGCGGTGGCCTGATCCGTCCCTGGCGCACGCCCCAACCCCAAGTCGATTCTGCCGGGGAACAGCGCCTCCAGGGTGCCAAACTGTTCCGCTATCACCAGGGGAGAATGGTTGGGCAGCATAATACCACCAGCGCCAACCCTGATGGCACTGGTGCCCGCCGCAATATGGCCAATGACCACCGCCGTGGCGGCGCTGGCAATACCGGGCATGTTGTGGTGTTCCGCCACCCAGTAGCGGTGATAACCCCAATCCTCCGCATGTTGAGCCAGATCCAGAGCATTGCGCAGGGCATCTCCTGGGGTCATTCCTTCCATAACAGGGCATAAATCGAGAAGTGAAAACATTGTCATTTCGTCTACCGCTTATATCTGTGGGGACAGTATTGCAAATTCTGCCTGTTTATATCTGGCAAGTCTCGCCGCAATTGCAACAACCGTTATCTGGCAACAACTGGCCATGGCGCAAAACCTGCGCAACAGTGTTCTCTTACGTAATAAGATTAAAAACTATATCATCATAAACCGATACCAGCTTGCCGTTGCCTGATGCCGAACCACTCCACAACTGCTGTTTCACTTCCCTTTTCTCTGATCATTGCCCTGGCGCTGACCATGATGCTGGGGCCGTTTTCCCTGGACACCTACCTGCCCGCGTTTCCCATGATGGCCAACGCGCTCAATGTGGATCAGCAGGCAGTATCCCTCAGCGTCTCTGTGTATATTTTTGCCCTGGCTTTTGGCCAACTCATTGGCGGCGCGCTCTCTGATCGTTTTGGCCGCCAACTTATTGTTTACACTGGCCTGTCACTGTTTGCTGTGACCAGCCTACTGTTATCCCTGGCAGAATCCCTGACGCCGCTATTGATTGGACGGGTTTTCCAGGCCTTTGGCGCGGGCTGGGTGCTGGTGTCGGTGCCCGCACTGGTTCGCGACCGCATTGCGGGACAGCAGGCGGCAAAAATGTTTTCCCTCATGGGCTTGATTATGATCATCGCCCCAGGTATTGCTCCCAGTATTGGCAGCCTTTTTTTAGCCTTGGGTAGCTGGCGGATGATTTTTGTTTTTCTTGCAGTCTATGCCCTGGCGCTTATTCCCCTGCTTGCCTTTGCGGTATTTGGCTCTGCGGCGAGCCCTCGACCCGGCAGCCGAAATTTCGATCAAACCATTACACCCGGTTTGCTGGCGCGGTACAAGGCGGTTTTGTCTACGGCTTCTGCCCTGCCCTTTATCGCCTGGCAGGCTGCCTCATTTTCGGTGATGATGCTGTTTATTACCCATGCCTCCTTTATCTATCAGCAACATTTCCAGCAATCGGCTGAGTCTTTTTCCCTGCTTTTTGCCGCGAACATTGTCGCCATGATGATTTTTAATCTCGGCAATCGAGCGCTGCTCTCCAGGTTCAAGTCGCTGCGTATTTTGCAACTGGCGACCCTGTGTCAGGGCGGGGGAATTTTACTGCTGGTAATAGCGGCTGTTTTTGGTTGGCCGCTCTACGGATTTGTGCTGGCGATGATGGTCTCCATAGGTTCTCTGGGAGCCATAACGCCAAATATTCAGGCATGTTTTCTCGATTATTTTGCCGTCAACAGCGGCACTGCCGCCGCGCTGATGGGCGCGGCACAGTTCGGCATTGCCGGAATTTTGAGCGCCCTCTCTGCCTTCCTGCCCCACACCCTGACGGCTGTGGCGCTGGCGATGGCCGCCTGCGCCCTGGTCAGTTTCAGCTTTATGCTGATGTCATTGGCGACTAAGCGGTAATATTCATTGTTTCCTTTACAAAGCGCCGAGAAAAGGTTTCCATTACTTTTGGCAGCGCAGAAATGAACGCCTGTATTTTCTTTTAGTGCATTTAAGGAGTTGCATGCTATCCCTGGATTTTATGGCCGTACCCCTGTTGGCGGTGGCTGCCCTGATTTTTACCGCCGTACTGGCCGGAATACTCTCCGCCCGTATCGGCTTTCCTTTTCTCCTTATTTTCCTTTTGGCTGGAGGCATTGCCGGTGAAGATGGCCTCGGCATTCACTTCGCCAATTTTACCCTCAGCTTCTGGGTGGGCAATATCGCCCTGGCCGTCATTCTGATCGACGGCGGCCTGCGCACCAACTTCGATACTTTTCGCACCGGCTTGAAACCCTCGCTGCTGCTGGCCACCCTGGGGGTGCTGGTGTCCACGGTTCTCACTGCCGGCGCCGCCGTGTGGCTGCTGGACTTGACCTGGCCCATGGGATTACTACTGGGCGCCATTGTCGGCTCAACCGACGCCGCAGCCGTATTCTCGGTGCTCAAGGGCAGTGGCATGCGCATCAATGAGCGGGTGGCCGCCACCCTGGAGATCGAATCGGGGATGAACGATCCCATGGCTGTGTATCTAACCCTCACCTTTATCGGTGTCGCCATCGCCTTCAGCGGCGGTGACAGCAGCGGCGCCAGCTGGCAACAGCTGGCCGCCGGCCTGGTCAGCCAGTTTGGTATCGGCGGCGTTCTCGGTATTGTCAGCGGCTTTGCCATTGCCTGGTTGATGCCTCGCCTGCGAGCGTTCCTCGATGGCGAATCCGGCATTCTCGCACTGCTGCTGATGTCTGGGGGAATCGGGGTTTTTGCTTTGACCACCTGGCTTGGGGGCTCAGGCTTTCTTGCGGTCTATGTCTACGGCGTGATTGTGGGCAACAGGGCACGCCGCTCTGTTCGCCAGGCGCTGTCTGCCATGGATGGCTTTGCCTGGTTGGCGCAGGCCGGGATGTTTCTGTTGCTGGGTCTGCTGGTGACGCCATCACAGGCCCTGCCGACCATGCTTCCCGCCCTGGGCGTGGCGCTGTTTCTGATGCTGGTGGCGCGCCCATTGGCGGTCTGGCTCTGCCTGGCGCCGTTTCGCTTTCGCGCCAACGAAATCACCTTTATTGCCTGGGTCGGCTTGCGCGGCGCTGTCCCCATCGTGCTCGCCATCTTCCCGGTAATGGCGAATATTGATGGCGCCGGTATCTTCCTCAATGTCGCCTTTGTGGTGGTGATTATTTCCCTCCTCTTTCAGGGGGGCACCCTGCCCTGGTTTGCCCGCCGTCTCAACCTGGCATTGCCGGACAAAGACGACAGCAAAAAATTCCGCCAGGTCTTCGGTGACTTTGTTCTCGACGCCAATGTCAGTATTGCCATGCTGGGGAGTTTTTATAATCTCCCTGTACCAGAAGAAAACCCCGAAATGACCCTAGCTGAATGGATAAACAAAGAACTGCGACGACCACCCATCCTCGGCGACCGCATTGATCTCGGCAGCGCCAAGCTGGTGGTGCGGAAACTGGAAAACGGGCAAATTCGCCAAGTTGGGTTGAAGCTTCCCTAGAATACATATAAGTGTTGTTAAATATAGACCTCCCCTTTAGCATCTTTTATGCCTCAACCAACTGGAGAGGAGTCGGCGGATGAACAAATTGTCCAGTTTTTTCAGGGAACTGCTGGGGGAAGTAGGTTGTGTTTTCTACATATCCATATTGATCGTCAGCGGCTTTGTCATCACTGCGACAATGTATTCAGAGGATGTTGAAAAGCTCGCACAGCAGATACTCGATGTCACAGCCACCAATTTTGGCTGGATGTACCTGATGGCGACAAGCGGCTTCGTCCTGTTTGTGATTTTTCTGGCACTGTCAAAATTTGGCGGTATCCGTCTTGGCGCTGACAACGAGACCCCGGAGTTTTCTTTCACTAGCTGGTTAGCCATGATTTTTTCCGGCGGCATGGGGGTGGGGCTGGTGTTTTGGGGGGTTGCCGAACCGATGGTTCATTTCAACAACCCTCCCCTTGGTATTGGTGAACCCCGAACCGCAGAAGCCGCGCAACTGGGTATGCGTTACGCATTTTTTCACTGGGGCTTCCATCAGTGGGCGAATTTTACACTGGTTGGTCTGGCAATTGCCTATGTGCGCTTTCGCCATAACAGCCGTGGTTTGATCAGTGAAACTTTCAGACCCCTGCTGGGGGATCGTGTCGACTGCGGTTGGGGCGGCATCATCGATATCCTGGCCGTGGTTTCTACCCTGTTCGGTGTTGCTACAACCCTGGGACTGGGGGCACTTCAGATCAATAGTGGCCTGGCGCGGACGGGCACAATGGAGTACTCCGCAATCTCGCAATTTATGATCCTGGGCGGGCTGGGGCTGCTGTTTATCATTTCCGCCATGACCCCTCTCGACAAGGGTATCCGTTATCTCAGCAGTGCCAATATGCTACTGGCCACAGGGCTTTTGCTTTTTGTGCTCTTTATGGGTCCCACCGCCTTTATCTTCGGAGAGCTTACCCAGACTGTCGGCGAATATCTTGGCAACATAGTCGAGATGAGTCTGGTGACAACTCCCTATTCCAGCGAGCACTGGGTGGAACAATGGACAATGTTTTACTGGGCCTGGGGTTTGAGCTGGGCGCCTTTTGTAGGTAGTTTTATTGCGCGTATATCCCGGGGCAGGACGATCAGAGAGTTTGTTCTGGGAGTAATGATTGTTCCAGTGGCGCTGAGTATGTTCTGGTTCGCCACTTTTGGCGGCACCGCCATTCACCTTGAACTTTACGGCGCCGGAGGCATTGCCGATGCCGTTGCCAAAGAGGTACCTGCCGGTCTTTTCGTTATGCTTGATCAGTTTGCCTGGGGAAACATTGCCGCCATTGCAGCTGTGGCGCTGGTGTCGATGTTTGTGATCACCTCTGCGGACTCGGCTACCTTTGTGCTGGGTATGTTCACCTCAAAAGGGGTTTTAAACCCAACCCGTTTTGTCCGTATCCTATGGGGTAGTTTGCAGCTGCTGATGGCATCGGTGCTATTACTCAGTGGCGGACTTTATGGTTTGCGCACGGTGTCCATCATTGCAGCATTTCCTTTTATGCTGTTGATGGTGCTGATGGCCTTCTCGCTGCACAAGGATCTGACGTTGGAAATAAGGCGAGGGGAAGAGAAAGAGCGACTTCTTCGTACCCGCATCGAACACTGGTTGATGCGGGAATCCGAACGGGAAGCCGAGCGTCTGGCTCAGGAACAAATTCACCCCACAGCCCCCGAGGCTGTTGAGCCGGAGGTTGCTGACAGTGCCAACACGGCCATCGATCCAGCATCGCAGAAGAGCTGATAGATTTTAGGCATAGAAGAAAACCGATTTTTACGCTAACTACGCGGTAGGGGCAGGAGACTGCCGTATTGGCAGGCAAGCCTACAAAATCAAATTGTAAAACCCCAAAATCCAAGTTCCATCATTGCCCCCACATTGATTCAAGGCAACCAGCGGGAAACAATTTTCGGCACCCAGTTTGCCGCATTGCCTTTTAGCCATTGAAACGATTCCGGTGGCTGATCATCGATGGCCTTGGTCACCAAGATTTTCTCATTGGCTTTTTTGGCAAAATCCAGTAGCGATGCCGCCGGGTACACTGCGAGGGAGGTGCCCACCACCAGCACTTTGTCTGCGCTTGCCACTTCGGTGACGGCGCGATCAAAATCCATGACCATTTCTCCGAACCAGACAATATGGGGGCGCAGCTGGCTGCCCTGCTCGCAGAGATCGCCGATATTCGTCGGCTTGCCATTGGCCTCATAGATCAATGCGCTGTCTGCACTGCTGCGCACTTTGGCGAGTTCGCCGTGAAGATGAATTACCTGTGTAGAACCGGCGCGCTCGTGGAGATCATCGACATTCTGGGTGATGATAACCACATCGTGATGAACCTCCAACTCTGCCAGCGCCAGGTGAGCGGGGTTGGGCTGGGCTGCCAATGCCTGTTGACGGCGCTCATTGTAAAATTCCAGCACCAGTTCGGGCTGTTTTTCCCAGGCTTGCGGCGAGGCGAGCTCGTAAAAGGAATGGCTTCGCCACAGACCATCATCGTCGCGAAATGTTTTCAAGCCGCTCTCGGCGCTGATACCTGCACCGCTGATCACCACTATTTTTGCCATATCACCATCCGCTACAGAATCCGTCACTTGAACGAAAAAGGGGACTGTTTTGCAACAATCCCCTTTTTAATACAGGCTTTTTCCTTACTGGAACAATTTCAAAATTTGCGAAAAGTCCTGAGCGCCGCGCTCTGAGTCTCCATGCTTGAACATGTAGTACAGGCTTTGCGCCATAGACCCCATGGGCACCGCAGACTCCGAATACTTCGCGGTATCCATTGCCAGGCCAAGATCCTTGAGCATCAGGTTGAGCATAAAGCCACCTTGATAGTCTTTACTCGCGGGTACATTTTCCATGACACCGGGAACCGGATTGTATTTTTCCAGCGACCAGTTGCAACCGGAACTTTTGAGCATGATTTCTGACAGCACTTTGGGATCGAGACCGTTGTTGATACCCATCTGCAAGGCCTCAGCGGTACCCGCCATATGGATGGCCAGCAGCATGTTGTTACAGATTTTGGCGACGGAACCGGCGCCGTGGTCACCGGCGTGGAAAATATTGACACCCATGGCCTGAAGCACGGTTTTGCCGCGCTCGAAGTCTTCGGCAGAGCCACCGCACATAAACGCCAGGGTGCCGGCGGCGGCAGCGGCAGTGCCGCCGGAAACCGGGGCGTCAATAAAATGGACATTGCGCTCTGCGGCGGCTTTGGCAACACGCCTGGAGTTTTGCGGGGCAACCGTAGAGCAATCGATAACCAGCGCGGTTGTGGGAATAGAATCCAACAGTTTTTGATCGTCGATCATTACAGCTTCAACAATGGGACCGGAAGGCAGCATGGTGACAACAAAATCTGCATCCTTAACCGCTTCGTGAGGGTCGGAGGTAATACTGCAACCCTCAGCTTTGACCTTTTCCAGCGCCGGTGCCGAAAGGTCAAAAGCCGTGACGGCAAAGCCTTTTTTCGCAAGGTTGATCGCCATGGGACCACCCATGTTGCCCAGCCCGATAAATGCCACTTTTTGCGCCATGTTCATTACTCCTCAGTTGTCTTTAATAGACGATTATTGGTTATTCGCCAGTCTTATAAATCGGCCAGGGGGTTGGTTTCCCAGGGCGAATGGAATTGTTTTTCGACAAACTCGAAAGAGACTTCCTCGAAAGTTGCCGGATTGAATTTGGGCTGGCGATCCTTGTCTACCAACAGGGCGCGAACGCCCTCGGCGAAATTGCCGGAACTCATGCAGTTGGTGGACAGTACCAGTTCAGATTGAAACACTTCCCGCAGCGACAGGTGCAGGCTGCGGCGCAGCTGTTCATAAATCAGGTGAATACTGGAGGGACAGCCCGCAGCCAGGGTTTTGGCGGCACCGGCCATCCACTTGTCATCACCTTCATAGGCGGTGATGGCGCGGACAATATCGGCGAGGCTGTCGCCATCGGTCATGCGCTGGATAATGTCGTAATGATCCCTGACCACGGACACCGGAGCCTCGCCAGCGTCTTTTTCAAGATCCCGCAGCACATGGCTGACCTGGCCCTGGTGTTTGTCGGCGCTGCTCCAGGCAACCGCAGTCAGCCCGGCAATGGCGGCATCCCACTGGTCGTGCTTGAGGAAACGGTCGGCAAGGCCGAGATAGAGGGTGTCGCCGGCATTAATGGCCGCACCGGTCAGGGCGAGAAAAAGCCCGGTTCTGCCCGGCGTGCGGTTGAGAAACCAGGAACCGCCAACATCGGGATAAAGGCCGATGGTCACTTCCGGCATGGCGAGGCGGGTTTCCGCGGTGACGACGCGGTGGCTGGCGCCGCTGAACAGCCCCATGCCACCGCCCATGACCACACCGTGGCCCCAGACCACAATGGGTTTGCTGTAGGTGTGGATCAAATAATCGAGGCGGTATTCCTTCTCAAAAAATTCCGCAGCCTTGCCATCGCCCGCCAGCGCAGAATTGCGCAATTGAAGAACATCGCCACCGGCACAGAAAGCGCGATCGCCGCTGCCCCGCAAAACGACACAGGCAATGCTGTCGTCGGCCTGCCACTGGTTCAGTTGGGGGGTGAGTATTTCCACCATCGCCAGGGTCAGTGAATTCAGGGATTTTGGTGCATTGAGTGTGGCTACGCCGATACGGTAACCGTTGGTGGAGGCAATTTCTTCAATCAATACAGGAGTATCTGCTGCTTCTGTCATTGGTAAATCCTGGAAAATACGTCCTGTGCCATAGGCCACAGGGATATAGATCAAGGCCGGGAAAATCCCGGCCTGCTATGGTTAATGCACGGTGAAAAAAATCAGCGATTTTTCCACTCGGGAGCGCGCTTCTCAACAAAGGCGGCTACACCTTCTTTCTGATCTTCGCTGTCCCAGAGTTTGACAAACAACTCGCGCTCAAGGGAGAAGGTTCTGCCCATGGGCTGGGTGCGGGCGGCCATGATCAACTCTTTGCAGTAACGCACCGATGTTGGACTCTGCTTGGCCACTTTTTCCGCCAGCTCCACCGCCTTGTCAAGCACAGTACCGGTATCGACAATTTCCTGGATCAGGCCAATTTCCAGCGCCTTGTCGGCCTTGAGGCGTTCGCCCAAAAGTATCATACGCTTCGCCCAGGCCTCGCCCACCAGCCAGGGAAGATGCTGGGAACCCAGACCGCAGGGCAGCAAACCCACAGCAGCTTCGGGAAGCGCCATCTGCGCCTGCTGTTCGGCGATACGGAAATCACAGGCCAGAGCCACTTCCAGGCCGCCGCCCATGGCATAGCCCGTAATAGCAGCGATAGACACGCCCTTGTAGTTGGTGAGGGTTTCAAAGGCATCGCCAAATGCCGAGGCAAAGGTAAAGGCCAAGCCCTTATCGTCGTGGTTGAAGCGGTTGAGATCGGCACCGGCGCAGAAGAATTTCTCGCTGTTGCTGGTGATAATCAGGGCGTAGTTGTCGGCGTCATCGTTAAGCTCGATAACCAGTTGTTTTAGTTGCCCGAGACTTTCCGGCGTCCAGGTGTTCGCCGGTGGATTGTTCATGGTAATGATGGCGGTGTGACCGCGTTTTTCCAGTAGTAATGCACTCATCTCAAAGCCTCCGTAGCACCGTCTTCAAGCAGACGACGGGCAGTTATAACACGCATGATTTCGTTGGTTCCTTCAAGGATCTGGTGAACCCTGGCATCCCGGAAAAAGCGCTCGATGGGATATTCGCGCAGGTAGCCGTAGCCGCCGTGAAGCTGAAGAGCCTCGTTGCAGACATTGAAACCAACATCGGTAGCAAAGCGTTTCGCCATGGCACAGAACACGGTTTTTTCCGGGTGATTGGCATCAATGGCGGCGCCAGCGCGATGCACCATCAACCTGGCTGCCAACAGTTCGGTGGCCATATCGGCGAGCCGAAACTGCAGCGCCTGAAACTCGGCGATGGGCTTGCCGAACTGCTGACGTTCACGCACATAGGCCTGGGTGATATCCAAACAGGCCTGAGCCGCGCCCAATGAACAGGCGGCAATATTGATGCGGCCACCGTCGATGCCGCGCATGGCGATCTTGAAACCTTCGCCCTCGGCGCCGAGACGATTTTCAGCGGGAACCCGAACATTGTCGAAAGTAATAGCGCGGGTGGGTTGGGAATTCCAACCCAGCTTGACCTCGTTCTTGCCGAAATCGACACCGGCCAAATCCGACGGAATGGCAAAAGCAGTGATGCCGCGAGCGCCGGAGCCCGGCTCACCGGTGCGCGCCATAACCACCAGCATTTCGGTAGCACCGGCGCCGCTGATAAACATTTTGCTGCCATTAACGATGTAATGATCGCCATCGAGTTTTGCGCTGGTGCGCAGGGAGGCGGCATCGGAACCGGAGTTCGGCTCGGTGAGGCAGTAGGACGCCAGCTTTTGGCCGCTGATCAGCTCTTCACACCACTGGGCGCGAACACTGTCGGTGCCCCAGGTGCAGAGCATCCAGGTGGCCATATTGTGAATGGAAATAAAGGCTGCGGTTGAGGTGCACCCCATGGCCAGCTCTTCGAGAATGATGGTGGTATCCAGGCGCGAGAGGCCGAGACCACCCTGGTCTTCCGGGGAATAGAGGCCACAAAAACCCAGTTCTCCTGCCGCAGCGATGACTTCGCGGGGGAAAATTTTATGCTCGTCCCATTCCGCAGCGTTGGGCGCAAGTTCGCCCTGGGCAAAATTTCTCGCCGCTTCTTTGAGGGCAAGCTGGTCGTCAGTGAATTCGAAATTCATAGGCTTTATCACTTATCTCTGATGTTCAGGGATAGGGACAGGCTCAAAAGCCTTTGAGCCTGTCCGGCATGCTGGCAAGTTACTTCAGTTTTTGAATAACATCGCCAAACAGTTCTTCGTCTGAGGGTATCACTTTTGGCGTCGCTAGCGGCTTTGACACCCAGGTGACGTTGATCAGGTGGCGCCAGTTGATGTTTTCGTTGGTCGAGTTGTTGCCCCAGGTGCCGCAACCGTGGGAGAAAGTCTGACGCATGCCGTTCCACAGGTTGCCACTGTTAGAGGGCGCCTGGGGCTGATTGACCATAACCCTTGAAGTTTTGGTGCCCATGGCCAACTTGAGGATGTTCT
>JBFXIU010000045.1:0-18282 GCA_050175615.1 Porticoccaceae bacterium | reverse complement strand
AGCACCGCTTCCAGCTCGAAGCGCCGCGCAATCTCCGCCACACGCCCCACAATACCCTCGTCCGGCAAGCCGAACAGCCGCGCATGCAGGAAATGGTTCTGGCCGACGGTGAGCTCACCGTAGAGGGAAAACGACTGGGTCATGTAGCCCACTCGACGTCGGGTGGCGATATCCCTGGGGTTCACTTCGCGGCCAAACAGCCAGGCCTGGCCGGAACTGGCGGGCAACAGGCCGGTGAGCATTTTCATGGTGGTGGTCTTGCCGCAGCCATTGGAGCCGAGAAAGCCGAAAATTTCACCCTTGGGAATGCGGAAGGTCACCCGATCCACGGCGGTGAAATCACCAAAACGCATGGTTAGTTCTTTCGCCTCGATGGCGATGTCCTGCGCCCCTGCCTGGGCTTGCGGGCCTATCGTCACCGGCTGATGGCGGGCACGCTCCGCCTCTGGCAACAGGGCGATAAAGGCCGCTTCAAGATTTTCCGTGGCAGTTTTTTCCAGTAATGCCGCTGGCGAGCCTTCGGCCAGCACCCGGCCGCCGTGAACGGCCGCGAGCCAGTCGAACCTAGCCGCCTCTTCCATATAGGCAGTGGCCACCACGACGCTCATGCCGGGATTGTCGGCGCGGATACGGTCGATCAAGCCCCAGAACTGGCGGCGTGACAGGGGGTCGACCCCTGTGGTGGGTTCATCAAGGATCAGCAAATCGGGGTCGTGGATCAGGGCGCAGCACAGCCCCAGCTTTTGTTTCATACCGCCGGAGAGTTTGCCCGCCGGCCTATCGGCAAAGGGCGCAAGACCGGTGGCATCAAGGAGTTGGCCGATACGCCGCGCCCGCTCCTCCTTACCGTGGCCAAACAGACGGCCAAAAAAATCGATGTTCTCGAACACCGAGAGGGTGTGATAGAGATTCCTGCCAAGACCCTGGGGCATGAAGGCGATCCGCGGGCACACTCGGCGGCGGTGACTTTGGCTGGCGATATCGCCCCCCAGCACCTGGATTTGCCCCTGCTGCAACGCTCGGGCACCCGCCAGCAGTGACAACAGGCTGGACTTTCCCACCCCGTCGGGGCCGATCAGCCCTGCCATCACTCCGGCGGGGATGGAGAGGCTGAGATCATCCAGCGCGAGGGTTCTGCCGTAGCGCAGACTGACGTTTTCAACCCGTGCAACTGCGTCGCTCATGTCGGTGGCAGCCATGAATCATTCACCTTCAAGGCAGCTTTACAGCGAGGTGCTCGGGCCACTCAGTCTTGCTATCCGCCAGCAGGTAAGCCACGCCAGGCAGGCCGGTCTTGACCCGTAACAGGTTTTCATCGAGCACATCGGGAGGAACCTGGGCGCGCACCCGAAACATCAGTTTTTCCCGCTCGCTGGCGGTTTCCACGGTCTTGGGAGTGAACTGGGCGACATCCGCGACGAACGACACCGACGCGGGGAAAACATACTCCGGAGCAGCATCCAGCACGATGCGCACCTCGGCGCCCTGGGCGAGCCGGCCAGCCACCGCCGTGGGCAGGAAGAAGGTCATGTAAACGTCACGCAGATCCACCAAATTCAGCACCCGGCCACCGGCGGCCACCACCTCGCCGGGCTGGGCGATGCGATATTGCACCCGGCCATCTCGGACGGCCTTGAGTTCGCTGTCGGCGAGATCCGCCTGGATGCGCTCGATACTCGCCTGGGCGGCGGCAACGGCCGACTCGGCTCCGGCGATCTGGGCGTGGGCGGTGACGATGGCGGCGTCACTGGCCGCCATCTGGGCTTCGGCGGCACTGACGGCAGCGGCGGTGCTCTGCTGGCTGGCGTAGTCGTCATCGGCCTGCTGCTGGGAACCGGCGCCCCGTTCGACCAGGGCGGCGGAGCGCTGGTAGCGCTTTTTCGCCACGTTGAGCTCCGCCCGGCGCTGAGCCACCAGAGCAAGGGCAGCCTGGCGTTCCGCCTGGCGCAGCACCACCTGGCTGCGGGCAATGGCCACAGAACTTTCGGCCTGGTGCAGCTGAGCCTCGGCCTGGCGCAGTTGGGCTTCAAGATTTTCCGTGTCCATCACCGCCAGTACCTGGCCAGTGGTGACGAAATCGCCCTCCCTCACCAGGATGTCGCGGATGCGACCGGCGGCCTTCGCGGCCACATCGATCTCGGTGGCCTCAATACGGCCATTGCCGTAAACAAGGCCGTCCATGTTGTTTTTGGTCACCCAATTGCGGCCAACAGCCAGAGCTACAATGACCACTGCTGTTAAGGCTCCAATACGTAGTAACCAGGTTTTCTGCTGTGAAGCCATATATTTCTTCCATAAAATGTTACGGAGATATGCCGATGTCCCTAAGACTGAGCTGGCTTGTCTCCACGAATTGAACACAGAAGTTAAGTAATAATCAACAGTTCGGTGTTTTATACACTTTCTTTAACGGTTCTTTAATCGCCAATGTCGCGAAGGAACTGCCGGGCAAAATCATGGTGTTCGGTCATAAGCAGATTAAAGCAATTGCCCAGTAACGCTTGCCTGGCGTGTAGTTCCGGCAGGGCATCCGCCAGCGGCACCGGATTGCGAAAACGGCGGCCAATGTTATTGAGCATCACTGGAAGATTGTCGCTGTTGGCGTAGCCCTCGAGCCAGTTCACTTTGGGGGCAACTTGGCAAAAATGCTGGGCGCGGGGCGGCAGACTTGAGTTGTGCAATTCCAGCTGCTGATAAAAGCGTTGACAGAAATCGGGCAGAGGTTCGCGGTGAAACTGCTGCCAGCGGCTGGCCAGAAGATGATCGAAATACACATCCATCAGAATACCGCCAAAGCGCCGCCAGGGCGATGGCAGTGTCGCCAGCACCTGACAGAAGAGTGGATGGCTGTCGGTGGCAGTATCAATATGGCGGTGGAGACGAATACCGGCTTCAACAGCCAGTGGCCATTCGCCGGTTAGCGGACCCTTAACGAAGTCCCCCAGCAGGCCGCCCACCTGAATATCTGGGTCAGCGCCGGAGAGATAAATATGGGCGAGATAATTCAATACTGGTGCTGGGCGTAATAGGCCGCCACATACTCTTCAAAGGTGCAGTTGTCGGCAGCCTCTATCTGTGCCTGATCGAGAAGAGACTGTTTTGCCATTTCGCGATAGGCTGCGGCTGTTTCGGCATCGACATCGGTGGCTTGAATGTTGGCTTTATGCTCGCGACTTTTGTTCAACCCCCACTGAAAGTAGGTGACCTTTTGCTCCTGTAACGCCGTGAGAATGCGGGCGGATGGGGTTTGTTCGCTGTCATCCAGGCGCGCCTGCATCCTTGCCAGGCACTGGCTGAAACGATTGCTGGCAAAGGCGCTGTCCATCATCGTTGCAACCGGCGCCATAGCGGTGAGCAGTTCTGTGCCCCAGTGGCGAAGCTCAATAGGCTTGCCGCGGCGGCGCAGGGAGAACCCGGGTTTGCGCCCTTCATAAACCGTATTGAGCTGGTTTTGGAGAATTTCCTGGTATTCCTCCTCATCGATGCCCTCGCTTTCAATGAGCAGGTTGTAGAGCAGGAAAATATCGAGAAAATCCGCCTGCTCCCGGTCGATACCCAGGGGCACAAAGGGGTTGAGGTCAATGCAGCGCACCTCCACATATTCGATTCCCCGCTCCCGCAGGGCTTTCAGCGGCGTCTCCCCCGACCTGGTGGTGCGTTTCGGCCGCACCGTGCTGTAAAACTCGTTTTCGATTTGCAATAAATGGGTGTTGAGCTGCAGATAGTTGCCTTCTGCATCTTTTAACCCCAAGGCTTCGTAGTCTGCATAGGGTGTCGCCAGGGCGTCTTTCAGCGTGCGGGTATAGGCGTCAATATTGTTGTAGCACACATACAGGGATTCCTGAGCCGAACTCTGGTAGCCCAGGTCACCCATGCGCAGTGAGGTGGCATAGGGGGAGTGCAGCGTGTGGCTGTCATCCCCGAGGGGAACAAGCTGGTGAGGGCGGTCGCGGACAAAGGATTTGCACACCGCTGGCGCGGCGCCAAACAGATAGAGCAGCAGCCAGGTATGGCGGCGAAAATTGCGGATCAAGCCAAAATAGGCGTTGGTTTTAAAGGTTTGAAAGCTGTCGCTGTTGCCGCAGGCGGTTTGCAACAGGTTGATGCATTCATCCGGCGCCGACCAGTTGTAATGGATGCCGGCAATGGTTTGCATCAGGCGTCCATAGCGGTTGCCCAGGCCAGTGCGGTAGACCTCTTTCATTTTTGCTACATTGGAGGTGCCGTAGCGGGCGATGGGAATGGAGCTGTCGTCTCCGAGGGCGCAGGGCATGCTGTTCACCCACAGCAATTCGTCGCCGATATTGTCGTAGGTGACTCTGTGAATATCGGCGAGGGTTTGCAGAGTGCTGGCTATGTCGGTGGACGGCGGTGTGATCAATTCGATCAGGGCTTCCGAAAAATCTGTGGTAATGCGCGGATGGGTCAGCGCCGAGCCAAGTCCTTTGGGGTGGGGCGTCATGGCCAGTTTGCCCTCTGGCGTCACCCTCAGGCTTTCTTTTTCGATGCCCCGGCGAATGCTGGTCAACAGATTGAGGTTTTCCGGGGCGGAAAGAATGCGTAGCGCTTGTTTCAGGTCGGGCATGGAGCTTCCTTGGTAGGGGCGCTCAACCGGCAGTGGTATCTGGTTGAGGTTCGACAACGGGGTTGTCCCGGTCATTGCTGTTACAGGCGACGACCCTGGCGCGAAGATGTATATCCCTGGCAGTGAGTTCAATCAACTGGTTGAGGGCGACGTCCTTATGGGGTGTTCTGAACAGCAGTGCTGAATCTTCGTCGGCGGAAATCCAGTTGAGGTGGCGGTCGAGAACTTCCCCGGAGGGCTTTTGAATGATATACAACAACATGCTGGGATAAAAGACAGTGGCCTGAATAGAGTTGGCGCTAAGTGTAGCCAAATATGGAGGGAGTGCAATTGGTGGCGCCGGTAAATTGCATACCGGCGCAGTCATCGAACATCAGGAAACCAGTGAAGGCAGGCGCAACGGTCTGAGCTTATCATCGTTCGCGGCCTGGTCGCATTTCACGGCCTGCTGGAGATCGCCCCAGTGAATTAACTCCAAGCGGCCGGTATTGCGCTCCACCAGTGCGGTGCAGCTTTCAATCCAGTCGCCGTCATTGCAATAGAGCACGCCGTCGATGGTGCGTATTTCCGGTTGGTGAATATGGCCGCAGACAATGCCGTCGAGATTGCGGCGGCGAGCTTCAGCAGCCGCGGCATTCTCAAAGGAGCGAATCGCCACCATGGCGTTGGTGACACGATTTTTAATATAGTAGGCCAGTGACCAGTAGGGCAGACCCATCCAGCCGCGAATACGGTTGCTCCAGCGGTTGACAAAAAGCAGCAGGTCGTAGCCGATATTGCCCGCCAGCTTGTGAAGACGGTTGCAACGCACGGCGTGGTCAAATTCATCGCCGTGCACCACCAGCAGGCGTTTGCCTTCGGCGGTTCTGTGAATGATTTCCCGGTGAATCTCGATATTGAGCAGCACCTGGGCGCAGAGGTCCCGGCAGTGGTCGTCGTGATTGCCGGGAATATAGACCACCCTGGTGCCGGAAGCGGCGAGAGCCAGCAGTTTCTTGATCACGGCGTGGTGGCTTTCCGGCCACATAAACTGGCGCTTTAGCGCCCAAAAATCGATGACATCACCCACCAGATAAATCACCTTCGCCGGATTTTTGTTGAGGAAGTCGAGCACGAATTCGGCGCGGCAGCCCTTGTAGCCGAGATGAATATCCGATAACCATACGGCATTGAGGGGACGGGTAGTTGCGCTTTGAATCTTATTCATTGGTGACTCCTTCCCCTGTGGGGACGTCAGTTTTCCAAGGCAACAGGATTGGCAAGTGAATTCTCGGTGCGGGTCACGGCGGTAATATCCGGCAGATGGGTTGCAGACCACAGGGATTGCGCCAGCTTGTCGATATCGCCATTGGCGCCCGCCAGCAGCCACTGGCAGATGGCCTTGGCCACATTGGGGTAATCGATGCGGGTGGCGCCGGCGCCGTCGAGCCAATTTTCGACTTTGCTGGCGTTGAGGTCGTACATGACATGGCCGTAGCCCAACAGGTCGAGGGCGAGGGCATTGGAATACTGTTCAGACTGGCCGCGAACCGGTTTAACCAGCAGCTTGCGCCCCAGTTGCAGCACCTCGCTGGCGAGTTCAAAACCGGCGTTGCAAATTACCCCTTCGCAGCGGTGGAGATCGGCCTGAAAGCTTTCCCGTCCTGGCGCAAACCAGTGGATATGCCCTTCACTGCTGGCGGACACTTCCGGGTGATAAACGTGAAAACTGTAATCTGTAAACGAAGCCAGCAGTTTGCGAATGGCGGCAACAGACTCAAAGGGCAGGTACACCACATAGTGCTTGCGGGTCACAGATTCGCCACCCGCAGCCACCGGCGCGATCGGGGGGAGTATGGGCTGGCCAAAATGGTGCCAGTGCAGGCCAACGGAAAGGCTGGCTGGCGCAAAATACTTGATTACCGCTTGCTGCACAGGGCCGCCGTGGTGTTGGGGTATATTGTGGTGAAACGCATACTGGTGCCCCAGCCCCACCACCTTGGTCTTGCGGTATTTGCCGGCCCAGGCGGTGGTGGGTTCAAAATCGGTGATAACCAGGTCGTAGGGAGCCAGATCCAGGCTTTTGACATCCCGCCAGAACTGCAGTGGCTGGCTGTTCACAAGAGTTGCCAGGGGGCGAATGCGCCCTTCTTTGGAAGTGAAGGTCAGCCCCCTGAGAACGCGATAATCGCCGAACGCCTCCATATCGAAAAACTTGTCCGGCTCGCGGCCAGAAAAAAGATAATCGACACTAACCCCACATTCTTTTAATTCTTTGGCCATGGCGCGGGCGCGGGTGATATGGCCATTACCTGTACCCTGCACGCCGTAAAGTATTTTCATTGCATCATCCAAAACGCTGCGAAACTGGCCAACAGAGTGCCCATGGTGGCGCCGGCAACCGTGTCGGTGGGGAAATGCACCCCCAGGGTAACCCTGGAAACCCCAACCAGCGCTGCCCAGGCGTAGGCAAAGGGCGCGGTTTGCGGGTAATAAATCGCCAGGGCGGTGGCGGTGGCGAATGCCCCGGACGTGTGACCCGAGGGAAAACTGAACTGATCCGAAGGAATAATAAAGCTCTTGAAATTAGGCAGGGCGGCGGCAGGGCGGTCGCGCTTCAGTCCCCGTTTAAGGACAAAATACAGCGGCCGCTCCAGGGCAAATGTCAGCGCCAGGGTAAGGGCAAAAAGCGAACCCTGAAGTTCTTCCAGCAGCCACAGGCACAATGCCAGTAACGGGTAGCCAAAACCGTCGGCGGTGCGGGACAGATTTCGGCACAGGCGCGCCCACAGCGCCAGATGCTTGCGTTTCATCATCCACAGAAACATCACCACATCCATATTGTGGATGGTGCTTAGCAGTAGCGGAATATTAGCCTTTAATCTGTCCATAGCGCCAAGCCTAGGCCGGGACTGTGACTGTTGTGTAACAATCTGTTGACACTTCCGTGACAATGTCAGGGGTGAGAGCACTGTGAAAACTACTGCTGCATGGCCATGCAATTAACTATCAGGCGCAAAAAATGCCGTTCAGGCTGGCAATATGCCGCCCAACCCTGTTAGGCGTGATAATCTTCGGGGTTATTTGAACCAGTCACCACTGAGACCATATGATCCGCTGCCACCTCGTTCGCCTGATGGGTGAACACAAGATGCGTATTGCCGATGTTGGGGTTGTCAATGTACTGTTGAATGCGGACATTTTGGCCTTTATTTGACCCGCATAAGGAAGGAACCTATGCCCACTAACAGCCAACAGATTCAAATTTACCAGTCCGCTGATGGTCAGGCTCAACTTGAAATCAAGTTGGAGCAGGATACCCTATGGCTCACGCAAGCGCAGATAGCTGAGTTGTTTCAGGTTAAACCACAAAATATTACCATGCACCTGAAAAATGTCTTTGATGACGGTGAGTTACAGGAGGCTACAACTTGTAAGGATTTCTTACAAGTTCAAACAGAGGGTGGTAGAGAGGTTAAACGTAACGGAAATTCTACAGCTTGGATGCTGTCATATCGGTTGGCTACTGTGATCCAGCATTTTATTCTGCTGAAAGCGGATAGCTGAGAAAACAAGAGCAAATTCCCTTCCTGTGGACGGGTGGCAGGCGTAGCCTGACGAGAGATAATTCCCCTCCTTTGGAGGGGTGCCCGAAGGGCGGGGTGGTACTTATGCGAAACACAAAAAAATACAAATCGTTACCCTATAACCCCGCACTGCGGGATAGAGCCAAAGCCCTTCGCAAGGCGGGCATACTCCACGAAGCCTTGCTTTGGCTCGAACTGAAAAGTAAAAAACTGAATGGCCTGGATTTTGACCGCCAAAAAATTATTGGCAATTACATCGTTGATTTTTACTGTGCTGAGAAGAGCGTCGTTATTGAAGTGGATGGCAGCTCACACGACAGTAAGCAGCTTGAGGATGCCGAGCGAGATCGGTACCTGGAAAGCTTGGGGCTGACGGTGATTCGTCTGTTGGCGAAAGATGTGTTGCGGAATTTGGTGGGGGTTGTTGAGTTTTTGAAAGACCACCCCGCCCTAGCGGGCACCCCTCCGGAGGAGGGGAATACCCCGCCCTGACGGGTATCTCTTGTAGCTGATCGCGGTTATTGGCGCGGGTCTAAGCCAGCGCCGAATGGAGCCGCTGGTCGTTATAAAACATCAGCATGTCTATGAATCCCACAAATGACGGCGCCCTGCACGGGGGGGCCCGTTGCCAACAACCTCTTTATGTAAAACTGTGTAATTGCCTTCACAAATGCCATTGCCGGGGCTAGCATGTTGCTCCATTGTCACTGTTGCACACAATCTTAGTCGCAAGGAAATCATCTTGGGAGTCAACCGCAGTAACCTGATCAGAGCTGGCGCCATATTGTTGGCGGGCATTGTTGTTTCATGGCTGATTATTATTGCCAAGCCAGATCCCGATGTGCATCCCCATGAGGAAACGCCGCCCCATAGCGCCGATGTTGTTGCCGTTGAGCTGGAGTCTCGGGCGGTTGTTGTCAACAGCCAGGGTACGGTCACCGCTAAAACCGCCATTGAGGTCACCAGCCAGGTCAGTGGCCAGGTGGTTGCTGTCGATGAGCATTTTGCCGCCGGTGGTTTTTTCGGCGCTGGCGAGGCACTGCTGCAGCTCGATCCCCGTGATTATGAAACTGCCCTCGACCAGGCTGAGGCCGCGCTGGCGGATGCCCGCAATACTCTGGCGCAGGAGCAGGGGCAGGCGCGTCAGGCAAAGCGGGAGTGGCGCGATCTGGGCAATGAGCAGGCCAATAACCTGTTTTTGCGCAAGCCCCAGCTCGCCGCCGCCGAGGCCAGAGTGGGCGCCGCCGAAGCCGGTGTTCGCCAGGCGCAACTCAATCTTGAGCGCACCGCGATTCGCCTGCCGTTTGCGGGTCGCATTGTCGACATCAACGTCAACCTGGGGCAGTATGTCAGCGCCAACACCGTGGTTGCCAGCGTCTATGACTCTGCGGTTATGGAAGTGCGGCTGCCGCTGTCAGCCCATGAAATGCAGCTGCTAAACCTCAACGCCAATGCTCGGGGCGAGGCTTTGCAACCCTTGCAGGTGAAGCTGCGTTTGGAAAGTGGCGAAACCGTGCAGGAATGGCTGGGGCAGGTGGTGCGGGTGGAGTCTTCTGTCGACATTCAGAGTCGGCTTTTTTATGTGGTGGCGGAAATCCGCAATGCCGGTGTAGTCGAAGCGGTTGGCAGCTCTGGCGACGAAGCTGCCATAACAACGGCGACATCCACCGCAGGTCTGATTCCCGGTGTTTTTGTCGAGGCGGAGATCAGCAGCAACCCCTATGTGAAGGTTGCGGTATTGCCCAGGGAGGCGCTTTATAAAAGTAATCAGGTTATGGTGCTCGACGAACAAAACCGCCTGCGCTTGCGCACTGTGGAGGTTCTTCAGGCAGACGAGCAAACGTTGGTGGTTCGCGGACTTCAATCCGGTCAGTGGGTGCTGTCCCATCCGCCGGGGTTTATCGAAATGGGCGCCCGCTACAATCCTGTGCCTAGCGCTGGCGGGGATGCAGCGCAATGAAAGCCGTGCTCGACTGGTTTATTAAAAACCCGGTTGCCGCCAATCTGCTGATGCTGGTTGTGGTGTTCGGCGGCCTCGGTTCCCTGGGCAGGCTCAACAACGAATTTTTCCCCCATGTCGAACCCGGCATGATTCAGGTTACCGTGCCCTATCCGGGCGCCGGGCCGCTGGAGGTGGAGGAGCAGATCTGCATCAAGATCGAAGAGGCCATTGCCGACGTCAAGGGTATCAAGGAAGTGCGCTCTACCGCCTCCCAAAGTCTGGGGCAGGTGAGCATCGAAATGGTCGACGGCTGGGATTTGCAGCGTTTGATTAACGACGTCAAAACCCGTGTCGACGCCATCAGCACCTTTCCTGAAAATACCGAAAAACCCATTGTTTCCGATCTTTCCCGCGGCCGCGAAGTGGTGCGCCTGGTCGCGTATGGCGGCCACGATGAAGAGGCGGTCAAGGAGCTGGCGCTGTCCCTCAAGGATGACCTCAATCGCCAGCCCGGCGTCAGCGAGGTGGAAGTCAGCGGCATTCGCGATTATCAGGTGACCGTGGAAATTGCCGAGGCAACCCTGCGCGCCTACCAACTCAGCTTCAGCGATGTCGCCACTGCGATTCGCAACAGCTCGCTCAATCTGCCTGCGGGGCAGATGCGCAATGCGTCCGGCGATATTCAAATTCAGGTCTACGGCCAGGATTATCGCGCTCGGGATTTTGCCGATATTGCCATTATCAAATCCCTGGATGGCGCTGTGGTTACCCTTGACGATATCGCCACCATAACAGACAGCTTTGAAGAGAAAAATTTTCTCGTTGAGTACGAGGGCAAGGTGGCCGCCAATCTGTCGGTGATGGTGGGGGAAGATCCCGACACCATAGGCACCGCCGGTGACATCCGCCAGTTTCTGGAGGCATACAACCAAACCCTGCCGCCGGGATACCGGGTGGATGTGTGGTCCGATAGAAGTTATTTTCTCAAGGACAGATTGAATATTCTCGCCGAAAGTGCCCTTCAGGGTTTGGTGCTGGTTTTTATCCTGTTGCTGTTATTTTTGCGCCCGGTTCTTGCCGCCTGGGTCAGCGCCGGAATTGCAGTTGCCTACCTGGGCACCCTGATGCTGATGCCGGTCACCGGTACCACCGTCAATGTGGTGTCCACGTTTGCATTTCTGCTGATTTTGGGCATTGTTGTCGACGACGCCATTGTGGTCAGCGAAAACATTTATTCCAATTACGAACGCAATATGCCGGGGCCGCTGGCCGCCTCCCAGGGCGTAAGCACCATTGCCAAGCCGGTGATTCTCGCCGTGCTCACCACCCTGATGGTGTTTGTGCCCATGTTTTTTCTGCCGGGCAATTCTGCAGACATTTTTATGCCCATTCCGATGGTGGCCATTATTGCTCTCAGTTTTTCCCTGGTGGAATCCCTCTTTATTTTGCCCAGTCACCTCAGCCATCTCAAACCGGAAAAAGAGCACAGCAACTGGCTCAACAGCAAAATTACCACTGCCAGGGGCTATTTCACCAATGGCCTCAACCGTTTTAGTTTCAGTGTTTATCAGCCGCTGCTGGAAAAAAGCCTGAGAAACCGCGGCGCTACCATCTGTTTCTTTCTCGCCGTGTTGATGGTGTGCCTGTCGATTTTTGCTGCGGGCTGGCTGCCGTTTCGCTTTATGCCCAAAATCCAGACCGAAGTGATGATTGCCCAGGCACAGCTGCAGGAGGGCGCGGGCTTTGGCCGAGTGCTCGAGATCAAGGAGCAGATCGAAAACGGCCTTATTCGCCTGCGCCAGCGGGACGATGCCCAAACCTTCAGCGGCGAGTCCATCGTCCTCGACAGCTTCACCAGGGTGGACAGCAATACGGTTACCGTCGAGGTCAATCTGTCGGGCAACAGCACTCGGGACTTGACCACCGACGACATGCAGCGCCTGTGGCGGGAGGAAATCGGCGAGGTCAAAGGGGTTGAGAATTTCCTGATTTCGTCGTCGATTTTTGGTCTTAACAAGGATATTTCCCTGCGCCTCAGCGGCAAGGATCTCGGCGAGCTCAAAGAGGCCGCCGACGACGTCAAGGCGATGCTGGCAGAATTTAACGGCGTCATTGAAATCAGCGACAGTCTGGCCTCAGCCCGCCAGGAAATTCGCATCGACTTAAAGCCTCTGGGGGAATCCCTGGGGCTGGATTTGGCGGATATTGCCAGCCAGGTTCGCCACGCCTTTTACGGCGCGGAAGCCCAGCGCATTCCGCGGCTGAGGGAAGACGTCAAAGTGCTGGTGCGCTACCCGGCAGACGAGCGCGCCAATTTCGAAAATCTTACCAATATGCGCATCAAACTGGCGGATGGCGCCCTGGTGCCGTTCAATGAGGTGGCGGAAGCCAGTTTTGTGCCCGGCTACACCACCATTTCCCGCACCAACAGATCCCGGGTTGTGGATGTCTACGCCAACGTCATTCCGGGTCAGGCCAACGCCAATGCCATTGTCCAGGCGGTGATGGCCAAGGGGCAGCCGCTGATTGCGGAAAAATATGCCTCGGTGACCCTGGAACTGGAAGGGGATCATTTTGACCAGGTGGCTTTTGCCAATGCGCTGATTACCGGGTTGATTGTCGCCCTGTTTGCCATCTATGCCCTGCTGGCAGTGGAATTTAAATCCTACCTGCAACCGGTTTATATTCTCAGCGCCGTGCCTTTTGGCATCGCCGGGGCGATTATCGGTCACATCATTACCGGGGTGGAATTTTCCATGCCATCGAGCTTTGGCGTGCTTGCCACGGCGGGGGTGGTGGTCAACAGCAACCTGGTGTTGATCGATCGCATCAATAAATTGCGGGATAACGGTGCCGCCATGCTCGAGGCCGTTAAGCAGGGCGCGCGGCAGCGGCTCAGGCCAATTCTGCTCACCTCCATTACCACCTTTTTTGGTTTGATTCCCATACTGCTGGAAGAGTCGCCATCAGCGGCGCCCTTGAAACCCCTGGTGGTGTCCCTGGCGTTCGGTGTTGTCTTTGCCACAGGCATTACCCTGCTGATGGTGCCTGCGCTCTATATGAGTTTTGAAACCCTCAAAGAGCGCCTTGGCTTTGCCGCCAGCGCCCAGGTTGATCTCGATGCGCTACTGGAAAAGCAGCAGGTTGAAAAACAGCTGGTTGAAAAGCAACAGGAGGCCTGAACCATGCGCACTGTTATACACTGCCAGATTGGCGACATCAGCATTGAACTCGATGACGATAATCGCCTGGTGAATGTGGATTTTGTCGCCGACAAGCCCACGAAGACCATTTCCCATTCGCCGCCCGCCAGCTCCCCGGTGGTTCGCCAGCTTGAAGAGTATTTTCGCGGCAAGCGCCAAAACTTTGATGTTGGCTATAGATTCAAGGGCACAGATTTTCAGCGCGCCGTCTGGCAGCAAATTGCCAAAATTCCCTTTGGCCACACCATCACCTACGGCGATATTGCCCGCGCCATCGGCAAACCCAACGCCAGCCGCGCCGTCGGCGCCGCCTGCGGCCAGAATCCCATTGGCATTATTGTTCCCTGCCATCGCGTGGTTGGCAGTACGGGGAAATTAACCGGCTATGCCGGGGGCCTGTGGCGCAAGCAATGGCTACTGGATTTTGAAAGCAGCGCTGTGGCGGGAAAACGGTAGTAATTCCCTGGGGCTGTATGCACTGAACCATTGCCGCCAACTCCTGTAGTAGCAAGCTGGCCACTTGATCTTGCGCCCGTTTGCGGCCAACATCCTCCTATTGTCAGCCAGATAATCCCGAGACTTTTCTATGCTAAAAGCCCTGTTTTTTGATATGGACGGCACCCTCTGCGACACCCAAAAAGCCAATGATGCCGCGATGAAATTGTTTGCCGAGGAGCTTGAAATTCGCTATGGCAGCCGCATCAATGGGCGCGGGTTTACCGAAGCCTACGTTAAAGCCATCTATCGGGATTGGACTGAGGAGCAGCGCGCCCGCTATATGCCCATTATTGAGCACCACAGCGAGGGCGCGTTTCGCGTCCAGCTAATTCAGGATCTGTTTGCCGAGGCTGGCATGGCAAATATCAGCGCAGCCGAGGCGGCAGCCCTGCAGGACAAGTTTGATGAAGACAGGCTGGAAGCCTTTGATTTTTATCCCGGCATTCTTGAATTTCTCACCGAGGCGCGAAAACTGTTTACCCTGGTGGTCATCACCAATGGCCCGGAGTTTTCCCAGATTCCCAAGGTGGATGCGGTCAACCTCGCCAACCATGTCGACCATATTATTATCGGCGGTCAGGAGCCGGAGCAGAAACCGGCGCGTTCCATTTTTATGAAAGCCCTGCAACTGGCGGGTTGTGAAGCCCATGAAGCTGTCCATGTCG
This sequence comes from Porticoccaceae bacterium, assembly GCA_050175615.1. Classification (GTDB taxonomy): domain Bacteria; phylum Pseudomonadota; class Gammaproteobacteria; order Pseudomonadales; family Porticoccaceae; genus CAYXXZ01. The sequence goes on along the minus strand of JBFXIU010000045.1, from coordinate 3,823 downwards.
GCGACAGTCTGGCCGCCGATATCGCCGGGGCGCACAACAGTAAAATCACCTCCGTGTGGATTCAGCACCAGCAACCACTGGATGCAGAGCTGGGTATTGAACCCCATCACACCGTACTCAGCCCAAGTGAAATCCCCGATATTATTCGGCGCATTCACCAGGAGACCGAGGGTTGACAGCAAACCCGCTTGCGGCGGCCACTGCCCTCAGCGGGCAGCCAGAACTGGAGCCCCCCAGGCTGATCCTGTTTGATTGGCACGGAACTCTGGTGGATACCCTCGATGCCATGTTTGCCGCCATGACAGAAATGCTGCCCCTGCTGGAAGAACTGGATCTGGTGTCCCGGCTGATACCGGAAGAGCGTTGCCAATCTGAAGACGACGCCAAACTGGTGCGCTACATTCGTATTTTTCGCAGGCTTCATCCCCGCATTCTCGCCGAGCGCCGGGTTTCGCGAACAGAAATTTTCGATGCCATTTTTGGCGACGACCGGGAGGCCAAACACAAAGCCCATCGCGTCTATAACCTCTGCTATCGCCACCACTTCGGCGAGGTAAAACCATTTCAGAAGGGCATTGGCGATTATCTCCGGGCATTAAAAACCCTGGGCATCAAAATCGGTATTGCCACCAATCGCAGCCGCGAATTTCTCGATCACGAACTCCAGTTGATCGAGGAGGGGGAGTGGGCCTATCTCATCGATGCAACCGTTTGTGCCGACGATGTCGCCGAATACAAGCCCAGCCCGGAAATGCTGTTGAAAATTATCAGCATTCTGGGTGAATCTCCTGGCGCCCATGTCTGGTATGTGGCCGACAGTTACCTCGACATGGTGACGGCCAAAAATGCGGGTATCAGCGCCCTTTACTACAATGGCGCCAACGCCGATGAGAACACACTGGCGAACCTGCTTTCGGGCAATGGCAGGGCGCCCCCCAATGCGATCATTAACAGTTTTGATCAGTTGTTTGACCTCCTCGCGGCGGTGGAAAAACAGCACCCCAAATGTTTTGCCGTTCCTCTCAACAAAGCTCGACCACCTTATTACCCGCCGCCACAACCGCCAGCTTCCTGGATCGAACCCGATTGGCATCCGGCAGTGGCCAATCTTAGTGCGCCCATCATTGTGCTTTTCGACTGGCATGCAACCCTGGTGGATACCCTGGACGCCATGTACCGCGCCGTCGACGAAATGCTGCCGGAGCTGAAAAAACGAGGCATGCTCGACCGCATGGTGTCGCCCTCGGCGAGTAAAACCCCTGAAGACGCCAAGCTGGTGGAATACATCTATACCTATTGCAGCCTTCACCCGAGGGTGCGCGCAGACCGGAAAATTTCCCGCACCGATATTTTTGAAGTGATGTTTGGCAACGACCAGCAAAGCAAAGAGCAGGCGCACCGTCTATTTACCGACTACTACCGCAAACATTTTGGCGTGGTCAACCCGTTTGAGCCGGAGGTAAAAAATCTGTTGTTGGCGCTGCGCTCGCTAAACCTTGGCCTGGGTGTGATTACCAACCGCGACCGGGAATTTTTCGAGTACGAACTCGCTGTGGTTGACGGTAGCGGCTGGGCGGGCATGTTTGATGTCGAAATCTGCGGCGACGACACGCCCCTGCGCAAACCCCATCCCGATCAATTGCTGTTGGCGGCAGAAAAATTGGGCCAGACGCCTGGCGCCGATATTTGGTATGTGGGCGACAGCACCACCGATGTGGTATCGGCAAAACGCGCGGGCATGACGGCGGTCTTTTTCAACGGCGCCCAGTGGGATTTACCCTGGCTGCAAAAAATATTTCCCGGCGACCATAACCACCCCCATAAACCCGATGTGGTGGTCAATGATTTTTCCGAATTCTGGGCGCTGGTGCTTAATTGCCGGAGTCGGCAGGCAGCAACAGAGCGGCCTGGATCAGTTAGCTGAGCTCGGGGTGTTTTCAGCTGCACCCATGTCGTGGTTCGCTGTGATATAACAATATACTGCTGACTTTTAACGGGATTGTCGCAAATGTCGAAATCAAAAGCCGACAAAGAATTCGTGGCGCATGTGATTGATCTTATGCAAATTATCGGCCCGGTGGAGTCGCGACGGATGTTCAGTGGCACCGGAATATTTCTCGGCGGGCTAATGTTTGGGCTTGTCGACAAAAACACACTTTACCTGAAGGCGGATGATGACTGCGTTGAGGATTTTCTGAGCATGGGGCTTGAAGCCTTCACCTACGTTAAGCAGGGTAAGCAGTGTCAGCTGTCCTATTACCAGGCACCAGAAGAAGCCCTTGAGCACCAGGATGATATGCTGGTATGGGCAAACAAAGCCTACGCCTGCGCCCTCAGAGCGGCGGCGAGACGCAGCGCTGACTCGATTTGAGCGCGTAGCTCGCTTCGGCTGCTATGGCAGTGTTTAGGCTCAGGGGCACCCTCAAAGCGAACGATCCATGAGCGAACGTTCAGACAACTGGTGTAACTTCCGGTTTATCAGACGCTTGCATGCGTGGTTGAGGTGTGGCGCCACCCCGCCAGCGACGGGTGGCGCGCTGGAAAAACAGGTTGTTGGGGATCTGTAGCACTGTGCCGCCCTGGCCTTCGTCAATTTCCTCAATGGTAGTGTAAATGAGGTTGATATCGGTCACACGACCCCTGAGACCAGGCTTTTCGCCGTTTTCAAGTAGCTCTATGTGGTCGTGGAGGCGGAACGGGCGGGTGGTGACGATGAGAATCGTGCAAAAAATATTGGACAGCACGCTCCAGGCAGCAAAGAACGCCACTGCTGCCACAGCGGCAAAGCCGGTAAATGCAGTCCACAAAACGGTGCCGGAAACCCCCAGGCGATCCAGTACGGCCAACACTGTGGCGGCATAAATGAAAACAGCAATTATGCGCTTGGCGCCAACCGCCAGCTCAGGGGGCAGCGCTGCGCGCGCCCCAAGACGCTGAATCAGGCGACGGGACAGTCTCAAACACAGCCAAGCAACCAGGAAAATCACGGCGATATGCGCCACCGGCAGAATAATATCCAGCCATCCCTCAGTCCAAAGCGATAACTTTTCTTTCATTGACGAACCTTTGCAAAATGGAGTTCAGAGCTGTCAAGTATACAGGGGTGGTGCGGGTTTCAGTGATTTAGGCCGCTTCAGGTCTGTGACTGCGGTATACAAGTTAGGCTCGATTTTTTGCATGCCAATTGCAGTCGCAATAGCTATTGACCCAGGCACCTATTCCCGATTTGAAAGAGGGGCAGGGGGAGCATCGCGTCTCTGAATATAATTGACTGGTTTATGACAGGGCAGCTAAGGATTTGTTAAATGCAGATCGTCGGTCGTCTGTTCATCCGCAAAACCTACTACTTACTCCTGCCCCCCCAGGATGTTGACTTGTCCAAGATTGGAAAATATGACGCACTTCACAAAGATTGATCGCTGACAGCAGGATGTCAGCTTAATACGTGCAGGGAGACCAAATGCTCAACCCCCGATTTTTTGTAACCAGCCTTTTCAGCCGCACTAGGCGACGCGAGACGCTGTTGTCGAATTGGTGCGGCCTTTCTTTCCTAAGTCTTCCCAAAATATTACTCCGATCCTCGCATTGCAGGGTTGCTCGCGGTTATCGGGAATTCGATATTGAGCAATTCACACAGGCGCGATTGAAGGGGTGGATTGGTCTTCCAGTATTCAGCCCGTTGCCGACCCATCATCTGCTTTCTCGGTGATTATCATGGTGAAAAGTGTTTGGATGACCCGTGTTACATTTTTTATGGGTGTTTTCGCTGTTGGCGATAGTTATGGCTATACCACGGGGAGCCTCAAGTTTGATGATGTCGGTC
>JBFXIU010000044.1:0-19151 GCA_050175615.1 Porticoccaceae bacterium | reverse complement strand
ACGAGCGGGTGCGCCAGGGCAACAGCCTTTTTCAAAGCCTGAAAAGCGAAAAGGTGGCGCCGGGATTTTTACTTCATATGGTAAGCAGTGGCGAGGCATCAAGCGAGCTTGATCAAATGCTGTTGCGAGTGTCGGAGTATTACAGCACCCGCCTACGCAGCGCCGTTGACACCATGCTCAAGCTGATGGAGCCGGCGCTGATTGTATTTATGGGTATGGTGGTAATGCTTATTGTCGGCGCTGTGCTGGTGCCCATCGTCAAAATGAATCAACTGATTTAGGTCTATTAACTTCGGGAAACTGTCATGTCTGCAAAAATAGCATTTCGCAACAACAGCGGCTTTACCCTGATTGAAATCATGGTAGTGCTGGTCATTATCGGCTTGTTGGCGGCATTGATTGTGCCCTCGGTGATGGATCGCCCCGATGAAGCCAGAGCGGTGAAAGCCAAGCAGGATATTCGCGGCCTGGAGAGCGCCCTCAAGCTTTATCGCCTCGACAACTACCGCTATCCCAGCCAGTCGGAGGGATTGCAGGCGCTCGTCGACAAGCCGGAGAGCGCCAAAAAATGGAAAGGTCCCTATGTGGATGCCATGCCTTCAGATCCCTGGGACGAGCCCTATCGCTACCGCAATCCGGGGCGCGACGGTCGCGACATCGACATTTATACACTGGGCGCCGACAACAAGGAGGGTGGCGAAGGACCGGATGCGGATATCGGCAATTGGGATATGGGACTCTGATGTCAAGCCACTGCACTGACGCCGATTGAGCTGCTGAATGGTGATTGCCCTGCCGAAAAAACACTGCCGCGGATTCAGCCTGGTTGAAATCCTGGTGGTGCTGGTGATTCTGGGGCTTGCGGTGGTCTTTGTGACTCTGGGATTTCAGCGCTTGGAAAATGACCGCCTGGAAAAGCAGGCGGGGCAGCTGAGCGCCTGGCTGCAGGCGATCAGCGACGACGCGGTGCTCGATTCCGCGGTCTATGGTGTCTGGATGGCGGAGGATAGGCAAACCCTGAATGTGGGCTTTTTTTTCGACAATCGCTGGTGGCCGGTGAAGAAGGCCGATCTGGGGGTGCCAAAAATAGAGGAGGACGCCCACTTTGAGCTTGACCAGGGCGGAAAATGGCTGCCCCTGGAGACGACCGCCGTCGACAACCCCCAGCCCCGGATTTTGTTTCTGCCCACCGGAATGACCCTGCCAGAGCGTTTTCAGCTCCGCGAAAGTGACAGGACTGCGCGCATAGAACGCAATGCCGACGGTATTTTTGAATGGTCGATCCTCTGATGTTGGCAGCAGCGAAGGTTGCAACCGCCGCCACAGCCAGGGGGTTCACGCTGATTGAAACCCTGGTGGCGCTGCTGGTGGTGGCGGTGGCCTACGCGGGGGTGGCTACGGCGGTGACGCAGTTTGCCGATCAGCGCTTGATCCTTGTCGAACGCCATAGCAGCCACCGCGTTGCCTGGAATCGCTTGATGGAGCAATACCTGGTGTCCCTCAAGTTGCCGGTGAATGAGCCGGAATTTGCTGAGGAGGATGGGGTGGTGAGCGCCCGTGGTGGCCGCTGGCGCTGGCAGTTCAGTGAGCAAAAGGCCGCCGCCGAAGGCCTGGTGCGCTACCAGGTGGATGTTTACCCCGCTATTGATCAAGCAGCGATGGCATCCAAAATAGAGTCCGGTGAAGAATCGGCCTCAGGCTCATTGGCGGCGTTCTTTACCCGATGACTTTCCTTCGCAACTCCCGTCGTCAGTGCGGCAGAATCGTTCAGGGTTCGTTGGCGCAGGGCTTTACCATGGTGGAAATTCTGGTATCGATGCTGATCATGTCGGTGCTCTCGGTGCTTGCCTATAACGCCTTTGACGGCATATTGCGCCTGGAAGCCCGCAGCAAGGAGCAGTTTCTTGAGGAAAATCGCCGCAGCCTGGCCTCGTCGATTATGCTCAATGATTTTTTTCATATGCGCCCGCGCCCTGTTCGCGATCAGTTGGGCGGCGTTCGCGATGCCTATCTGGCGCCTTCGGGAGAGTACGCTGTTGAATTTACGCGAGGGGGGTTGCCAGACTTTGATTATATGGGCGGCGGTATTCAGCGCCTTGCCTATCGCGTGGAAAATCAGCAGTTGATTCGCACCAGCTGGCGAACCGCCGATTCAGGAGCAACGCCCGAACCCCTGGATCAGGTTCTGGCCACGGGCATTGCCGAATTGCGCGTCGAGCAGCACGACGGCCAAAATCAGTTTGTCGCCCTGTGGCCGCCGGTGAATCAGAGCCTCAGCCGCGATGCACTGCCCGCGATGGTGAGAATTACCCTGGTGACGGTGGACGACGAAGAGCAGGTTATTTTGATTCCCGGGCTCCAGGCCGGTGTCGACACCGCTCCCGGCGCTGGTGGAGAGCGGGATGAGTAGCGCCAAACTCTTTGGCGGTCGCCAGCGCGGTGTCGCGCTTATCGCCGTATTGCTGTTGCTGGTTTTTATTCTCACTATTGTTGGCGGCCTCTTTTATCGCCACCAAATCCATATTCAGAAAGTGACCCGCAGCCTGGTCGGCGAGCAGGCGCTGTTGCTGTTGTTAAGTGCTGAAAGTTGGGCGCAGTCGGTTCTGGTCGAAGATGGCAGGGGTTCGGCCATCGATCATAACGGCGAAAACTGGGCGCGGTCGCTGCCGTTGCTGCCGGTGGAGGGCGGCCAGATTTCGGGGTGTCTGCGCGATTTACAGGGTTTGTTCAATATCAACAGCCTGTCGTGGTACAGCAATAAAAGCTGGGATGACGAACTTGCCGGTGAACAGGGAAACACCGATAAAACCACCAGGCGCACCCTCTTTCGCCGTCTGCTGGAACAGCTGCAACTGGACGCTTTTGACGCCCGCATAGCCGCACTGGTGGATTGGCTCGATGAGGATTCGTGGCTGCTTTCCCCGGACAGCGCGGAAGACAATGAATACCTGTTGTTGAGTCCAGCCTACAGAGCCGCCAATCAGAATCTGGTGGAGCTGGCTGAACTCAGCCTGGTTCAGGGCTTTGCGCCCGCCGATGTGGTGGCGTTGCAACCCTATGTCAATATTTTGCCGGAATACACAGGGATTAACATTAACACTGCGCCCGCAGTGGTGCTTGTGGCGCTTTCGCCCTATATCACTCCGGAAATAGCTGAGGCCTTGATTGCTTCCCGCCCCTACGACAGCCGCGACGGATTTTACAATCAACTGGGGGCTCTCGTCGGCCAAACCCGCCAGAATCTGTTGAGCCAGTTGCCCGCAGAGTTGATTGCGGTCGGCAGCGACTATTTTGTCCTTTCTGCGAATGTTCAGCTGGCGGGGGTGCAAATGGCCTACCGCAGTACTATTCATCGCCAGGGGCAAGCGGCGAAGGTTATCAGCCGCACACTCAGGTATATTCCACAGGGGCTCGAGAATAACGAGGAAACCCCGGCCATTTATTCAGTTTGCAGTCAGGAGGTTGATAACAAGCCATGACAGCCTATGTTCATTTCAGCGATATTGACCAGGGGCGCTGTTCCGCTTCCCCGGATCAGGTCGTTAGTGTTTGGGTTCCCAGCGAGCAGATTGCCTGCCATGTTCTGGAAGTGCCGCCGGTGCCCCGCAAAAAATGGCAGGCCATGATTCCCTGGCTGCTTGAAGACCGGCTTCTCGAGCGCCCTGAAATCACGGAATTTATTTGCGCCGACAAGCAGTCTGACAACCTGGTTGCGGTAATTGCCGTCAGCAAGGCGGCGCTCGCTGACTGGCAGCAGCGCTTAAAGCAGCTCGGGATTCGCTACAGTGCGTTGATGCCGGATTTTTTTAGCCTGCCCTGGCAGAAAGGAACAGTGACGATTGCCCTGGTGGGCGAGCGTTGTTTGGTTCGCAGCGGCCAGTGGCAGGGGGCTGCGGGCGCTCTGGACTGGATGCTGCCGATGCTGGAACAAAAAGTAGCTGCGGACGACCTCGATATTGTGCTCTATAGCGATAAAGCCAGGGAAGAATTACCCCAGTGGCTGCAGGGTGCAACGATCAGGCAACAAACGGAGGGATTGTTTGCCAGCGCGTGCTCTCCCTGCCTTGCTATTGCCAGCGGCGAGCGCAATCGCAGCCGCCCAAAATGGCCGCTGGCGGCGCGGGTGGCGGCGGTACTGGCGCTGCTTGGCACGGTATTGCTGGCCTCTGGCTACTGGCTTGAAAGCCAAAAAATGGCCGAGCAGGCGCGCTATTTTGATGATCAGCTGCGCCAGGGTTATCGCCAGTATTTTGGCGGCGCCTACGATTTCCCTATGGCGGATTTTCAGCGCGTGGTATCGGCGCAGCTGGACAGAAGCGCCGATACTGATGCCGCTATAAAAAATTTGCTTCGCCTCGACCAACTACTCAGCCGCTGTGGCGATTGTCGCCTTGAAAAGCTCAGTGGTGATGGCGCTGTTGTCGAAGCCCTTGTGTCGGGAGAGAGCGCCGGAAAAGTTCTCGCTTCGGCAGCAGCCGGAGAGGTGCAGGCCAGTGGTGAGCACTGGTTGTTAAGACTGGTAGCCGAAAACCAAGGGAGCGCCCATTAATGAAAACCGTCATCGCAAACCTCAGCGACAAGGATCGACGTCTGCTGATGGCCGTGATTCCTGTTGTCGTGGTTTTACTGCTCCTGATCGGCGCCAAAGCCTTAATTGGGCAACGGGCTGAAGCTCGCGACCATCTTGAGCGCGCACTTGAAGATATCGCCTGGTTGCAGGCTCAAAGTGAGGTTGTTGTCAGTGGCGGCCAAGCCTGTGGAAGCGCGCGCTGGAGCCTGGACGGGCTGTCCTCGCTGGCTCGCCGTCACTCGGTCAATCTCGCCAGCCCGCCGCTGCTCGACAATGGTGAGCTGCGCTTACAGATAAGCCCGACCCAGGGCAATGATGTTGTCGCGCTGCTGATGGCACTCAGTTGCCAGGGTGGCCAAGTTCGTCATTTTGATCTGCGCACTCTCAGTGAACAGGGCGATGTCCAGGGCACTCTGGTGCTGCTGGCGCCTGTAACATAAATGTCATATTACAGTGTGATTATCCCTTCCATTTGCAGCCTGTACGCGGGTGACGAGGACATGATTTAAGTGCGTTTTCTTGCTTTAGCCCGAATATTGCGCCAGTTGCTGGAATTTTTGCCGAGTAATGTGGGCGCGGCCAGGGTGCACAGAGTCGGCCAAAAACCGGCAAGCGCAACCGGTGGCAAAGTGTCACCAAGGCAAAAGATATTGCCGAGCCGTTATCGAGGTTCAAAACCTTGATTCGGGAGCGTACTGGTGCAATATTCGGGCTAGTCTCCGCTGTGGCGGCTGTTGTTGTCAGCATTTTCCTGGTGCTTGTGTTACAGCTGCCAGCTTCACTGTGGAGCGGTTTGGGAGGCGCCAGCAGTTTTTTTACGCCGTTGGCGGGTTCTACCCTGGCCGAGGGCACAGGGATAAGCCGTGGCGGCAGCGCCAGCAAAATTATTCAGTGGCACTGGTGTCCGGGGCGAGGGCTTGCGGCTTTGTGTTTTAGCGTTGCCGGTAATGGCGCTTATATCAGCGGCCTCTTGACTCCAGGTTTTGCGGGCATTGATATTGCCGAATTGAAATTTAGCGGGCTGAAAACCACAGAATTCGGACTGACGGATAGCGCCCTTCGTGCTACCCTCAGCGGCAATATCGATAAGGCTCTGCTGCCCTGGGGCGCCTGTTTTTACAAGGGCCTGGCAACGGTTGAGGGCGAGCTTGAATTGACGGATGTGGAGATTATGGAAACTGCAGGTGCCAATCTGCAGCTTCGTATTCGCGGTGATGGTGAGCGTGGCCTTCGCTTGTCGAGCAATGAGGTCAATGGCGATTTTGTCCTTGAGGGCAATGTTCTCAGGGGCGCACTGAAAGTGGCAAACAGTGGAACCCTGGTGCCAGCCAAGCTGATGTCGCTGGCGGATTCGCAAGGGGTATTGACTATGGATATCGCCCAGAGATTTGCATGCCAGTGAAGGTTTCAAGGCCTTGGTCAAGGCTGCTGGCAGGGATGGCGGCGATTAAAAATTCTGAACAGAGCCTTTGGCAACAGTAGGGGGATGCAATTGACATGAGTGCAGTTACAACCGGGAGTGAAAAACTCAGGCCTGTGCTCGCCTCCCTTTCAAAAGCCTGCACCATTGCCCTCGATACTCTGCGCTCGGCGCCTTCCCGGCTGTGGTGGCTGGTGGTCGTTGTGCTTGCCCTGTTCTGTGCCCTGGCGCTGGTTTCCCTGGTGGCGCTGTTCAGGGCAGACGATCCTTTGCCCAAGGTTGTCTTTCCACCGGCGGCACAGGTGGCTGGTCAGCAGCGATTAATCCTTTATCCCCGGGCCGACAGCAGCCCAAATGCCGGAGCACTGACCGAATCCTCTGTGGATGCCGACCTCCTCGGTGTTATCAGCATGGGGGATCAGTCCCGCGCCAATATGCGCGTTAAAGGTAAAAAGGAAACCGTGTTTGCCGTTGGCGACGAGCTGGTGGCCGGTGTTGTGATTGACAGCATATCCCCTGCCTATGTGGTTGTGCGGGAGCGCGGCGCGCTCAGAAAAATTACCCTTAAATCCCTGCTCGTCGGCAACAACAGCGCTGTTATCGAGGCCAGCTCGGCGGTGGAGGCTGTCGCCAGCGATGCCCGCCCGCTCCCTGTCGAGGTTCCTGTTGCGGTCAGTGCGGTTCTTACCGAGACGGGGCAATCCGGCCTGCGCATTGATTCAGTGGATGCCGCCATTGCGGAATTGGCGGCCATCAGGGTTGGCGACATTATTGTCGCTGTTGAGGAAATCACCCTGTCCAGTTTGATGGCAGACAGCGCAATGCTGGAAGCACTGAGTCGCCAGCAATCCCTGGCTGTGACCCTGGTGAGAGACGGCGAACAGATAACCCTGAATATGGATGGCGATGGCATTAGAACCCTGATCGCGCAATAAGCTTCACAGGGCTTTGACAGAACCTTGAACGGCGAGCCAAAAATTGGAAAGCAAAATGAACTGGTTACAAATAATGGCACAGATAAAATCATTGCGAGCGGCAAAACGGCGGATCAGCACAACCCTGGCGGTGGTGGCCATGGCGTTTTTGGTGTTCCTGCCACAGGCCTACGGGGAAAAACTCACCGTTAATTTTCGCGATGCCGATATTCGTGCAGTGATTGAAAGCGTCGCTGAAATCACCGGACGCTCGTTTATTATCGACCCAAGGGTGCAGGGCAAGGTGACCATTATCGCCCCGGAAGCCCTGGATTCCGCCATGCTCTATGAGGTGATTTTGTCTGCGCTGCAGGTGCATGGCTTTCAGGCCGTCGACGATGGCGCCGTCACCCGTATTGTGCCTTTTACCCAGTCATTTCAACTGGCGGGGGGCAACGCCGGCAATGAGGTGGCCACGGTGGTGTTGAAAACCAACTACCTCAAGGCGTCCGAATTGTTGCCCACCCTCAAACCCATGGTCAGCAAGGGCGCCCTGGTTCAGGCGCACGATGCCAGCAATCACTTGATTATCACCGATACCCGCTCCCAAATCGCCAGGGTTCAAGACGTGCTCAAAGAAATGGACAGCCCCCAGCAGTCGGCGGTGGAAATCATTGCCCTCAAACATATCTCCGCCGGTGAAGCCCTGCATATTGCCGGGCAGCTCACCCAGTTTCAGACCCAGAATCTCAATATTGTTGAAGATGTCTACAACAACCGCCTCATTATCAGCGGCAGTCCCGTCGCCCGCCGCGATCTCAGGAATGTTATCGCCGGTCTCGATGTGCCTTCAATATCCGGGGGCAGTATTGAGGTTATTCGTCTCAATTTTGCCCAGGCTGAAGCCATGAAGACCATGCTCGAAAGCCTGATGACCTCCGGCATGTTCAAGCAGGCGGTGGGCGCCAGTGGCGACAATGTTGAAAATAATTACAAAATCGAGGCGGATACCGGCAATAACGCCCTGGTGATTGCCGCCTCGCCAGCGGCCATTGCCGAGTTGAGCAAGGTGGTGCGCAAGCTGGATGTGCCGCGCAAGCAGGTGCTCATTGAAGCCATTGTGGCGGAAATTTCCGAAGATCAGGCCAAGCGCCTCACGGTACAGCTTGCCGCTGCGGGCAAAGAGGGCGGCGCCATTATCAATTTCAACGAGTTGCTGCCAGCGCTGGTGGGTATTGGCCTAGCCGATGATATCAGCGGCGAAGATCTGGCAAATCTGCCCCTGGACAAAGGTTTTACCGGCGGCGGCGCCACCTGGGATGACGATGACAAACGCGGTTTTGGTCTCCTTATCGAGGCGCTGAAAAGCGACGCCAATACCAATATTCTGTCAACGCCCTCCATTGTCACCCTGGACAACGAAGAGGCGACCATTTCCGTCGGTCAGGAAGTGCCCTTTATTACCGGCAATTACGTCTCCACCAACAACAGTGTCAACAATCCGTTTCAAACCATCGAACGCCAGGAAATTGGTGTCAAGCTCAAAGTAAAACCGCAGATTAACGATGGTGAAGTGGTGCGCATGTCCATCGAGCAGGAGACCTCCAACCTGCTCGCCACCGCAGCGGCGGCAGGTACTGCGGATGTGATCACCGCCAAGCGCCTGATTACCACCAATGTGCTGGTGGCGGACGGCGAATATCTGGTGCTCGGCGGCTTGATTGACGAATCCTTTTCCGGGGATGACACCAAGGTGCCGCTGCTTGGCGATATTCCCTTTCTCGGCCAGCTGTTTCGCTCCAAGTCCAGAAGCAGCAACCAGTCGGTGTTGATGGTCTTTATCCACCCCACCATCCTCGACAACCGCAGTCAAAGCAGCGATGTGACCCAGGGAAAATACGATTACCTGCGCCAGCGGCAGTTGAATTTTCGCAGCAATTACCAGGGCGAAGCGTTGATGCCGCCATTGCCGGAATCCATTGGGGATATGGATAGCCAGACGCCTCAGCCGGCAATCATGGACACGGCGGAGTAGCGAAGGCGCAGCGTGTACCTCGATTATTTCGGACTCAGCCAGAAGCCCTTTCTGATCACCCCTGATCCGGCATTTCTCTATCCCAGCCAGGGGCATCAGCAGGCGCTGGCGCATCTTCGCTATGGTCTGGAGCGGGAGGGGGGATTTATTCTCCTCAGCGGCGAAGTGGGTACCGGCAAAACCACATTGTGCCGCCTGCTCATCGACGAGTTGCCGGCCAATTTTCGCCTCGCCTATATTCTCAATACCAAGCTCGACAGCGCCGGCGTGCTGGCCGGCATTTGCAAGGAGCTGGCTGTTGAGGTGCCGAATTCCGGGGATGTCAATACCCTGGTGGAAGCCATCTACGACAATCTTCTCGAGGCGCACGCCGCCAATCGCCGCACCCTGGTGGTGATCGAGGAGGCGCAAAACCTGACTCCCGATGTGCTGGAAACCCTGCGCCTGCTCACCAACCTGGAAACCAGCACCACCAAACTTTTGCATATTCTCCTTATCGGCCAGCCGGAGCTCCTGGATACCCTGGCGCTGCGGGGATTGCGGCAACTCAATCAGCGGGTGGTGTCCCGCTGCCATCTCGGTCCCCTGTCCCGCACTGAATTGCGCGATTATTTTTGTCATCGCCTGCGCATGGCCGGAGGCAATACGTCCCTGTTCACCGCTGGCGCTATCAACGTCATTTATCGCAGAACCGGCGGCATTCCCCGGCTGGTCAACCTGCTCGCCGAGCATTGCCTGATGGGCGCCTATGCTCAAGGGCGGGCGAAAATTACCGCAACCACCGCCCGCCAGGGCGCGCGGGAAATTTTCACCAATCCCGTCCCTGCGAAAACCAGGGGTATGGGCAGGATCATGGTTGCCTCTCTGGCGATTGTCGCGGTTATCCTGGTGGCGACTTATGTGGTTCAGGGGGTTGTCGCCAAAAACCCGAACTTTTCGCCACTGGTGACCGGGTTGCTGCCTGGATCTGTTGAGGCTTCGCCGAAGGATAAGGCGCCTGCAACCAGGGATCTGTCTCCGCCTTTGGCAGTACTCCCCGCGGAAACCCTGACGGCAGCGGCGGCCTCGAACCAGGTTGAACCTGAAGTTCGTCCCGGTGTATTTGCCCAATTTCTCCAGCCCTGGGGCGTGGCCGGAGCGCCGCTGTCCCTGGAGGCTGCCTGTGAGCTTGCCGCCGCCCACAGTCTGCGCTGCGAAACCTTTGAGCTGGCGTCACAGGCGGATTTTTTGGTGATTAACAGACCCATACTGGTCACCCTCTACGACGGCGGCGATGGCCTGGATTATTTTGTGATTACCGCTGTGGATGGCAATTGGCTCACTGTTGCCAACAGCGCTGGCACTCAGCAGCTGGAGGTTTCAGAACTGCTGGCGCGCCAGCGGGGCGAGGGGGTTTTTATCTGGCAGCCCCCTGAGGGTTACGACAGCCCTATGATTCCCGGAGCGTTCAATCCCCAGGTGGTGGATTTTCTTACAGAGGCCATGTCTGCCAGAGGCTATCTCCGTGAATCTCTGGTCACCGGCGGCGTGTACAGTGAGTATCTGGCAACCATCGTCAAGGCGTTTCAGGCCGATGCCGGGTTGGATGTGGACGGTATCGTCGGTGTTAAAACCCTGTTGCAACTCAGTGCCGGGGATCAACCCAGCCTGGCGGCGAGGTAGCTATGTCGTACATTCTCTCGGCGCTGCGCAAGGCAGAGGCGGAACGAAACGGAGCCACTGCCGCCGCTACCGCCACGCCCCTCAGGCCAGTGCTTGACCATTCACCGAAAACAGGGGCAGGTTTGGCGGTGGCTATCGCCGTTGCTTTGCTGATATTGCTGGCGGGGAGTTATTACTACGTCCATGAAAAGAGCCATGATAGGGGCTCGGCAACCCAGGGTGGCAGACCCCCGGCTGCTGCGCAGACCCCAGCTGGTTCTGCCGTCGCCAGCCTTGGTGCAGACAGCCCTAGTGAAGAAAACAATAATTCCGCGAACAGGCTTGAACCCGCAGCTAACGAAACTGTTGCCCAGCCCGACGCCAGGGTTGGGCATCCAGGGGGCAACAGGCTCTCCAATCCAACCCCGACCGCTGAGACCGTGGCGGCAACTGAGGTTCAGCAACAGCAACCGGCTCGGGAGCACCCTGGCAAGGCCATGGCGCCGCAACCGCTGCCAGCTCTCAATATTACCGGTTATATTTATTTCGAGGATAAACCTGAAAACAGCAAGCTGTTTGTCGAAGGGATTGTCTATCGCCGTCACAGCCGTCTCGCCGAGGGTTTGATCCTGGAAGGGTTTTACCCCGGCCATGTGGTGGTTTCCTATCGCGGCGCCAACCAAGAAATTAAAATTCCCTGATAATTTCCTTCCTCAGTGTAAGGAAACTCTGATTAATGTCACTCCCGCGCAGGCGCACTACTGTCCGGAATATTTCACACCGTCATTCCTGCGTAGGAACGTCACCCTCGACCTGATCGGGGGCAGGAATCCTTAATCGAAACCAACTGAACACCAGGACATATGTGTGCAGTAGCCTAATAAAGCGGTAAATCAGCTGATTTTTCAACAATGTTAGCAGCCCTGAGAAACTACCCTGAAAATTTTCCTAAGTTCCTGCCTACGCAGGAACGACAGCTTTCATTTAAGTCTCGAGGCGCTCAGAACCACTCAACCTCCTTACTATTTCAGGCTTAAGGAAAGCAGCCTCTATTTATTCCGGACAGTAGTGCGCGCAGGCGGGAATCTATCATCGCTTGATTTTTCTGGACTCCCGCCTGCGCGGGAGTGACGGAAACAGAATTAATCAGAGTTTCCTTAAACCTGTCTCGAAAAGCTAACCCGGTGCTCCAGCACGAGCCAATCTCAGTCAGCGCCATTGATTTATCAGCTGTCATTTAAATGTCATCTATTCGTCACTGAATCGTCATGGTGACTGATTAATCTCCCCAGGTGTCTGGATGCAGGGGCGAGTTCAACAAGTCCCTGTAGACAAAAATCGATGCCTTTATGCCCTGGTTGTGGCAACCGGCTATTCCTTTGATTAAATCCTGGAGTTTTCCAAATGAAGAAGAAATTGCTCGCAATATCAGTACTTACAGCTGTTTTGACTGGCTGTGGCGGCGGTGGTGATGTCAATATTGCGCCCAGCACAGTGGTCAATAATCCCAGTAGCGGTGGCGGTTCTACTCCGACAACCCCGACCAATCCCACAACACCAACCAATCCCTGCGCAGCCTATACCAAAGGTGGCACTACTTTTCAGGGCGCTCAGGATGGCGCCAACTGTGTTTACGGTGCTGACTTTGTCGATTTCGACAACCCCCTCACGGTGGATCTGACCATTGCCGATCTCCCCAATGACGGCGCCCATATTTTCCGCGGCAGCCTCTTTGTCGGCGCAAACCAGAAGGGCAATCAAAGCAGCTTCCAGTACAAAGCCGGTGGCCAAGGTCCCAAACTGACCGTCAATGCCGGTGTCACCATTGCCCTGGAAAACTCTTCAGACTTTATCGCCATTCAGCGTGGCTCCCAGATCATCGCCCGTGGCACTGCCGCCAACCCCATTACCTTTACTTCCCGCACCGATGTCGAGGGCACTGTGGCCTATAACGCCGTCAGTCAGTGGGGCGGCATGGTCATCAATGGTTTTGGTATCACCAACAAGTGTGCCTACACCGGCACTCTGGCAGCCGATGGCAACAGTGGTCTGACGCTGCAAAACAACACCTGCGACGTTACCGTTGAAGGTACTGAGGGCGGCACTGAAGCCAGCTACGGCGGCAATAACAATCAGGATAATTCCGGTGTTCTGGAATATGTGGTCGTTAAGCACACCGGCGCGGAAATTTCCCCGGATAACGAACTCAACGGCATCACCTTTGGCGCTGTGGGTTCCGGCACTACCCTCAACCATATTCAGTCCTACAGCACCTACGACGATGGTGTTGAATTCTTCGGCGGCGCCGCTGATCTGTCCAACTACGCAGCGCTTTATGTGCGCGATGATTCCATCGACCTCGACGAAGGTTATCGCGGCACCATCGAATACGCCCTGGTGATTCAGGATCTCACCGACGGCGCCCACTGTGTTGAAGCTGATGGTGTCGGCAGCTGGAATGCCACCATTGCTCCGGGCATTGTCGGCCAGAACCTCCACACCCAGGCAACCCTGAAAAACCTGAGTTGTCTGGTGACTCCTTCTCTCACCTCTGCGGGCGCGACCCACGAAGCGGGCGCCGGTTTGATGATTCGTGAAGATCACGCTGCGAAAATCGAAAACCTGCTGCTGACCACCGCCTTCCAGGCTGACCCCAGCGGTTCCAACAACAACGAAAACTACTGTCTGCGTCACCGCAACCAGTCGGTTGTCAGCGCCACTATGACCTCCTCTGTGGTTGCCTGTGCCGACCTCTACCGCGATGGCTCCGATGCCAATACCAGCGCCTGGGCTGCCACCCAGTCTGGCAACGTCTTCTTCACCACAGATGTCGCCGGTCAGGATCCCACCGTTGATACCGATAACGGCCTGCAAATTCTCGATGGCTACTTCTCAATACCGGCTAATCAGATGATTGCTGGCGGCGTCAATCCCAACATCACGCCCACCGGTGGCGAGAGCTTTATTGGCGGCGTCAGCGCCAGCAACGACTGGACTCAGGGTTGGGTCTACGGTCTGACCATTCAAAATTGGGATCAGCCATTGTGGGTTGGTCAGTAATTCTGCCGGTTTTCGTCATCATCAAATGGCCGTAACCAGAGGGCGCCTTACGGCGCCCTTTCACTTACACAACAGTGATGAACGGCGTGACTACTTTGACTTGAAAGGTTTGTTGATATGAGAAGCAACAAGAAATTACTCGCTCTGGCTATTGCCACAGCGCCATTGTGGCAGGTTGCCAGTGCCATCGCCGCCGATGCCGGCAAGCCCAATATCGATCTCAACATTGAAGAGGTGGTGATTACCGCCCGTTTGAAAAGCAGTGCAGAAGATGTGGTTTTTGAGCGCATGGAACACGAGGCCGTCACCGACCTGTTGAGTTCAGAGCTGATCGGCCGCATCGGTGATTCCACTGTGGCGACAGCGTTGCGCCGGGTGCCTGGCGTGACCCTGGTGGACGACAAGTTTATTTATGTGCGCGGCCTCGGCGAGCGCTATTCCAGTTCCTTGCTCAACGGCGCCTCGGTGCCGTCGCCGGACTTGACCCGCAGCGTACTGCCCCTGGATATTTTCCCCACCAGCATTGTTGAATCCCTGGCGGTACAAAAAGGCTTTACCGTGGATATGCCGGCGGCCTTTGGCGGTGGCAGTGTCGATATTCGCACCAAGAGTATTCCCGAAGAATTTTTGTTCAATGTGGAAATCGGCACCAGCCACAACACCGAAACCAGTGGCAGCGGCCTCAGTTATAACGGCGGTGGCGACGATGAATGGGGCACGGACGACGGCACTCGCGGTCTCTCCGGGGATATTCGCGGCGCCCTCGATACCTATCTGGGGGATATCGGCGTCAACAATATTCTCAATGTCATTCAGCGTCAGGATTCAAGCCTGGGGCGGGAAGATGCCGAGCTGATCAACCGTCAACTCGCCAAGTCGCTGAAGCGCGATATCAGTATTTACAAGGACGACCCCGGCGAAAATATTGAGGGTCAGGTGAACCTTGGCAACCGCTTTTATTTTGACAACGGCATGGAGTTCGGTTTTCTCTCCGGGCTGTCCTACGACCACAACTTCGATACGGTGACCAGTGTTGACAGGGAATTCTCCGATCCCGACGAGCTGGTGGGCAACAGAACCGAATCCACCCGCTCTGTGGATATCACCGGCAACCTGGGCTTGGGCTTCAGGGTTAACGGCGAACAGGAAATCAGCACCACCAGCCTGTTCCTGCGCAATACAGACGATGTTGCCGCGATTCGCGACTACCATGTGCCCAACCGTCCGCTGTCGGGCAATCTGGGCAGCCGCTCCTACGATATTCGTTTTGAAGAGCGCGAGATGCTCGTCAATCAGGTCAAGGGCACCCATGTCTGGGGCGAGGAAACCCGCGAACTGCTGGGGCTGGAAAGCTGGGGCGAAAAACTTCCCTTCCTCGATCTGCTCAAAGTGGAGTGGTATTACTCCGACGCAGAAGTGGATTCGGAAATACCCAGCGAGATCAACGTTGCTGCCATTACTCAAACCGTACCAGGAACAGGTGAAGTGTTGGGCTCTGTGGTTCAGCCGGGCGCCAGTATGGCGGATTACAGATTTACCGAGCTGGAAGACGAAGTGCTCAGCCAGGGTTGGGAAGCCAGCCTGCCGCTGGTAATGGGCAGCTTTGATGTGGAAATTTCCGGTGGCTGGGACTATGTGCGCAAGACTCGGATTTACAAACAGCTCGACTTTCAGCTCGGCTCCACGGATTCCAGTGTTACCGCAGTCACCGGTCAGGATCTCGGCGATCTGTTTGGCGACGCCAATCTCGACAATGACGACCTGGGTTTTGGCCTCAATGTGTCGCCAGCGACGGCGCGAAGCTACCTCGCGGCAGTGACCAACGAATCGGTCTTCGGCCAGCTCGACGCCACCTGGCAGGATACCTGGCGGATTATTGTCGGCGCCCGCTACGAGGAATATGTGCAGGCCGCGCTGCCCTGGCAGCCGCTGAACTATACCTCCAGCCAGATTTCCACAGATCCTGTGGAGCTGGAAAAGGCGGTCTTTACCGATGATCAGGTTTATCCGTCTCTGTCCATGGTCTATATGGGGCAGAACTTCTGGGCGGAAACCTTCCAGTTGCGCTTCAGCTACTCTGAAACCGTGGTCAGACCGGATCTGCGGGAAGTCTCCGACGCCAGCTACAGAGATCCAATCACCGACTTCCTGGTATTTGGCAATCCGAATGTCGTACCTTCGGACTTGAAAAACTACGATCTGCGCGCCGAGTGGTTCTTTGATAACGGCGACAACTTTACGGTATCCCTGTTCTACAAGGATATTGCCAATCCCATCGAGTATTTCGAAGTGGCTGGCGGCGGCGAAACCCTGCCCAGCTCCCAGATCATCAATGCCGACAGCGGCGAAATCACCGGTATCGAGCTGGAGTGGTTAAAGGAACTGTCATTTTTGGGTGACGCTTTCAGTCCCTTTTTCGTATCCGGCAACCTCACCTTTCTCGACCACGAGCTGACGGTTGGCACTGCCGCCGACGCCCCCACCAACGCTGTTCGCGGCTTGTCGGGCGCGTCCGACTATGTCGCCAATATCCAGCTGGGTTTTGACTCGGAGGATGGCAAACATTCCGCCATGCTGGTATACAACGTTTACGACGAGCGTCTCTATACTGCCGGGCGACTGGGTACGCCAGACACCTTTGAGCAGCCGTTTAACTCCCTGGATCTCACCTATTCGTTTTATATGAACGACAGTATTACCATCAAAGCCAAGCTCAAAAACCTTCTCGACGAATCGATCACCCTCGAACAGGGCGGTGTCGAAATTTACGAAGAGGAAAAAGGGCTTGCCGGTAGCTTAGCGGTTCAGTGGCAATTCTAAGGAAACTCTGATTAATGTCATTCCCGCGCAGGCGCACTACTGTCCGGAATAAATAGAGGCTGCTTTCCTTAAGCCTGAAATAGTAAGGAGGTTGAGTGGTTCTGACCACCTCGAGACTTAAACGAAAGCTGTCGTTCCTGCGCAGGCAGGAACCTAGGAAGATTTTCAGGGTAGTTTCTCAGGGCTGCTAACATTGTTGAAAAATCAGCTGATTTACCGCTTTATTAGGCTACTGCACACACATGCCCCGGTGTTCAGTTGGTTTCGATTAAGGATTCCTGCCTACGCAGGAATGACGGCGTGAAATATTCCGGACAGCAGTGCGCGCAGGCGGGAATCTATAAGCGCTTGATTTTTCTGGACTCCCGCCTACGCGGGAGTGACGAAAGCGGACTTAATCAGAGTTTCCCTGGTTTTAAAATAAGCACAGACAATAACAAATCTAAGCCACCCGCGAGGGTGGCTTTCTTTTTTTAGGGGCGAACCCTTAGCCTTTTGATATATGTAGAATCCTGAATGGCTCGGTAGAGCAGGGGAATCACCAGCAATGTCAGTATGGTGGAGAAAAACAGGCCGCTGACAATGGCGGTGGCAATGGGTCCCCAAACCAGGGATTTTCCGGCAAAGCCCGCCGCCAGGGAAAACAGCCCGGCAATGGTGGTGAGTGAGGTGATAAGAATCGGAATCACCCGCCGCCGCGCAGCGTACACCGTGGCGTGAAGCACACTCATACCCGCTTCAAGGCGGTCATTGGCGGCGGACACCAGAACGATGGAGGTGTTCACGGAAATCCCTGATAGCGCCACCACGCCGTAGAGTGTGTAGAGGCTGAGGGGATTGCCGGTGATGTAAAGCCCAAGGATGACACCGGTAAATGCCAGAGGAATGGAAACCAGCACCAGCAGAGGTTGCCAGTAACTCCTAAACTGGGTGCCGAGAATCAGGTAAATCAACCCCAGACCGACAAGAAAGAGCATGACAATGGCGTCGAGACTTTCGTTGATATCGTCGAGTTCGCCGGAGAAGTCGACATTGATAGTGGGGTGCTCATCGGCAATGGTCTGCCAGAATGCCGCCAGCTCGGCGTTGGCATCCACGGTGTTGGTGGCGTTTTCGTCGAAATCTGCCGACACTGTAATGGTGCGCAGGTAGTTGTAGTGGCGAATGTTTTGCTGGCCGTATTCGTAACGGATATCAACCACATCCGCCAGGGTTACGGCATCGCCATTGGCGTTGTAGAGGGTCTCATTAAACAGCGCGCTTATCTGCGTGTTGGCTACAGCCTCGCTGCGGTGGGCAATAACCCGTACATCGACCTCTTCACCGCGATCCTGATAGCTGGTCACCAACTCGCCGTCGACAAACGCCTGCAGAGCTCGAGTAACGGTGTTTGGCGATAACCCTGCCCGCTTGATGGCGTCGCCATCGAGACGCACTACCACCTCGGGATTGCCGGAGCGGAAATCCAGGTTGATATTGCGGTAGTAACCCTGTTGCTCCATATAGTCGACATAGCGATTGACGGCTTTCTCGATAGCGTCGAAATCGTCACCGCGAACCTTGATATTAATGGGCTGACCGGTGGGCGGGCCGTCCTCTAGCAACAACACTGAAATGCGCGCGGATTTGTAACGGCCGCCGAGACTGTCAGTCACGGTTGCGACCAGTTCGCGGACATCCCGGCGGCCTTCCAACTGAGGCGCAAGACTCACCATCACCTGACCCACATTGTCGCCGTACAGGGGTTCTGTCTGGGTGAACATCTGCCCGGCGTAGGCGGTTGTCGCTCTGACTTCGTCGGCGTCAAGCAGTGCCAGGGTTTTCTGTTCAAATTCTTCCACCACGCCCAGGGTTTTTTCCAGCGGCGTTCCCGCGGGCATTTCCACGTTGACGTAAAAGACGCGAAAGGGGTCGGAGGCGAAAAAATTCACCTTGAGGGCGCCGGACAACAACAGCGCTATGGCAACGGCAAAGATGGCAGCAACGCCGAGCAGCGACAGCCAGGGGCGGCGCAGCGCCTTGAGCAATGTCAGGCTGAAGTGGTGGCGAACCTTGCTGGTCAGCCTGCGGCGCAAACGCTGTGATCTGGACTCGCGGCGAAAGTTAACATTGATCAGGGTGACATGGGCGGGCAGCATCCAGAACGCTTCCAGCAGGCTGACCGCCAGAGCCAGGCAAACCACCATGGGCACAATTTTCATGAATTCGCCGAGAATGCCGGGCAGCAGCATCAGCGGCAGAAATACCGCAATGGTGGTCATCACCGAAGTGGCCACGGGGGCTGCCACCTCGCGAAGGGAGTCCAGGCTTGCCTGCATGGGTTTTGCCCCGCGCTGCAGCCGGTAGTAAATGGCTTCCACCACCACCACGGCATCGTCGACGAGCATGCCGAGAGCGATCACCACACCCAGCAGCACCGAGTTATTTAATGTGGTCAGGTTGGTGGCGTGGAGAATAAAAAAGGTGCCCGCCAGGGTAAAGGGAATGCCGATGCTGGTTAACAGAGCAATTCTGGTGCCCAGAAACAGCCAGGACACCAGCACCACCAGGGCGAGGCCAATGAGGGCATTGTTCTGCATCAGGCTGATGGCCTCCCTGGTGCTGACGGTCTGGTCGTCCACCAGCACCAGCTCGTAGCCCAGGGAGCCGCCGGCTTGATGCTCGCGGGTGAGAGAGGCGCGAAGGGTGTCG
>JBFXIU010000043.1:0-19771 GCA_050175615.1 Porticoccaceae bacterium | reverse complement strand
GACCCTGGAGTTTTCCAACACCACCAACCTGCCGGCAAAAATCTATGCCAATGAAGGGGTGGCGCAGATGCTGTTCTTTGAGTCCGACGAAGTCTGTGAAGTCTCCTACAAGGATCGCGGCGGTAAATACCAGGGGCAGAGAGGGGTGACTTTGCCCAAGGCATAGTTTTGGTTTATGGCCGGGGCGCCCGGCTTCCAGGGTAGCTGATGGGATTGACGGGCTGTGCAGGCGTCTTGCAGGTGAAATTCAGGGAAAAGCGATGAAAATACTGATTACAGGCGGCGCCGGTTTTATCGGGTCGGCGCTGATTCGCTACCTAATGGCCACCACGGATGCGCAGGTTGTCAATGTCGACAAACTGACCTATGCGGCCAACCCCGCCTCCCTTGCCGAAGTGGAAAGCAATCCCCGCTACAGCTTCGAGCGCGCCGATATTGGCGATCGCAGGGCAATCGACGCCATCTTTGCCCATCACCTCCCTGACGCGGTGATGCACCTGGCGGCGGAAAGCCATGTGGATCGCTCCATCCATGCTCCCGGTGATTTTATTCACACCAATATTGTCGGCACCTACACATTGCTGGAGGCGGCGCGGCAATACTGGTCAGGACTGCCCGAAGCCCAAAAGAACGCTTTCCGTTTTCACCATATTTCCACCGATGAAGTCTACGGCGATCTCGACGGCACTGATGGCCTCTTTATGGAAACCACCCCCTATGCGCCCAGCTCACCCTATTCGGCCAGCAAGGCGGGATCAGACCACCTGGTGCGCGCCTGGTATCGAACCTATGGTCTGCCGGTTATCGTCACCAACTGTTCCAACAACTACGGCCCCTGCCAGTTTCCCGAAAAACTCATTCCGCTGATGATTTTAAACGCCCTGGCGGGCAAGCCATTGCCGGTTTATGGCGATGGTCAGCAGGTGAGGGATTGGCTCTACGTGGAAGACCACGCCCGCGCCCTGTGGCTGGTGCTCACCGAGGGACAGGTTGGTGAAACCTACAATATCGGCGGCCACAACGAAAAAACCAATCTTGAGGTTGTCAGTACCCTCTGCCGGTTGCTTGAAGACCGGGTTTCTGCAAAACCCGAGGGTATAGCCCATTACAGCGAGCTGATTACCTTTATAAAAGACCGCCCCGGCCACGACCGCCGCTACGCCATAGATGCAGGCAAAATTCAAAGGGAGCTGGGCTGGCAACCCCGGGAAACCTTTGAAAGCGGGCTGGCCAAAACCCTCGACTGGTATTTGGGCAACAGCGCCTGGATAGAAAGCATTACTTCCGGCAGTTATTTGGAGTGGATAGACGCCCACTATGGAAACTGAGATCTCGGTAGCCGTGCCGCCCAAAATTGTTTTGTTGGGTGCCGCCGGTCAGCTCGGGCGCGAGCTGCAGACCGCCTTAACGCCTTTGGGGGAGGTTGTTGCCCTTACCCGCGAGCAAGCTGATCTTGCGAATTTGGCCGCGGTGAAACAGTTACTCCACAGTTTGAGCCCACAGATTATCGTCAATGCCGCCGCCTATACCGCCGTGGATAGGGCGGAGTCGGAGCCTGAACTCGCTGAGGTGCTCAATGCACAGCTTCCCCTGGTGCTGGCTGCTTATGCCGCTGAAAATCATGCCTTGCTGGTGGACTATTCCACTGATTACGTTTTTGACGGCACTAAGCGCAGTCCCTGGTTGGAGTCCGATAATCCCAATCCCCTCAATATTTACGGTAAAACCAAGCTGGCGGGTCTCAGAGCCATTGAGGCCAGCGGTTGCGCCTATCTGGTTTTTCGCGTCACCTGGCTTTACTCCGCCGAGGGCGCTAATTTCCCCAACACAATCATGCGTCTGGCATTTGAGCGGGACGAGCTTTCCGTGGTGTGCGATCAGTTGGGTGCGCCGACGCCGGTGGCTTGGCTTGCGAGCGTGACTAGCGAATGCATCGCCCAGGTACTGGCGGATAGGACCAAGTGCGGGCTCTACAACCTGGTTCCCGCGGGTGGCATCAGTTGGTATGAGTTCGCCAAAGAGGTCGTCCGGTTTGCCAAAGACAGGGGCGCCAAGCTAAAACTCGATCCCGACAATATTAAAGCGGTACCCACTTCGGCCTATCCCACCCCGGCGCGCCGCCCCGCCAATTCCATGCTGGACACAACCAGGCTAAAAACCACCTTTGCTATACTGCCTCCCCATTGGCGTTCATTGTTTCGCAGTCAATACAACCTGGAGCTTAAAACAGCAATCAAGGATTGAAAAACGGTTGCCATACAAACAATGGCCATAGACAGACAGGACTAATGCAATGATGAGCAGTCGCAAAGGAATTATTCTCGCCGGGGGATCGGGCACCAGGCTTTATCCCGTCACTCAGGTGATTTCAAAACAGCTGCTGCCGGTTTACGATAAACCCATGATCTACTATCCGTTGACCACCCTGATGCAGGGCGGTATTCGCGAGATTCTGCTGATTTCCACACCCCAGGATATTCCCAGGTTTCAGCAACTTCTCGCCGATGGCAGTCAGTGGGGTATCAGCATTTCCTATGCAGTGCAACCTTCCCCCGACGGTTTGGCTCAGGCTTTTATTATCGGTGAGTCATTTATTGACAATCACCCCTCTGCCTTGATTCTTGGCGACAACCTTTTTTATGGCGACGAGATTACCAGCAGGCTAAAGCGCGCAGTTGCCAAAGAAACCGGGGCGACGGTATTCGCCTATCCGGTCAATGATCCTGAGCGTTACGGGGTGGTTGAATTTGACAACCAGGGTGTCGCCATCAGCATTGAGGAAAAGCCCGTCGCACCGAAATCCCGCTATGCGGTTACCGGCCTCTATTTTTACGACCAGCAGGTGGTAGATGTGGCCAAAAGCATCAAGCCCAGCGCCAGGGGAGAGCTGGAAATTACCGACATCAACCGCTATTACCTGGAGCGAGGACAACTCACTGTGGAAAATATGGGGCGGGGAACCGCCTGGCTCGATACCGGCACCCACGAATCCCTGTTGGAAGCGGCCAGCTTTATCGAAACCCTGGAGCGCCGCCAGGGGCTGAAAATCGCCTGCCCGGAAGAGGTGGCGTTTCGCCAGGGTTTTATTGATGCCGAGCAGGTGCTGCGACTGGCGGAGCCGCTGAAAAAGAATGGTTATGGTCAGTATCTGATCAATATCATCAACGAAAAGATTTTTTAATGACAATCCTCCCCGTTCTATTTGATAGCTGCCCCGTAGGAGCGAGAAGCTGTTTATGGAAATAACGGCAACAGCAATTCCCGATGTTCTTCTTATCAAGCCAAAAGTATTTGGCGATTCCCGTGGCTATTTCCAGGAAACCTTTCAGGCGCAACGCTACCAGGATGCCGGTATTGAGGGCAATTTTGTCCAAGACAATCTATCGCTATCCCAAAAAGGCGTATTGCGCGGCCTTCATTACCAGCAGCCCAATCCACAGGGGAAACTGGTCTATGTCCTGCAGGGCGAAGTTTTCGATGTGGCTGTGGATATGCGCGAAAATTCCCCGACCTTTGGCCGCTGGGTAGGGGAATATCTGTCGTCGGAAAATCACCATCAACTCTGGGTGCCACCGGGATTTGCCCACGGCTTTTGTGTCACCAGCGACACGGCGCTATTCGCCTATAAATGCACAGAGTATTACCGCCCTGAAAATGAACATTGCCTGCTGTGGAATGATGCGGATCTGGATATTCGCTGGCCTCTAGATAATCCACTGGTATCTGCGAAAGATGCGCTGGGCTTGCCTTTCAAGGACTGCCCGCTGTTCTGAGTTGATCCTGCGTGCGGTGACAGGGATGCTTTACAGCTCGCCGGTTCGCAAATAGTGCCCCACGTCACTGACCTCGGTAAATTTACCATTGTTCAAACGCAGAACACGATCTGCTATTGCCAGACTCGCCGGGCGGTGGGTGATAAGAATCACAGTGCGATTGCTGAACAGGGGTTTGCAGTCACGAAGAAATTCCGCTTCGGCGGCCGGATCAAACATGGATGTAGCTTCGTCGAGAATAAGAATGGGCGGGTTTTTAAGCAATGCTCTGGCAAGGGAAAGCCGTTGCCGCTGGCCACCGGAAAGCTTCAGCCCCTGGTCGCCAATCAGCGTGTTATAACCCTGGGGCAGCTCGACAATAAAGTCGTGGGCGCAGGCGGCTTTGGCGGCGGCCTCTATTTCATCCCGTGTGGCAAACGCCTTTCCCCAGCCAATATTGTCGGCGACGGTGCCATTCAGCAGTAACGTGTGTTGAGCCACCAGGCCAATCTGGCTGCGAACGCTGGCGGTGGACACATTGCCAATATCCTGGCCGTCGATAGTAATGGTGCCTGCTGTCGGCTCAATAAGGCGCATCAATAGATGGGCAAAAGTACTTTTGCCGGCGCCATTTTTGCCGACAATGGCAATGGTTTCTCTGGGGTTAATATGGAAATCCAGGGCTTGAAAAAGGGGAGATTGCTCGACGCCCGAATAGGCAAAGCTGACGCCGGTTAGGCGTATCTCGCCATTGGCTGCGCGAAGCTCCGGCAAGCCGTTGTCGTCCGGTTCCCGCTGTTGTTCGAGAAACGCCATGATGCGCTCTGATGCGCCTCTGGTTCTTTGCAGCTGGCCGTAGACGTTTGCCAGTTGGCTCAATGGCTGGTTGAGCAGAATGGCGTAAAACAACAGGCTCACCAGATCAGAGGGCAACATGGCGCCACTGTTAATTTGCGTGTAGCCAAACCACACCAGAACCAGCAGACCAATACCCGCGAGCAATGTCACGGCTGGCGGCAGCAGTGCATGAATAAACAGCTGGCGCTTGGAAAGGTGCAAGAGGTGGGTATTCTTGTTGCCAAAGTTGGCAAACTCCTGGCGCTCCCTGGTGTAGGACTTGATGGCTGGCAGCAACCCCAGGTTTTCCTCGATCAGGGAGACAAGGTTGCCGTAGGCGTCCACCCATTCCCTGGAGAGTGGCCGTATTCTTCTGGAGATCAGCTTCATCGCCACTATATAGACAGGGAGCAGGGCAAGCACAATGGCCGCCATCGCCGGGCTGAGCCACAGCATCATGGCTGCGGCGCCGAGAAAAGTGAGGGCAGAGGGCAGTATCTGAATCAGGGTGCCGGTGACGAAGTTACTGATAATGGCGGAGTCACTGGTGAGAATGCTGAGAACATTACCGCGTTTTTGGTCGTCGAAATAAGCCACGGGAAGCAGCTGCAAGTGTTCGTACAGCCTGGAGCGCAACCGGGCGAGCACATCCTCTGCGGCGCAGCCCGTGAGGTAACTGGTGGCAAAGGAAAGCAGGCTGCGCATGATCACCAGGGCAATCCAAAACAGCATCAACACCTGAAAGCTGGGGAAGAAAGTATGGCCATGATCGAGAATGTGATTGGTGAATTGCCCCGCAACCCAGGGGTTCAACAGCGCAATCAAACTGCTGGCCAAGAGCAATAACAGGCAAAAAGCCAGGGCGCGCCTGGGTGGGGAAATAATCGCCAGCAGCTGAGTTAAATTCATAGGCGTGATTGTATAGAAGTTCGAAAAAGATCATAAAACTATTTTCAATAGTGGCCGTCTGGCGGGAAAAGCAGGAGCCAATGCCAGGAGGGTGACAAAGAGTACAGCAGGTTGTGATTAGTCCTGCGCCGAGGTGTTGGCGAAGATGGTAGCTTTATGTGCATTATCGCCTGCAGGGCAGGCTCCCACGGGTTGGGAATAGCTTTGTAGGAGGCTGCCTGCAGCCGATGGTTGCTGCCACGGGCAGAAACCATCGGGTTTCTACAGCTTGGGCTCTCTGGTTCCCAGGCTTCGGCGTGGAAATCTTCTGTCACCACTCACATGCTCAACCACCGCTTCAAGCACTTCTGGCAACAGGTCATATTGGCGCGGGTAATCCAGCTGAAAAAACACAGGCTTTTTGGCAAGATCAATCAGTTGCGAAAAATGGTGGCGCAGCATTTCCCGCTCTTCTATATCGAGAAGAAAGGAATGGCGTACCAGTTCAACCACGGCATCTCGGCCGCTGATTTCTTCTATGCTCAGTCTATTGGTGTTGCCTTCACCCAGGAAATAAATGGCCTGCAAGGGTAGGGATTCATCGCAGTGGGGAACCTCTGCGCCAGCCAGCAGCCGTGCTTTCGGGGTGTAATCCACGTCTGGTGCTTTTTTAACGGTTGACGGCATCAGTTGGTTGCGAGAATCATCCCACAGGCGAATGGAAGGATGACTGGGTTTTGCCAGATACTGACCGTCTTTGACTTCAAGCTGCAAACCGTCGTCGGTGAGAAAGCGATAACCCTGAGTGGCAAAAGCTGCGGTCAGCGTGGACTTGCCGCGACCGGATATGCCCAAAAAAGCCACAGCGCGGCGGTTTATGTCAACCGCACCACCGTGAAGCACCAGTTTAAACTGGCGGCTAAGGGCGAGGGGAAGTACCTGGTTGAGGTGTAAATGTTCTATTGTCTGGGCGCTGACCCCCGGAGCGGGGGTGGCTTGAATGTCCAGGCCGTCATTTGAAATCCAAAAATCAGCGAGGTTGGGAAAATGTATCAAATATCCATTGTCAGTACGGAAAAAACTTGCCCACAGGGTGCCATCATGAAGTGAGCACTGGTGAAAAGGTGGGGTCGTCATTTTTTGATAATCGGTGATCACAAAGAGAGAGCCTAATATATGCTGTTACAGCCTCCGCCATTCTATAGGGTTTGGCAAAATAACGACAATTGGAAGATTATTGTCATTTTAATGCCGTAAGTTTGGCGGTTGATTGTTTTCTTGGGGGATGCTCTGGCTTTTTGTATGTTTAAATAGTTTCTCAAGGAAGCCAGTCTTGCTGGCGAAGGGGGGATGTATAAACCGCTTGCAAAACTACCACGAAGCGACCTTTTAGGCTTTGGTAAAAGCTAAAAGCTTAGATATGGCTGTTGAACAATAAAGCGGCGTATTCCAGCCAGCCTTTGTGGTGGAACCTGTCTCGGTTTTTGCTTAGTTAGTCGGCAAAAGCTAGTTTATCCGCAACTGTTGCCTGATTTTGTAAATGAATCATTGCACTGATTCATAGCTGCTGATTCTGGCATATCGCCGCTGCCGGTTTGAGTAAGAGCCGCTAATGCGCCAAATGAAATTAATCCAGGGGGGGCGTATGGTTTTTTGCTGCCCACGGTGTTGAGATTTGTTTGTTTGTCGCTCATGGCATGGTTTCCTCTATCAGAGCATTTTGGTGCTATTGGTACGTTTTATCCAGATAATAAGGGACATTAACCCGTATAGTATAACCTGATCTTCAAAACTCATAGTGTTTTTGGATCTGTATGTCGCAGTAATTTTCCGTACCCTTTTCTCATCAATATACTCAGCTAAGATGTGTGGGTTTTCATTTATGGTGCTGATGACATAATCCCTTGAATCTCGCATCAATCGATCAATCAGCTTCCAGCCGACATGGGATTTGTCTGTGCGCCAGATGACTTTTGATCCTAGTGTACTTGGAAGTGCCATTCGGGCAAGATGTTTTGTCCAGCCATCTCGTACCTTGAATTCCAGTGGCAGGTTAAAAAAGAATTCGATAACACGCTTGTCACTCCACGGATCACGGAGTTCCATGCCGTAACGACTTCCCGCCATAGTATAACCAGATAACCCTGAAGTGATACCGTGTGGAGGGGACAATGCCTGCATGTGAAGGTTTTGAATGTCGGGTTTAAACGTGCCCATCTTTGCGATACGTTGTTTGGCTTTTTCCCTAAGTTGAAGTTTTTTTTCAAAGTCGCGGTTGATGAGGCTTTCTCTAATAGCTTTTTGAAATATGATGCTTTTAATGTTTTTTAGGTGAGGTTTTATATTGTCTGGAATATAAGTGGATGCCAGGCTTCTAAGCAGCAGTGTTAAAGGTGAATTCCCTTGCAGGTAGGTGTTGTGTTTGCTTGCGTCACGGCAGGCTTGCCATGCTTTTGACCACTCACCAGAATTGAGATACATAGACATATACAAAATCGGTGCATGCATGGCGAGATCGCCACCCATGCCGTGAAGCATGATCCTGTGACCGTCTCGATTCGCTGCCATGAACATCATTGCCGGTAATAATATCGAATTAATGACAGGATGGGGGCTTGACCAGGCGGCTTTGCTCAGATCGTTAACTTGCAATATTCCATTGCATGAAGGGACAGAGACAAAATGGCAATTCTTGCCGATGTGCTGCGCTAAAGTCAGGATTGATTGGCTTTCTATACAATTTTCCGGATTGTCTGATGTGACTGAGTAGGTGTGGAAATTGCCCGCAGGTATTTCTTCAGGCGCAAGTTGCTTTACGATCACAGCGATATTGGCAGAGTCCAATCCGCCGCTCATCATGGCCGTGACTGTCCCCGAGCTCCGCATTCGACAGCGCACAGCCTCGGTAAAGAGGGCTAAAAAATCTTCCTGGCATTCTGCGTAGGAGCTGTAGTGGGTTGCTCCTCTGGAGGTCAGCTGCCAGTAGGCTTCGTTTCTTGTGGTGCTATTTGGGTAGACTACTTTGCTCGTTCCTGCCGAAAGATACCAGATATCCTTGAGCCAGGATTGGCTATGATCAAAACTCAAAAATGAGGGGCAAAGGCTGTAGGCTATCCTTTCTTCGTTAGGTTGAATGGATAGGCTTGGTAGCTGTAAAAAGGCTTCTTCATCTGAAGCAAAGGCGAAAAATTCATTGTTGAAGGTATAACAAAATGGCCTGGCTCCCCAGTGATCCCGCGCGCAAAAAAGCCTTTGCTGCCGTTTATCCCAAATGGCAAAAGCAAAATCCCCTAATAAGTAGGTTGGACATTGTTCTCCCCAGATGGCATAACTTTGGAGTACCAGTTCGGCATCGGTGTTGCTTCGTGGAGTAACGCCTGCTAGTCGCAGGTTGGCTATCAGAGGTTGCCGGTTATCCAGTCGGCCGTCCCATACCAGAACCAGGTTGCCATCCTGGCTGAGTAATGGCTGGTGTTCAGCCAACGATTCCGGGGTTGTGCGCAACATGCAGTGGCCGAGAGTCACTGAACCTTCAATCCAGTGCGTTTGTTCATCCGGGCCGCGGGTTTTCATCGCGTCGGTGAGTATTTCCACCATCCCTGGTTTGGCGGGTGCACCGTTAAAGTAGAGGATTCCGGCTATGGCGCTCATGATGATTTTTTCTCTCTACGATTGCCCATAACGAAGCGCCAGGTTTTGTGTCAGCCTCAAGGCTTCTTCGTGGCCTTGAAACGAATTTGGGTGTTCTTTTATCAGGGTTTGCGCAATTTCATCGTTGCTTGAGCCTTGTTTCATCAGGATCATCGCTTGTAGACGCAGTTCGCCTTCTTTATTCAGCCCGGGACGATGGTTTTGCGCGATTTTTTTCATTTGGCTGTGTCCGTTCAGCCTGGCAAGGAATGTGGAGTGTCGTCGTGATCCTGAAGTTGAGGTTAGGCTCCATGTCCAATCGCCATAGCAGGGTCGGGTTATCTTGATCTCCACTTGTTCTCCTTCGAATAATTCAAGTGGCGGGTCAAGGGGCAGCATCACTGGTGACCAGTGAACCTGGGGGTGATCTGGGTCGGTGTCAAGCCATTGTTCGCCAAGTTTTATTTTTATCGAACAAAGAAGGCCGTGACATAAAGTGGTTTTGTTTATAGTTGTTGATGCCCGGCCATCGCAATCGCTATTGCTCGCTGTGGTAAGGTCGATAGAGGCGATAGTCACTGGTTGCGACAGGCGTTCAAAGGATAGATTTTTTCTGTCGAGCCAGATGATTTCGTTGGCGGCAAACCGGCGACCCGGGTTGTAATCCTGTCCCAAGTTAGACTCTGACCAGCGACCAATGTGCTTGTGGTGAAGCTCAGGAGCCGATATTGGTGAGAGTAAAAGCTCTGCCTGGTCTGGTATCAGCTTGCCGCCGGATTTGAGGTATCGATTGCGCGCATAAAAGAGTGATGGCAACAGATCTTCACTGAATAACAGGTTGCCGGTAAATACCGAGATAATCAGGTCAACCGGTTCAGGCACTTCGACAGTTTCAATGGTACCTTCAAGGATAGTGATTTTATCTTCAAGCCCGTTAGCGCGGGCAATGTCCATGGCAATTTTTCCGATAGGCTGGGGCTCAATCAGGTAGACTCGTTTTGCTCCGGCAGCGGCGGCAATAAGTCCCAGCACACCGATGCCCGCACCAAGATCCATAACAACGGAATCTGGCGTCACCGCTTGTTGTATCGCCTGGGCATACAATTGATTGCGGTGGTGATCAAACGCCATGGACGAATGGGATAAAAAGCTGGAATAGGACATATTGAGTTAGTTTTGTGCCGGACAATAGAAAGAAATAAGGGAAGCTTATGGCTCAGTGTGTCATCACCCTAATGTTGGGAATACATGGTAATGGGTTTCTTCCTGGTTTAAAGCTTGAGTTCTGTATTCAACCCATGCATGAGCTTGCACGGAGTGTGTTCCCGGCTTTACGCCTATTCTGAGTTGCGCATCCAAGCCTTTTTTTCGTAAAAATCGACACAGCACCAGCGCCTGGGGGAGGCAGCTCCCCGATGGCAAGCAATGGCGGGCGGCGATGGCGGTGAGTTCGGCGCACCGCTGGGCATAGGCTGTATCGGCAACGGTTGGCATTGACTCCGTAAAATGTGTAGAAAGCGCCCTGTGAGATAGTCTTTGTAGGGTTGTGAAGCTCAACAGACGTAAACTCAGCCATGCAATAGGCAGGTAGATCGTCACTCGCACAAGGATGAGCCGCTCCCAGGGAGCCAGCTTTTGCCACTGTCTGAATTTTTTGTTGATTTTATGCCACAGTGACAAGACCAGCCTCCGCTAATTGATCCACAAGTAATAGAAGATCTTGTTCAAGCTGCTCACGGGCAACCTCGTACTCCCTTAGAATTTGCTGGCAAGCGGATTCAAGGCTCGAGTCAGACTGCAAAAGCTGCCAAAAGCGAACTCCGACGTTATCCAAGCCAAAGTAGCTGGAACTTTTTAAATCCAGAATAACGCCTTCACCGCCAATTTCCTGAAAGAGCGCTTCAGATGAAAGAATTACACGTTGCGAAAGCATTTGTTGAAAGCTCCATTGAGTTTACGATCAGTAATGCCATTGCTACGACCTGACTTTACCACAGGAGTTCGGGTTCACCCATAGCGTGGGGGCATTGCCTGTAGTGGTGCGAGGGCTATGGCAGGTGTATTATATAAAAGTCTGCTAGTGAATAAGCCTTCATTGACAGTCGCTGCAAATAGTCCTATAAGCCTAAGTAGCGGTGTTCTCGTTTCTTCGCCTAAGCTGATTGGCACAAAATTCTACCTTATCAAGGAGAACGATCATGAAAATTTCACGTTATTTACTGGCTGGAGTGCTGTTAATGCCTTCAGCAGCAATGTTTGCAAATGCTGACTCCGCGGATTTCGCTGACTTATTTAACCAATTGCAGACCACGGACAAAGCCGCCGATGAAATTATTCTTGAATTGGTCGCCAGCGGCGCCGATCTTGGCCTTGCGACCTCATACGCAGTTTCTAATGCGGAAAATATAGGTCTTTCAATTGCTTATGCCCAAGCTGGTGTTTGTCTTGCCCGTGATCGTGTGGCCGCGGAAACTGTGGCTCAACAGGCCATAGACGGCGCCGGGGAGCAGGCCAAAAAAGCGGTTCAGGCCAGAGTCACAACCATTATCAATACCTTTGACCAAGGCGGCTGCCAGCTTTTGGCGGATGAGCGCAATAACGCCAGTCAGGCTTTTGCTTCGGCGCCTGGCGCTACCGGAGGGGCTACTACCGGTGGTGGCGGTGCAGGTGAACCTCCTGCCGTTGAAGAAGACGTGGATGTTAGTGTCAGCCAATAACCTGGTGGGAATAACAACCAATGCTGGCGAGCAGGTATTTGCCCTTAGTTGAAAAATTCCTGTTCGTTTTCCTTCTTTTAACGGTTTTCTGGGCGCCGCTTCCCTTTGGTTCCAATCGTCCTTGGGCGGCGTCTTTGTTGTTTCTTTTGCTGTCATCAATTCTTGTCTCCTGGTTGGGACTTTTCCTTTGTGGTGCGGTATCGATCTCGCAACGGGTGTGGCAGCGGGGGCGTTGGCCTTTACTGGTGCTGGCCTCCATTCCATTGTGGATTTTTATGCAAACGCTGCCGCTGCCGCCGGAATGGGTGGCTTTGTTATCCCCGCGAGCGGCAGAGCTGCATATTGGCTCCGATTGGCTGCCACTGTCGCTGGATGTGGCTGCGACGAAATTCTATTTACTGGGAAGCCTCGCCTGTTTTTGTGCCTTTGCCCTGGTTGTGTTTCTGATCAACACGGCCTTTAGAGCCCGAATGTTACTCTGGGTGTTGGTTGCCAGCGGCGTTTTTCAGGCCACCTATGGTGCGCTGATGGTGCTGAGCGGCCTCGAATGGGGCTTCTTTGTCGAAAAGTATGTGAATGTTGGTCAGGCCACCGGCACCTTTGTCAATCGCAATCACTTGGCTGGCTATTTGGTGATCTCGCTGGCGGCAGGTTCGGGGCTGCTTCTTTCGGAATTTTCCAGCCATTCTGCTGCCAGTGTTCGAGAGATTGTTCGCCAAACATTGAGAACTCTGTTGTCTCCCAAGGTCGTATTGCGGGTTATGTTGGCGATTATGGTTATTGCTCTGGTGTTGACCAAATCCAGAATGGGTAACACGGCCTTTTTTTCTGCCCTCGCCGTTGCCGGGCTGGCGGCTTTGGTGTGTGGGCGCAGGTTTTCGCCAAAATTGGTGTTGTTATTGCTGAGTCTTTTTGTTGTCGATGTCATCATTGTGGGGCAGTGGTTTGGTTTAAAGCAGTTGGTGGAGCGCCTGGAGACGACAGAAAATGCAAGCAGAATCAGGTTTGATGTCAGTACGAGCTCGTCTTCAATTGTCGAGGATTTTCCGCTTACCGGCAGTGGCGGCGGCAGCTATTACGGTATATTTCCCTACTATCAGGAGCTGTCGACAGCGGGGAATTATAGACATGCCCACAATGACTATGTCGAGCTTATGTCAGACCTGGGCATTCCTGTCAGCGTTTTGAGTTTTGGTGCCCTATTTTTGCTTGTGTTGCGCCGCGCCTTGAGGATTCAGGCACAGGATCATTCCCGACTGCAGCGGGGGGTGGGGTTTGCCATAATTATGGTGCTAACCTGGGTTGTGATGCACTCCTGGGTGGATTTCAACCTTCAAATTCTTGCCAATGGGGTTACCTTAAGCGCGGTGCTGGGGCTGGCGTTTGCCAGAATACTTCCCGTTAACAATGGCGAGAATGGCAATAAAAACCTTATTTAATGCTCAAAAAGCTGTTGTTCTTCGAAAATGGTAGTTTTAGGCGGTTGCTGTCTATAAAATCGACTGTAGTTGCCCGATCTCAACGAAAGGATTAATGAGTATGTCCAAGACTCTAGTGGCAGTACCCCGGCTGCCAGTGGCGCTATGCTTGGCGCTTCAGGCTACTTCGCTTTGTGCCCAGTCTATTGAAGATGACGTCGGCTTATCCTATGGCATGGATGCAGAACTTCGCTACGACGATAATATTTTCAGATCGGAGGCGGGAAAGGTGGATTCCACCATTGTTGAGGCTGCCCCCTTCGTCAAAGCCACGCTTTACAATAAGGGTAACACCTACCAGGCAAGCTATCGCTTGAATTATGCTGAATACTTTGATTCCAGCGAAGACAGCTATGACGATCATGAGTTTGCCCTAAATCTTAACCACCGTTTTACGTCAAGGCAGGCGGTAGCGGCGCAGGTAAAACACAGCCTTTTGACCGAACAGCGGGGCACAGGTTTCAGCGAGGAGCCAAACATCCTGGTCAGTGATCCGGATTCTTTTGATGTAACTATTTATGATTTCACCTATTTTCTCGGTGCGCCCTCTGCAGATCTGCGCTTTGAGCTGAACGCCAATCGCAACGAGTATGATTTTGATTCCAGTTTTGTTGGCGATACCAGAGATTACAAGGCCGACCAGCTGGGTGCGTTGATGCGCTATCGCGTTGGCGCAAGAACAGACCTGTTGCTGGAATACCGCAATCTTGATCTTAGTTATGACAATGTTCCTGTGGATTTCCAGGGGCAGCCGTTGAATCTCGACAGCAATGAGGACTATTATTTGGTGGGTGTTGCCTGGGAGATGACGGCAAAAACCAAAGGTCAGGCAAAAGTGGGTCACAGCGCCCGCGACTACGATGAGAACGGTTTTTCATCCTCAGATTTGCACTGGGAAGTGGAAGTCTCATGGCGACCAAAGACCTATTCGGAAGTGATTTTTAATACTGGCAGAGCCTCCCTCGAAACCTACGGCTCCGGGCTTTTTATCAACACCCGGAAACACGTGCTGGCCTGGGCTCATGCCTGGAATTCAAGACTTTCCAGTCGTATCGAAGCGGGCATTACTGAGGACGACTATGAAGACAGTGTTCGCAGTGATGATCAATCCCATTTCCAGATGGGACTGTCCTACGAGCTCTTTAACGGTCTTCGTTTCGGCGCTGGTTATAAATACCATGAAAACGACTCTAACTTTGCCGTGGTAAATTACGAGCAAAATGTTTTTTACATTAATACCAGTATTGAGTTTTAAGAGAGATAACCCATTACCAGACGAATACTGTTGACAAGAAATTCCATATCGCTGCAATTGCCCTGTCTGTTGCGATGGGCTATTACAGCGGTTTTGTTTTTTTCTTCCCTTCTGGTGATTGCCGATTCTGAGGGCTATAGTCTGGGTGCGGGGGATGTTATCAGAATCAACGTCTACGGAGAGCCAGATCTGAGTTTTGACAGTATGTTGGTGGGCGAATCGGGAAAAATTTCCTACCCGTTCTTGGGTGAGATCATCGTCAAAGGCATCACCCTCAGCCAGCTCGAAAACAAACTTCTCTCCGGCCTTAAGCCTGACTTTCTAATAGACCCTAAGATTTCGGTGAGTATTGTTGAATACAGACCTTTTTATATTAGCGGTGAAGTGACCACGCCGGGAAGTTATCCCTACAAGCCTGGTTTAAAGCTGCGCCAGGCAGTGTCTATGGCTCAAGGTTTCACCGAGCGTGCTTCACAGACAAAAATTTATGTGGTTCACGATACTGACCCCAGCGCCAAACGCCATAAGGCTGATCTCAGCTACAATGTGCGTCCTGGCGATACCATAACAGTTGAAGAGAGTTTTTTCTGATTTGCTATCTGATAAGCCCTGCTGTGCTGTCGAAATCCTGGAGAAAGAACAGGCTGTGAGTTACTGGTTTGCAGAGGCTTGTGCATAATGAGTTCGTCGTCGACATCCATGTTTACTGAAGAAGGGGCTGCCCACTCGCAGCTCGATATCAAACAGCTCTTGCTGTCTATTTATCGACATAAATGGATTATCCTTGCTTTGGGGTTGACATCAGCGCTTGCAGCAGCCTTTTACGCCCACACCCTGACACCTATCTATCAGGCGCAGGCCTCTTTACTCATTGACACTGAAGAGGCCAATGTAGTGTCGATCAAAGATGTTTATTCCACGGGTTATCAGGGTTGGGAGTATCGCCAGACCCAGTATGAGCTGCTGCGCTCCCGCAATTTGGCTGAGCGGGTGGTGCGCAAACTCGAACTGCATCGGAACTCGAAGTATGCGCCATCGTCGACGCAGCCCCAGTCTGATGACAGCGGTGACAAAGGTTTCAACTTGTCGGCGCTCAAGCCCGCCCTGTTTTCGCCTCCGCCTAAAAAGCCCCCCGCCGAGCTTTCGAATGAAAGCAAAGAAGAAAAGCTGATCTCCCAGCTAACCTCGATGGTCGCCGGGGGAATTTCTGTTGAGCCCGTCAATGAAAGTTATTTGGTGGCGTTGTCTTTCCGTTCAGACGATCCTGAACTGGCTGCAAGCATAGTCAACACCCTCGCCGATCAATATATAGAAAGTTACCTCGATGCAAGATTAAGCGCCACGCGCAAAGCCAGCGAATGGCTTACGGTTCGTTTGGCTGACCTGAAAGCGAACCTAAAAGAGTCGGAGCAACGCCTGCAGGAATACAGGGAACAGGAAAAACTGGTTGATCTTCAGGGAATTACAACCCTGGGTGCGCAACAAATCGCCGAGCTCAGTCTCAAATATTCGGAAGCAAAAGATCTTCGCTTGACCCTGGAAAGTATCAAGCGGGAAGTCGAGCGGTTGGGCAACGCCAGAACAGAGCAATACCTGACGATCCCCGCTGTGCAGCGCCACGAGCTGATCAGCGACATGCGCAAGGCAGAATCCGAAGCCCAGAGACGAGTGGCCGAGCTCGGCAAGCGCTATGGCGTCAAGCATCCGAAAATGATTGCCGCCAATGCAGATTTAAAAAGCGCCACTGATGAGCTGGCTTCTGAGGTCAGAAAAGTGGTGGCGGGTATTGGCCGTGAATATCAGCTTGCTCTGCGTACAGAGGACTCACTCAGGGAACAACTGGAAATATCAAAAAGCGATTTGCGCGATATCAACCGCAAGGAGTTTCGTTTTCAGGAATTGCAGCGTGAAGTGGACACCAACAGGCAGCTCTATGATCTCTTTTTCACCAGAATGAAAGAGACCAGTCAGACAGGTGGCTTTGATAAGGCCAACGCCCGCATTATTGATCAGGCGCTTGTTCCCACCTCTCCGGTGAGTCCCAATAAACGCCTCATTATCACTGTTGGCCTTATGGGCGGTATTTTGGTGGGAGCGGGAATTGCGATGCTTCTGGGTGTGCTCGACAACACTGTCAAGACCCCCGATGAAGTGGAGACCAAACTAAAAGCTAAACTTCTGGGTACTCTGCCGTTACAGAAGCCAGGAAAGAGCGGCTATATAGACACCTACTGGGAGAATCCCCAGAGTTTGTATGCGGAAGCCATTAGAACGGTGAGAACCGCCATGGTGCTCAGCGGGCTCGACGACCCCATCAAAATTATTGTGCTTACCTCATCTCTGTCTGGGGAGGGTAAGTCAGCGACAGCCATGAATCTGGGCGCCGCTTTCGCCAATATGGAAAAAACACTGGTGATAGGCGCCGACCTGCGCAGACCCAGTTTGGCATCCAAATGCGGTGTCAGCCCCAAGCATCCGGGTCTGTCAAATTATGTTGCCGGCAGCGCCGAGCTGGACGAATGTATCGTTCATCTTGGTGAAGAACAGCTCTACATCATGCCCTCCGGAATCATTCCACCCAACCCACTTGAAGTGTTGAGCTCAAGAAAGTTCAAAGAGGCTCTCGATCATCTCTGTGAGAGCTTTGGCCGAATTATTATTGATTCAGCACCACTGCAAGCGGTGAGTGACGCGCTGATTTTGTCTACCTATGCCGACAGTATGATCTACATTGTCAAAGCGGATTCGACCTCAGCCACCGTTGCCAGAAGGGGAATTCAGCGTCTGGTGGATTCCGGAGCGCCTTTGGCTGGAGTAGTCCTCAACAGCTTCAATGTTGAAAAATCGAGCAAATATTACGGCGGTAGCGAATATCACTACAGTGGCTATTATCAAAGTGACGAACAGCCGGGCAATCAAAAACTGCCTGGCTAGCCTTAAGCTGTTGACAGCTTTTTAGAATGGTTCGAGTATTGAATGGCACTGACTTGACGCCAAAGGCACGGTTTTTGTCATTCCCGCCTACGCGGGAATGACGGCTTAAGTCAGTGCCATTCGTTCGAGTATTAATTTTAGGGTTTATTAGAAGGGGGCGCATTGATAGATCTTCACTGCCATCTTTTACCCGGCATTGATGACGGTTCAAAGACTATGGAGAACTCCCTGGCCATGGCGCGTATTGCTGTGGCCGATGGCATTACCCATGCGGTGATGACGCCCCATATACACCCCGGACGGTGGGACAATACCACAGCCATTATTGCCGAAATCACTCGACAATTTGCTCAAGCCCTGCGTCACGAAAATATCAAACTCCGTATTGGTTTTGCCGCAGAAGTGCGCTTGTCCGACATGATTTTTCAGCAGCTGGAGAGGGGCGACATCCCTTTTTTGGGCTGTCTGGACGGTTTTAATATCATGCTTCTTGAGTTTCCCCACAGCCATATTATTCCCGGCTCCGAAAAACTGGTGGCATGGTTGATACGCAACAATATTCGTCCCGTTATTGCACATCCCGAACGCAACAAGGAGATCATGTCGGCGCCTGAGCGCTTAAAGCCTTTCCTTGATCAGGGTTGTTTGTCCCAGGTTACAGCAGGTTCGCTGAGCGGGCGTTTTGGTGAAAATGCCCGGCGGGCGGCGCTCTATTTTATTGACAATCATCAGGTGGGCTTTATTGCCAGTGATGCTCACAATCTGTCGTCACGACCCCCTGCCATTGCCGAAGCCCAGTCCATCATTGCCGCCAGAGTAGGGGAGGATGTTGCCCGTGCCCTGGTTGTTGATATGCCCTGGAAAATTGCCGCCAGCCAGTTTGAGAGCGATGCCAGTGGCTGACAGGCAGCGATTGTTTGTGCGAATTTTGGCAGGACTGATGATAATTTGCCTTGTGCCGGCCATGTTTTTTGCCGTTAAGGCCGGTGTGTCCAATCTGTATTATTTTCAGGTTCAGCGGCAGGCCGTTCATTGGGGTGGAAAAGCCGGAATTCCATCCCTGGAAACGATTGAAAGTGCGCAAATGATGATGCATAGAGCGCTATCCCTGTGGCCACAAAATCCTGATTACCTGAACCTGGCGGGTCAGGTTCACGCATGGAAAGGCTTTGTGCTTGCCATGGAATCAAATAGTCCGGAGATGGCCATTGGCCATTATAGGGAAGCTATAGACATGCTGCGCCACTCACTCGACCTCAGGCCCGCATATGCAAAAACCTGGGCACTGTTGGCAGAATATAAAATCTTGGTGGGGGAAAGAGACGATGAATGGCTCAATGCCAGGGAAAAAGCCCTGGCATTGGGGGGCGCCAATACCAAGCTTGTCGACAGAATGATGCGGCTTTAGCATTATTGGATCGAATCGCCCGCAAAAAAAGAAAGCAGTATCGCCGGGATGCCGGTTTTTACCATAGATGCAGGGCGGTTGATTTGGTGGGAGAGCCCTGGAGCAATAGTTACTACGAAAGTACGATCTGCCGTTGAGTCTGTATTTTCCCAGGGGCAGTCGCTGTGAAATTATGTTGTCCGGCATTGGGTCGTTGAAGCACTGCCAGGAATCAGTTCGTCATGAAACAATCCTCAACACTCTGCTGGCTTGCGATCGATACTCGGCCAAGACAGGAACAGCGCGCCGTTGATAATCTTCAACGCCAGGGCTTTTGTGTCTATTTTCCTAAAATCAGGGTGCGCAAACGTCGCCGTCAGGATTGGATGTACACCTCTGAACCCCTATTTCCCGGTTATGTTTTTATTCATACAGATCCCGGGGCTGCCAATCTCGGAACCATAAAATCGACCCTCGGTGTTCGCGGCCTGGTGATGTTTGGCCATTGCCTGATGCCAGTGCCCGATCAAGCCATTGCCTATCTTAAAAGCAGAGAAAATCCAGAGACAGACAGCCTCGACAGCGAGCCTGTTTACACCCGGGGCGATATTGTCGAAATTGTCGATGGTTCTTTTGCCGGCTTGCAAGGTGTGTTTCAAGTTGATAAACCCGGGGATAGGGCAATGCTGTTGATAGAGATGCTCGGCAGGCAAAATGCATTGGTATTTCA
Organism: Porticoccaceae bacterium; assembly: GCA_050175615.1. Classification (GTDB taxonomy): domain Bacteria; phylum Pseudomonadota; class Gammaproteobacteria; order Pseudomonadales; family Porticoccaceae; genus CAYXXZ01. The sequence continues at coordinate 163 of JBFXIU010000043.1, read as the reverse complement.
TCTCGATCAGCTGTCCCCTGTCGCCAGCAAATAAATTATGTTCAATCATTGAACGCATCTAAATTTGCACTTATGATCGGTTCAGGTTGCCGCCTGCAAGAGCCAGGCGCTTGCCCCTGCAATGCCCGCAACAGGGTAGGGCGGTAGCGTGCCTGAAACTGTC
>JBFXIU010000042.1:0-19865 GCA_050175615.1 Porticoccaceae bacterium | reverse complement strand
CAACCTGGTTGTTGAGCACCACATGCAGGGTGCCACCGGTTTTATAGGCGCGGGTCTGGGACAGCTGAAAGGTTTCCATTACCACACCCTGACCGGCAAATGCCGCGTCGCCGTGGATGATAATGGTCACTACCAGGTTACCCTCGGGATCCTCGCGACGATCCTGCCGCGCTCTCGCAGAACCTATGACCACAGGAGCGGCAATTTCAAGGTGAGAGGGATTAAAACCGAGTGCCAGATGCACCTCGCCCCCTGGGGTCAAACGGTTGGATGAAAAGCCCTGATGGTATTTCACATCCCCGGAGGTATTGATCAGGCGCTTGCCCGCAAACTCGTCAAAAAGTTCGGCGGGGTTCTTGCCCATGATATTGACAAGCACATTGAGGCGGCCGCGGTGCGCCATGCCCATGACGATTTCCTTGGCGCCGTATTCACCCGCACGATCGATAAGGCCATCGAGCATGGGAATAAGGCTCTCGCCACCTTCGATGCCAAAACGCTTGGTACCGGGAAACTTGGAATCCAGGTGTTTTTCCAAGCCTTCGGCGGCGGTCAGACGTTGCAGCACATGAAGGCGATCGGCATCGGTAAAGTTGGGTTTTCCACGCACACTTTCAAAGCGCTGGCGCAGCCACTGGGTCTCCTCAAAGGAGGTGACATGCATGAATTCCGCGCCTATGGAACCACAGTAGGTGTCCTCAAGAGCGGTGACGATTTCCCTGAGGGTCGCCTCCTGTTTGCCGATATAAAGGGTGCTGGCCTGAAACGTGGTGTCCAGGTCAGACTCTGTAAAACCGTGAAATTGCAGATCGAGATCAGGTGCCGGAGCACGCTGCCAGATGTCCAGGGGGTCGAGATTGGCCTTTTGATGCCCCCTGTTGCGATAGGAGGCTATCAGGCTCTGAACCTTGACCTGCTTGCGCTCATGTTCGATGTTGACGCCACCGGAGCCTGGAGCCGGCATTGGCCGGGCGCGTCTTCTGCCCAGCAATTCAAAATGGTTGCGCACTGTCTCATGGGAGAGATCAGTGACGGGACCGTTTTCCATTCGAGGAAGCGAATCGAAAACGGCTCGCCACTTTTCAGGTACTGCATTGGCGTCATGCAGGTAGACCTCGTAGAGATCTTCAATATAAGCAGCATTGCCCCCGGAATAATAGGACGTCCTGAGGAAGTGCTCCATGATGCCGTCTTGCATCGTTAATTTTCCTGATCGCAATTGTAAGTTAAGTTATATCACCCTTTATCAAGTTAATACGCCAAAAACCGAATCAGTTATTGTTATTAGGTTCCGCTTCTCAGCAGCATATTCCGAATATGGCCAATGGCCCTGGTCGGATTAAGCCCCTTGGGACACACAGAGACACAGTTCTGAATACCGTGACAACGGAAAACACTAAAGGGATCGTCGAGCTTGGCAAGGCGATCTTCAGTGGCGGTATCGCGGCTGTCAGCGAGGAATCTGTAGGCCTGGAGCAGTCCGGCGGGGCCGATAAACTTGTCGGGATTCCACCAGAAAGAGGGGCAACTGGTGGAACAACAGGCGCAAAGAATACACTCGTAGAGTCCGTCCAGTTTTTCTCGCTCCTCGGGAGACTGAAGCCGTTCGATAGCCGGGGCTGGAGTATTATTGAGCAGGTAGGGTTGAACCTTCTCGTACTGGGCGTAGAACTGGCTCATATCGATCACCAGATCGCGCACCACCGGCAGCCCGGGCAATGGCCTCAACACCAGGGTGTTGCTTTTAACGCACGCAGAGAGCGGCGTTATACAGGCCAGGCCGTTTTTACCGGAAATATTCATACCGTCAGACCCACAAACACCTTCGCGGCAGGATCTGCGATAGGCCAACGAGGAATCCTGGGCTTTGAGCAGTTCAAGCACATCCAAAACCATCAGGTCTTTACCACCTGTGTCAAGCTCATAATCCTTCATATAAGGAGCCTGATCGGTTTCAGGGTTATAGCGGTATACACTAACTTTGAGCATGTCTTAAATACCCCTGATATCAGTAAGTACGGGCTTTCGGAGCGAAAGCTTCACGGGTTTTTGGTGTAAAGTTAACCTGGCGCTTGCCCACGGTTTTCGTGTCCGGGAAGTACATGGAGTGACACAGCCAGTTCTGGTCGTCACGATCGGGAAAATCTTCACGGGCGTGGGCACCGCGGCTTTCCTTGCGCTCTTCCGCAGCAATGGCAGTGGCTTCGGCAACTTCCAGCAGATTCTGCAATTCAAGGGCTTCGAGGCGGGCAGTATTGTAAGCCTGGCTCTTGTCTTCGAGATAGACATTTTCGATACGGCTGCGCAACTCGGCGAGCTTGTCGATACCTTTCTGCATGTAATCACCGCGGCGGAATACGCCAAAGTAATTCTGCATGGTGTTTTGCAACTCTTTGCGCAATACCGCAGCGTTTTCACCACTGGAAGAGCTATTGACCTTGTTGAGACGGGACATGGCCGCTTCGATGTCGCTTTCAGAGGCATCGCGCAACTCAATGCCTTCGCGAAGGGACTTCTCAATAAAGAGGCCAGAGGCGCGACCAAATACGACCAGATCAAGCAGGGAGTTGCCGCCGAGACGGTTGGCGCCGTGAACAGAAACACAGGCGACCTCGCCGCAGGCGAAAAAGCCATCGATCACTTTGTCGCTGCCGGAATTGTTGGTGAGCGCCTGACCGTTCACATTGGTGGGAATACCGCCCATCATATAGTGGCAGGTAGGCACCACGGGCACCGGCTCTTTAACCGGATCGGCGTGGGCAAAGGTAATGGAAAGTTCGCAGATGCCGGGGAGACGGCTGTGCAGCACCTCTTCACCCAAATGATCCAGCTTGAGATAAACATGATCGCCTTCGGGGCCGCAGCCGCGGCCTTCAAGGATTTCCATGACCATGGAGCGGGCAACCACATCGCGACCGGCAAGATCCTTGGCATTCGGCGCATAGCGCTCCATAAAGCGTTCACCATCCTTATTGACCAGATAGCCGCCTTCGCCGCGGCAACCCTCGGTAACCAGAACACCGGCGCCAGCGATACCCGTGGGGTGGAACTGCCACATTTCAATATCCTGAACCGGAAAGCCGGCGCGCAGCGCCATGGCAACACCATCGCCGGTATTAATATGGGCATTGGTGGTGGAGGCATAAATACGGCCAGCACCGCCGGTGGCGAATACGGTAGCCCTGGATTTTACATAAACGGTCTCACCGCTTTCCATATTGATGGCGATAACACCGACAACAGCGCCATCCTGATTTTTCACCAAATCGACAGCGAACCACTCGTTGAGAAACACGGTATTGTTTTTCAGATTGCTCTGATAAAGGGTGTGCAGCAGGGCGTGACCGGTGCGGTCAGCGGCAGCACAGGTGCGGGCAGCCTGACCGCCCTCACCGAAATTCTTCGATTGACCACCGAAAGGACGTTGATAAATACGTCCCTCTTCCGTGCGCGAGAATGGCAAGCCCATGTGCTCGAGCTCAAATACGGCCTCCGGCCCAACAGAGCACATATACTCAATGGCATCCTGGTCGCCGATATAGTCTGAGCCCTTAACCGTATCGTACATGTGCCACTGCCACTGATCCTGAGGATCGGCACTGGCGATGGCGCAGGTAATACCACCCTGGGCTGATACCGTGTGGGAGCGGGTGGGGAACACCTTGGAAATCACTGCGGTTTTGTAGCCTGACTGAGCCAGCTGAAGAGCAGCGCGCATACCGGCACCGCCGCCACCGACAATAACGCCGTCAAACGTAATGGTTCTGATATTAGCCATGTATTAGATTCCCCAAAGAATATCAATTGCCCAGACAACATACGCCAGGGTGACAGTAATCATGCCGAACTGCAAAACAACCCGCAGAGCCGTAGCCTTGGGCCCGAGCAGACGCACAGTGATATAGTCGGTAAGCACTGCCCAAAGACCAATCCAGGCGTGGGCAGCGATGGATAGGATTGCAGCGAGACTGAAAAGGCGCATCAAAAAGCCTTGGTTGAGTTCTTTCCACTGCTGATAATCGAGATCGGGATTGAGGAGCAGGTATACCACCAGGAAAACAGAGTACGCAGCCATGACAATCGCTGTGGCGCGCTGCACCAGCCAATCGGAAAGGCCGCTGCGGCCAAAACTTGTAACGTTGGTTACCATACCCATACTCCCGCCAAAAGAATCAAAATAACCGAGAAAACAAACACCAGCTTGGCACCCAGCTTTCCGCCCTCAAGGGTTTCACCCACGCCCATATCCATGATCAGGTGGCGAATGCCGGCAACGAAGTGGTAGGCAAGGGCTGACAGCGCCCCCCAGAGAACCAGCTTGGCAACAGGGCTGGTGAGACAGTCTTTAATGCTGGCAAAACTCTCTGCAGACGAAAGACTGGCGTCCAACAACCACAGCAGCAATCCGACGACAAAGAAGAGAATCACACCGGAAACCCGGTGAAGTATCGACGCATAAGCGGTGATAGGAAGACTGATGGTTCCTATGTCAAGATTGACAGGTCTTTTGGTGGTCACAACATTTTCCTCAAACCCTGCTGGGTCAATGAAAAGGAGTTTATGGAAATGCCAGTTAAACGAAGGGAAGCTGGCGACTCTGTTGAAAGCCCGGGATTATAGGGCGCTCACCCTCGAATTACAATCGGATGAAGCCAATTTGACAGCCCGAACAGAGCGCCCGGGGAAAGATAGCGACAGCAAACTGATACGTTTATTAATCATAAAAAAGCAACAATAAAGGCCTCTCAAATGCGGCGCAGCAGATATAAATCCGCCTATTTTGACAGCCTGAAATTGACAATTTGTCGATTCTGGCTATAGTCTGTTGCCTCACCTCGCGGCGGCCCTGCAATTCTGGCCGTCATTGCTGAATTTGCTGGAGAACTTCATGAGCGACACAAAAGCTTATCTGACGGTTAACGGATCAGATGCCCCCATTGAACTGAATGTAAAAAAAGCGACCTTGGGTCAAAGCGTAGTGGATGTGTCCCCTTTGCTAAGCAATAATTATTTTACTTTCGACCCCGGCTTCGGCACCACCGCCGCCTGCGAAAGTGCAATCACCTATATTGACGGCGATAACGGCGTTCTCCTCCACAGGGGTTACCCCATCGAACAGCTGGCGGAGCACTCCGACTATCTGGAAACCTGTTACCTGATTCTCAATGGCGAATTGCCGAGTGCAGACAAAAAAGCCGAATTTGAGCAAATTATTCGCATGCACACCATGGTTAACCGCTCCATTGAAACCTTCTTCTCAGGCTTCCGTTACGATGCCCACCCCATGGCCATGCTCTGCGGCATTGTCGGCGCCATGTCCTCCTTCTATCACGACTCTACCGACATCCACAACCCCACACACCGCATTATTACCGCCCATCGACTGATTGCCAAAATGCCCACCCTGGCAGCCATGTGTTACAAGCATTTTGTCGGCCAGCCCTATATGTACCCGGACAACTCCCTGAGCTACTCCGAAAACTTCCTCCACATGATGTTCAACACCCCCTGCGAAAGCGTCGAAATCAGCCCCACCCTGGCAAAAGCCATGGATTTGCTGTTTCTCCTTCACGCCGACCACGAGCAAAATGCCTCCACATCCACAGTGCGCATGGCCGGGTCTTCCGGAGCCAACCCCTACTCCTGTATCGCTTCCGGCATTGCCGCACTCTGGGGGCCGGCTCACGGCGGCGCCAATCAGGCGGTGCTGGAAATGCTCAACGAAATTGGCGACGAAAAGAATATCGACAAATTCATCAAAAAGGCCAAAGACAAGGACGATCCTTTCAGGCTGATGGGCTTTGGCCACCGGGTTTACAAAAATTTCGATCCCCGCGCCACTGTCATGAAAAAGACCTGTGACGAAGTCCTCACCGAACTCGGTCTCGAAAATGACCCTCTGCTGAAAATCGCCAAGCGCCTGGAACAAATTGCCCTTGAAGACGACTATTTTGTTTCCAAGAAACTCTATCCCAACGTCGACTTTTACTCCGGTATTATCATGAAAGCCATTGGCATTCCCGAAGAAATGTTCACCGCGATTTTCGCCACCGGGCGCACTGTGGGCTGGATTTCCCACTGGAATGAAATGCTCAGCAATCCCTACCGTATCGGCAGACCCCGCCAGCTCTATGTCGGTCATACCCAAAGAGATTATCCGCGCAACTAAGCGCGCCCTCGAACGCCATAAAAAAAGCAGCTTCAGCGCTGCTTTTTTTATGGCTTAAAAACAGGGCTGGAGAACCTATCCAGTGGCACAGAAATCCGACCCCGCCCCCGCTGCCCGGGTTGCCGCCACCAGGTCTTCCAGCTCCCTGAGCGCCACAGAAAACATGGCGTAGTTTTTTTCCGGCGCCACCCTCAGCTCTCGAACCACATCCTGCCAACGCTGCAGTAATAGGCATTGCTTGTTTTTCCAATCCTCGATGGTGTCGATCAAGTCTTCGGGACGGTCGAGAATTTCAAGCACGCTGATGACCAGGAATCGAAACTGATATTCCAGCTCATCCATAAACATCTCCCGCGCCGAATCCTCCCAACGGCTCGCGGATTGAAGGGCAATAATTTGCCCTGAAAACCATTCCAGTTGGAGCACTTCGCCAAGCTGGGCATAACTATCACTCACCAGAGCCACTGTCGCGCCCGTGCGCAAACTGGTGTCGGCCATGCCGAGGGCAAAGTAGAGATCGCTGGCCGAGTCAATGAGCATGGCGGCATAATCGCTTATGCCAATTTCCCTCAGGGAACCGAGTTCAGAAGTCACCTCCTGGCCGCCAAAACTGTCGTTTGCCATAGTGGTGGACAACAGGCTCTGCACCATGGGCTTTAAGGTGGTGATTTCCCTTTCGGTATTGGCACAGGAGCGACGATTGCGCAGCAACCAGCGGGTGGTGCGACGACCCAATTGCATCAGGCTCAACTGCAGCTTCAACTGAACTCTGGCGTCGACTTTGAAATCCAGCTTTTCGACTTCAACCCACACAGACTCCAGATCAAACAAATCTCGAGCGATGATATAGGCTCGCGCCACATCGAGGGGGCTGGCGCCTGTGGATTTCATTTGGCGATGAACATAGGTCAAGCCCATGGTGTCGATTATCTCTCCAGCGAGCTGATTGCACAGCACCTCAGAGCGCAATGCATGGTGCTCGATGGCGGCGGGATAGCTCTCGAAAAGCGTCTTTGGGAACGCCTTGTAAACTTCACGAAACAAATAGGGGTCGCCACTGATATCGCTGCTCAGCAACTGCTGTTTGAAGAGTATCTTGCTGTAGGAGAGCAGTATGGCCAACTCGGGTCTCGCCAGAAAATGGCCATTTTTTTCCCGATCAGAAAGAGTGTCGTCGTCGGGAAGGTATTCCAGTCGCCTGCTGAGAACGGCGTCGGCATCGAGATCTGCCATAAAATACCAGAACTCCGACGGGTTCTGCTGGGATCTCAGAACGGCCAAAGAAATAGCCTGACTCTGGCGATAGTTATGGTGGAGCACCCTGCTGGTGACCTCGTCGGTCATCTGTTCCAGGAGCAGGTTCCTCTGTTTCAGCGTCAAATCCTCATCCACCACCAACTGATTAAGAGCAATCTTGATATTGACCTCGTGATCCGAGCAATCAACGCCGGCAGAGTTGTCGATAAAATCACTATTGCAGGCGCCGCCATTGAGGGCAAACTCCACCCGCCCCCTCTGGGTCATGCCCAGATTGCCCCCTTCACCAAACACTTTGCAGCGCAGCTCGGCGCCATCGACACGGAGCTCGTCATTGGCGCGATCCCCAGCGTCACTGTGGGATTCCCGCGAACTTTTCACATAGGTGCCAATTCCCCCATTCCAGATCAGATCCACTGGCGCGAGCAGCAAGCGACGAATCAATTGGGCGGGCGTCAATTCATCTTCGCCAATATCAAAAACCTGTTTCATTTCAGCGGTTATTTTTATCGCCTTGGCATCCCGGGAAAAAACACCGCCACCCGTCGAAATCAATGCTGCGGAGTAATCGTCCCACGAAGAGCCGGAAAGAGCGAAAAGCCGTTGGCGTTCAGCGAAGCTGGCTTCGACATTCGGATTGGGGTCAATAAAAATCGAGCGGTGATTAAAGGCCGCCACCAGGCGAATATGAGGAGACAGCAACATACCATTGCCAAACACATCGCCAGACATATCACCAATACCGACAACCGAAAATTCCTCTTCCTGAATATTGACGCCAATTTCGCGAAAATGGCGTTGCACCGCCACCCAGGCGCCTTTAGCGGTGATGCCGATTTTTTTATGGTCGTAACCATGGCTGCCACCGGAGGCAAAGGCATCACCGAGCCAATGCCCATATTTTTCCGAAACACTGTTGGCAAGATCGGAAAAGCTGGCCGTGCCTTTGTCAGCGGCAACCACCAGGTAGGCATCGTCGCCGTCCCGGCGAACCACATCCTGGGGCGCAACCACCTGCCCCGCCCTGATATTGTCGGTAATATCGAGAAGGCCGCCCATGAAGAGGGCATAACAGGCTTTAGCTTCTTCCTCAACCTGGCTGCGACCTGCACTGGTAGGCACCTGCTTAACGACAAATCCCCCTTTGGCGCCCGCCGGCACGATCACCGCATTTTTCACTTGCTGGGCTTTTACCAGGCTGAGGATTTCGGTGCGATAATCTTCCACTCGATCAGACCAGCGAATACCACCTCGAGCCACTTTTCCAGAGCGCAAATGCACGCCCTCAAAACGCGGTGAATAGATAAAAATTTCGTATTCAGGGCGAGGCTGTGGCACCACTGCCAGGTTTTTCGGCGCCAGCTTGATGGCAATATAAGGTTTGGAATCGCCATTGTCGTCGCGCTGAAAAAAGTTCGTTCTTTGGGTGGCGCAAATCAACTGCAAATAGGTTCTCAACACCTGATCCTGGTTAAGATTGTTGACGCCATCCAGGGATTCGAGAATTTTTGCTTCAAGGCGGGTGATCCGCTCGCTGCGCTCTGTTTTATCGCCGTCGACACCAACCAGCTTGGGGTCAAAACTGCATTTAAAAAGGGCAACCAGATTGCGGGTGATTTCCAGATTGGCGGCAAGGGTGGCGGCGATAAAGCCCTGGCTGAGGGGAATACCCAGCTGCTTCATATAGCGAGCATAGAGGCGAATCAGCGCCACTGAGCGCCAATCGAGGCGCGCGCCAATCACCAACCAGTTAAAGGCGTCGTCATCGATATTGCCCAGCCACACGGCTTTGAAGGCGTCGATAAAATTCTGCCTTACCCCAGGCACATCCACGGCAACATCGAGGCTGAACTTGAGGGTAAAATCGTGAACCCAGACGGAATCGCGACCCTGGGGACTCAATGGATAAGGGTGTTCCCCGATGACTTCAAAACCCAAATTTTCAAGCATGGGCACCATTCGCGACAAAGACAGCTCTGTTCCCAGATGAAAGGCTTTGAGACGCATAATTCCCGAAGCCGCACCCTGGGTCTGGAAAAAACTCAGGGCAATTTCCTGCTCGTCGCCAAGACCATCAAAAAGGGTAATATCCTGAACCGCCATACGCGGCTCAAAATGAGACTGATAACTGACGGGAAAGGCATCCCTGTAAACGGCGGACAGGGCTATGCCCTGTTCATCCCCCCAGTGAGCCATAATTGCCTTGTGAAGATCGTCTCGCCAGTCGTTGGTAAATGCAGCAATCTGTTTTTCGAGTTCCGCAACGTTAATTTCCCTGTAGCGGTCAGACTGGATGCGCATCACAAAATGGGCTCTGGCCAGCAAGGATTGGGTAAAAAACGTGCTGAACTGGCACTCTCGAGCATCCAGAGCGGCCATCAGTAACTGTTGCGCCTTCTCGCGAATTTCAGTGCGATAGCTGTCGCGAGGGAAAAACACGATGCAATTGACAAATTTTTCGTAGGGATCGGCGCGAACAAAAAGCCGAACCTGCCTGCGTTCGTTGATTTGCCAAATACCGATAAGAATATCGTAAAGCTGGTCTTCAGAACCGTGAAACAGCTCTTCGCGGGGATGAACTTCAATCACCTGGCGCAAGGCTTTACCGTAATGCCCGGAGGGGTTTAACCCCGAGCGTTCAAATATGCGGTTCAATTTGTGTCGCACCAGGGGTATACCAAAAGGGCTCTGAGAATAGACCAGCGACGTGTAAAGCCCCAAAAACCGGTGTTCGCCAACGGTCTGCCCTGCTTCGTTGATATCTTTGACAACCAGGTAGTCACAGTAATTGTCGAGATGCACTCGAGCATTAACCGTGGACTTGGTCAAAATCAACAACTGGCTGGAGGCGTGAAATTGGCGAAATCCTGGCGCCAACTCCGACAAATGCTGGGCAGGAATGTCTCTGCTGCTGGCTTTGAAAAGCCCCAGATTGCGCGCCGGAATATGGGTAAGCAGCGGATCTTTGTCATTCGACAGGCTGTAATAGCTGTAGGCAATAAAGGTGAAATGATTGGCCTTGACCCACTCGAGAAAAGCGATACTCTCGTCAATAGTGTTTTCGCCATTTTCAGGGTTCGCAGCTGGCACATTGTGACGAAGCTGATCAATCACCTGCGCCAATGTCTCGACACTGGGTTGATAATCAGCATTGACCACACGGACGCTCTCAAGCACCTGGCGAAGATTCGCGACCGTTGCTTCATGCTGTTGTGCGGAGATATAGTGATCCACCTGAAAATAAAACAGCGCTTCCCTGTGACTGTTTTGTGAAGGCTCCTCAAGCCATTCCACCAACCTGCCCTGGTCGTCCCTCACCACATTGAAAACAGTGCTGTTTATGCCCTGAACACCCAGGCCTTGCCGAGTAAGCGCCATGCGCACCGAATCCACCAGAAATGCCATATCTTTCTGAAGAATAAAAATTTGCGTGCATCCATGCTCCCAGCCATCTTCATCGAGATTGGGATTAAACGAGCGCACTTTGGGTTCGTCGCCCTTAAAGACGCTGAAATAGTGCCTGAGGGAACGAATCAGACCACATAAATCCGCGACCGGTTCGGCAAACAATTCAACGAGGGGGGCAAGTTTATAAAGCTTTTTGGCAAACGCGACAAGGTCGTCGCTTTCGCGACTGGCATTACTGTCAAAATACTCTTTGATACGCCCAAAAAAGGCATCACTGGTGTTTTTATTCATGAGCCTGATGCATCCAGCTGCAGGATTGGAAATAAGTTAACCCGACAACATCTTCGCATATTATGGCTGCCCCTGCGAAGCGCTATCGCAACGGCTGCAACCCTAAGAATTCACACAGGCAAGCTGACCACTTTTTTATAATAGTTCATAAATATCGTAATAGGGACCCTGGGGGCGACGGTGGCCGACACCGACGGCAACAATATCATTAAGCCAGAGCAGACGGGGGGCAGCGGTCTCAAATTGCACCCAGGTGCGGAAGTAAATTTCATCGCCGAAAAGGGTTTCGCCGCGCGCCAACCGCGCCTCCGCCTCGGGAGAGGATTTTAAGCGCCCGGTGTAGGTCATGTAGAGAGTTTCGCCCTCATCGGTTTCCAGTATGGCGCGAACATCCAGGTGAATCACGCCGTCGGGACGCCTGATCAGCCAGTCGCCACCGCCAGGAAGCGCTTTACCATTCAGCATTTCACCCTTGAAAGAGCCGGCGCTAATGATACCGGCACGGCGAAAATAGCCCGCGGGAACATCGCCAACGATCTGGGGGCTGGTTTCAAATTCCACGGTAAACAGCGGTTTAAAGGCAATACCTTTCACTTTTTCCCCCTAGGATTCAGCGATTTTGAGAATCATCTTGCCTTCATTGGTTCCTTTGAACAGACGCAAAAACGCCGGTAGGGCATTTTCTATGCCGTCATCAATATGTTCGTCGACGCGGATCTTTCCATCGCGAATCCACTGAGCCATCATCGCCGCCCCCTGGGGGAACTGATCAATGTATTGGCGTACCAAAAAGCCCTGAATACTGGCGCATTTAACGATCAATTGCCACAAATTGCGACAGCCTCTATCACCATCCACCTTGTTGTATTCGCTGATCAAACCACAGAGGGCGATGCGAGCGCCCTGATTAATTGACAACAGGGATGCATCCAAAATATCGCCGCCAATATTTTCAAAGACCACATCGACGCCACTTGGCGCAGCCTGGCGAATAGCGGCGTCTATAGCGGCGAGATCCTTGCCGCGATAATCGATGGCGGCATCGTAACCATAATCATCGCGCAAGCGCTGACATTTTTTTTCGCCACCAGCTATACCCACTGTACGGCAGCCCTGTATTTTGGCAATCTGTCCGACAAGGGAACCCACGGCGCCAGCAGCGCCGCTGACCAAAACCGTCTCCCCCGGTTTCGGCCTGCCCACATTGAGCAAGCCAAAGTAGGCAGTAAGCCCAACAGGCCCCAATACCGACAAATAATGGGTGACAGAGGAAACCTCATTGGGATCGATGGCGAAGGTAAACATATTGGGGGTGACCAAAGAATAATCTTCAATACCGCCAATACAGCGCACCCACTGACCCTCGGCAAAATCCGCGTGCCTGGAAGCGACAACTACGCCTACGGTGGATGTGCCGACAACCGCGCCCAGGGCAATGGGTTCTGCATAGGAGGGCTTGTCATCCATTCGCCCCCGTATGGCAGGATCCAGAGAGGCGTAGTGATTGCGAACCACTATCTGACCATCACCAGGCACTGGAACTTCCCCATTCACCAGAGAGAAATCCTCCTCAACGGGAATGCCACTGGGGCGACGGACAAGCAAAAATCTTCTATTGTTGTTTGGCATCGATTAGCCTCAAAAATTATTGTGTTTATTAAACCTATTAGGATTTCGCTAAAAAGAGCGGTTTTTTGTGCCCTGACAACGACTGGCAACTCTTCCTGGGTCACCCTCGTATTTGCCGTGCCAACAGTAATGGGCTGCGGGCGACAACCGAAGCACGCACTTAAAAAATGGCTCTACGCGCACGACGGAGGCAAAAAGAGAATTCAAAATGCCTTGCAAATACTGCATCTAACGACACAAGGCTTTTCATGGCATGGGAAATTGTGGGACAGGAGTACAAACAGGGTCAAGATCAAAGGGCGGCCTTGGCTATAGGGAATTGTTATTAGGGTCGAATTTCAATGGGGGTACCGTCTTTTACCAAGGTCCAGATTTCATCCATAATATCGTTGGTGACGGCAATACAGCCCTCTGTCCAATCTTCCTGGTGAAGCCACTGCTTTGCCCATTCAACGGATGGCACCCAGGCGGGGCTGCCATGAATCATAATGTCATCACCCGGATCTTTATTGGCGGCCTGAGCACGCTCCACATCCTGTTCATTGGGATAAGAAATATGGATGGCGCGATAGAAACGGCTACTTGGATTGCGCCAGTCCAGCACATAGCGGCCTTCCGGCGTTCGCCCATCACCGCTTTCCCGCTTATGGCCAACAGGATTTTTACCCAGGGCAATGGGATATTCCTTGATGACATGCCCTGAATTAAGCAGGTAGAGTTTTTTTTGCGATTTTTCCACCAATACCAAATCCGGAGAGGCGGATTTGTAAGAATAGGCGACCTTGACCGGCGTAAAAGGAAAAGCCTGGGAGTTGGCAAAGGCCGACGGCGACAGCATGGCAGCCAAGGGAACAAGTAGGGCTGCAAAACAGCAACACAGACGCTTTATGACCCTTTTCATCACTACAAAACTCCCAACCCATTGTTATTAATCTGCGACAAAATTTACTCGCTCAGCAACCAACTGGCAAGCCCTCTATGCTTTTTTCCCTAGTCCGAATATTGCACCGGTTGCCGGAATTTTTGGCGCGCAGCCTGAGACAAACTGTCATCGAAACAAAATAAACTGCCAAGCAGTTATACTAGAAAACGCTGATTAATTCCGTTTCCGTCACTCTCCCTCAGGCTGGAGCCCAAAAAAAATCAAGGGATTATAGATTCCCGCCTGCGCGGGAATGACATTAATCAAAGTTTCTATAAGTTGAAAACCTTGATTCGGGAGCCTACTGGCGCAGTATTGCTAAGCCTCCACCAACAGATGGTGATTCGCAGGAGCGGGACGCATTCCTGCGAATCACTCAGACTAGCCAGCAAACTGAATACTGCCGTTATCGAGCCTGGCTCTAATGGTTTCCCCCGGGCCATAGGTACCCGCCAACACCGCCTGAGCAAGGGGGTTTTCCAACAATTGCTGAATGGTCCTTTTCAGGGGACGGGCGCCATAAACAGGGTCATAACCGGCTTCGCAGATTTTGTTCATAACCTCATCGCTGAGCTCAAGACACAAATCCCTGTCCGCCAGCCGTTTTTTGAGCAGACCCAGCTGAATTTCGGCAATGCCGCGAATCTGCTCCTGGCCGAGGGGATGAAAGACCACCACTTCATCGATGCGGTTAATGAATTCCGGGCGGAAGTGGCTGCCCACCACGTTCATCACCGCCGTTTTCATGGCTTCGTAATTTTCCTCCCCCGCCAGCTGCTGAATAATGTCAGAGCCGAGGTTGGAGGTCATCACAATCACCGTATTGCGAAAATCCACAGTGCGCCCCTGGCCATCGGTAAGGCGGCCATCGTCGAGCACCTGAAGAAGAATGTTGAACACATCCGGGTGAGCTTTCTCCACTTCGTCGAGCAGTAACACAGAATAGGGTCTGCGCCGGACAGCCTCGGTGAGATAACCGCCCTCTTCGTACCCCACATAGCCGGGAGGGGCGCCTATCAAGCGCGCGACGGAGTGCTTCTCCATAAACTCCGACATATCGATGCGCACCATGGCCTCTTCGCTGTCGAAAAGAAATTCCGCCAGGGATTTACACAGCTCTGTTTTACCCACGCCGGTGGGGCCGAGAAACAAAAATGAACCGTTGGGTCTGTTGGGATCTGACAACCCGGCGCGGGAACGGCGCACCGCATTGGCTACGGAAATCACCGCTTCGTCCTGGCCAACCACGCGATTGTGAAGACTGTCTTCCATGCGCAGCAGTTTTTCCCGTTCACCTTCGAGCATTTTGCTCACAGGAATGCCCGTCCATTTGGACACCACTTCAGCGATTTCCTCTTCGGTGACCTTGTTGCGCAACAGCTGCTTTTCAACGGTTTCCGCTTCTGCGGCGGCGACAAGCTGTTTTTCCAGACCGGGAATAACGCCGTACTGGATTTCCGACATGCGGCTGAGATCACCGGCGCGACGCGCCGCTTCCAGATCGAGGCGGGCTTTTTCGAGATCGCTTTTGATCTGGGCTTCACCCTGAAGGGAGGCTTTTTCCGCTTTCCAGATTTCTTCCAAATCGGCATATTCCTTTTCGATCTGGCCAATATCGAGAAGGAGTTTTTCGAGACGTTTTTTGGATGCCTCATCGCTTTCTTTTTTAAGGGCTTCGCGCTCCATTTTCAATTGAATCAGGCGGCGTTCAAGACGATCCATTTCCTCCGGCTTGGAATCGATTTCCATGCGAATACGGCTGGCCGACTCGTCGATAAGGTCGATGGCCTTGTCCGGCAGCTGGCGATCAGTGATATAGCGCTGGGACAATTTGGTGGCGGCAACAATGGCGGAATCGGTGATATCGACACCGTGGTGCACCTCATAGCGCTCCTTGAGACCGCGAAGAATGGCAATGGTGTCCTCTTCACTGGGTTCGTCCACCAGTACTTTCTGAAAGCGCCGTTCCAATGCCGCGTCTTTTTCAATGTACTTGCGGTACTCATCCAGAGTGGTTGCGCCGACACAGTGAAGCTCACCGCGAGCCAGCGCAGGTTTGAGCATATTGCCCGCATCCATGGCGCCTTCGGCTTTACCGGCGCCGACCATAGTGTGCAGCTCATCGATAAAGAGAATCACGCGGCCTTCCTGCTTGGCCAATTCATTGAGCACGGCCTTGAGGCGCTCTTCAAACTCGCCGCGAAATTTGGCTCCCGCCAACAACGCCCCCATATCAAGACTGAGGACGCGCTTGTCTTTAAGGCCTTCCGGCACTTCGCCATTAATAATACGCTGAGCCAGACCTTCAACAATGGCGGTTTTACCGACACCGGGCTCGCCGATCAATACAGGATTATTTTTAGTGCGCCGCTGCAGAACCTGAATAGTGCGGCGAATTTCATCGTCGCGGCCGATCACCGGATCCAGCTTGCCCGCCTCCGCGCGCTCGGTGAGATCGATGGTGTATTTATCCAGCGCCTGGCGGTTGCCTTCGGCTTCAGCGTTGTCCACGGATTCCCCTCCCCTTACCTGTTTGATCACCTGCTCCAGTTTTTTCAGCTCGCCATAGGGTTTGAGCAGTTTACTGGTATCGCCATCGTCAAATGCCGCCAGCAGCACGGTCTCGCTGGAAATAAATTGGTCGCCCTGCTGCTGGGCGCGTTTGTCGGCGAGGTTGAGCACTTTGCCGAGATGTTGGGAAATACTGATCTCCCCGGTTGGCGATTGCAGCTTGGCAAGGGATTCCAGTTTTTCAGCAAGGGCTTTTTCCACCGCCGGAATATTAAAACCCGCCTGGGACAACATGGGGCGAACCGAACCACCTTGCTGCTTCAGCATTACTGACAATAAATGAACCGGCTCAATGGCGGTGTGGTCTTTGCCAATGGCAAGGGACTGGGCGTCGGCAAGGGCGCTCTGCAACTGGTTGGTAAAACGATCAATACGCATTTTGACTCCTGATAAGGAATTTCTTCATTGCCAAAAATATGGGGGCACGCCCGCAGCATTTCAATTGCCAGGGGAGATTATGGATCGTTAAACCTATTTTGGTTGCGCCAAATCAATCACCGGCGTCAATATTTTTCGTTACGGAATTACTGAAACGGTGGCGCCTTCTTGAAACCTGATCAGATTCCTCCCAGGCATAAATATTTTATTTCGACATAATCATCAATGCCGTATTTTGAACCCTCGCGACCATTTCCGGATTCCTTGACGCCGCCAAAAGGCGCCATTTCATTGGAAATAATGCCCTCATTGATACCGATAATGCCGTACTCCAACGCTTCGCCAACCCGCCATATACGCCCCAAATCCCCAGTATAAAAATAGGCCGCCAAGCCGAACTCGGTATCATTGGCCATGGCAACGGCCTCTTCTTCGCTGGCGAATTTAAACAGCGGCGCCACCGGGCCAAAAATTTCTTCGCGGAAAACTCTCATTGCCTGGGTTGCATCGCCAAGAACGGTTGGCTCGTAATAACAATGACCCAGGGATGAGGGTTGGCCGCCGGCAATAACGCGCGCCCCTTTTGCAACAGCGTCTTTAACAAGACTGTCGACATCGGCAACCGCTTTGGGATTGATCAGTGGACCGAGGCTGGTGGCTTGTTCGGCACCATTGCCGAGGCGGAATTTTTCCACTTCTCGAACCAGGCTTTCAACAAAAGCGTCATAGATACCTTCCTGAACCAGAATGCGGTTGCTGCATACGCAAGTCTGACCGGCATTGCGGTATTTCGACGCCATCACACCGGCGACGGCGGCATCGATGTCGGCGTCGTCAAAAACAATAAAAGGCGCATTGCCGCCCAGTTCCATCGAGGTTTTTTTGACCGTCGCCGCACATTGCGCCATCAGCAATTTGCCGACAGCGGTGGAACCGGTAAACGTCAATTTTTTGACGTTCGGGTTAGTCGTCATCTCGCCGCCAATGGCGCTTGCAGATGAACCGCAAACCACATTGAAAACACCGGGGGGAATTCCGGCCTCCTCGGCCAAGGCAGCCAGCGCCAGTGCAGAAAGCGGCGTTTCCTTGGCGGGTTTGGCAACGAAAGTGCAACCTGCCGCCAGGGCGGGCGCGACTTTTCGCGCCAGCATGGCGTTGGGAAAATTCCACGGTGTAATGGACGCCACCACCCCCACGGGCTGTTTGATCACCAGAATTCTTTTGTCAGCACTCGGCGGGGCAATAATATCCCCATAGATGCGCTTGGCTTCTTCGGCAAACCACTCGATATAGCTGGCGCCGTAAGCAATTTCCCCCTTTGCCTCCGCCAGCGGTTTGCCCTGTTCAGCGGTGAGAATCGCGGCAAGATCGTCCTGGTGCGCCATCACCAGATCAAACCAGTTGCGCAGCAGCCGGGCGCGCTGTTTTGCGGTTCGGCTGCGCCACTCTGGAAGCGCCTGTTGCGCAGCTTCAATGGCGTTGCGGGTTTCCACAGCGCCCGCATCGCTCACCAGTGCCAGGGTTTCGCCTGTGGCGGGATTGATGACGGCAAAGGTTTTGTCGCCGGGGGCGCTGAGCCACTGCCCGTTAATATAGGCCTCATTTCTCAGCAGCGCCGGTTTTTTCAAGTTCATCATTATTCCTTGAGCACTAGGGTCTTTGAGCGTCTTCCTGACCTTTTAAATACAGTCTCAACGGAATATTGCCGTCTTTGCCAAGATAAAGAATGAGGCCGTAATTATCCTTGTCGTAGTCGGCAACCCACTCGTGGCGAATATTAATCTCCGCTTCACTCTTATCCGCCCTGCGGCCATAAACCACCACCTCTTCCATATCGCTATCCTCAGCAACCGAGGCTTTGGGGATAGAGATCGTCACCCGAGTGGAGCCATCTTCAGGGGAGACATCGACGGCCTTTAAAATGGCGCCGAGGGAATTTTCCTGGTACCCCTCCACGGGCTCAATCCAGTCCGTTTGCAACTCCGCCGCCGTCAGTGGCAGCGACAGCATTGCGGTCAACCACAAAAGACGACGTAGCGGTTTGAGTTTTTGTCCAGACATCAGGCTTCTCCGGTGATTGCTGTTGTTGATTTATTTACAGACCCAGGACCTGTAAATAGCATCGTTTTACATTCTATACGAATAGTAGCTCTTCGCTTTGATTTTGTCTGGTATTACAGAGGCCAACAACGGGCAATACAAATCCGCTATCGTCTAATAGGGAAGGCGAGGAGCAGTTGGTTAATGATGGTGGTGATGACCACTGCCCTGGGCGTCGACGGGCTGATCGCCCCACAGAGGGCGAATGTGATTGATGCTCCCCACCAAAGTCCAAACACCAAATGCAATCATCATGACCGCCAGCAGGTTGCGCACCCTGGCGTTTTGCATAAACCGGCGCAAGCTGTCCGAGAATGCACTTCCAGCCACCATCGCCGGAGCGGTGCCAAGGCCAAAAGCCATCATCATGGCAGCGCCACCGACAGGATTCGTCGCTGTCGCTGCATAGGCAAGGGCTGTGTAAACCAGGCCGCAGGGCAACCACCCCCAAACCGCCCCCAGGGCAAGGGCATGGCCGAATGAGGTCACTGGCATCAGCTTTTTGCCCAGTGGTTGAATCACTCGCCAAAGGTTGGAACCAGCCTTTTCCAAATAGCGTAAAAGACTCCACCAGCCCGCCAGATAAAACCCCATAAACACCAGGATAATACCCGCCAGAATTCGCAGCACAGGTCCCAGGGCGAGGTAGGCGCTGCCCCAGTAACCCAGGCTGGCCACCAGCAAGCCGGCAGCGGCATAGCTGGCAACACGACCGAGGTTATAACCTGCAATCAGGGGCAGGCTGCGTTTGCCCTGGGCGGCAAAACCGAGCCCCGTGGCAATCCCCCCACACATACCCACACAGTGACCGGAACCGAGCAGGCCGATCACAAACATCGCAACCAGGGACATGGATTCAGGGGGCGCCATTATCTGTTTCCTTTTCGTCTTCAGGGTTGTCGAGGCTGTCTTTCTTCGCGGGTTGTTGTTTTGTTGATAGCACCTCGTCATCAAAGAGAATCCTTTCCCCCTCCCGGTCTATATCGTCGTACTGCCCGGAGTTGACGGCCCAGATAAAAATAGCCACTACCAACGCCAATAACAGCAGGGATAAAGGGATAAGAAAATACAGGCTTTCCATTGAATGCTTTCCTCAGAACGACTCCGGCTGCGCCGGCGCAGCCTTGCGGGACAAACGCA
>JBFXIU010000041.1:0-19908 GCA_050175615.1 Porticoccaceae bacterium | reverse complement strand
CGATCCAGGCCGAAGGCCAGGCCGCCGTGGGGAGGACAGCCATATTTGAGCGCGTCGAGAAGGAAGCCAAACTTTTCCTGGGCCTCTTCTTCACCTATACCCAACACCTTGAAGACTTCCCGCTGCATCACCGGCGAGTGGATACGGATGGATCCGCCGCCGATCTCGGTGCCATTGAGCACCATGTCGTAGGCTTGGGACAGCGCCGCCTCGGGATTCGCCGCCAGTTCCTCCGGCGAACAGGCGGGGCGAGTAAAGGGGTGATGGATGGATGTCCAGCCACCCTTTTCATCATCCTCAAACATGGGGAAGTCCACCACCCACAGCGGCGCCCAGTCACAGGTGTAAAGATTGAGATCTTCACCGAGCTTGCACCGCAAGGCGCCCAGGGCGTCGTTAACGATTTTCGCCCTGTCGGCGCCGAAGAAAATCACATCGCCGGTCTCGGCACCGAGGCGCTCCAAAATGGCTTTGCGGGTTGCTTCCGGCAGAAATTTGACAATCGGCGACTGCAGGCCGTTCTCGAGATCGTTGACATCGTTGATCTTGATATAGGCCAGGCCTTTGGCACCATAAATAGCCACAAACTGGGTGTAGGCGTCGATCTGTTTACGGGACAATAGCTCATTACCGTTTTTCACCAGCATGGCGGCAACACGCCCTTTGGGATCGTTGGCGGGACCGGAGAAAACCTTGAATTCCACATCCTTCATCAGATCTTTAATTTCCACCAGTTCCAGGGGAATACGCAGGTCGGGCTTGTCGGAACCGTATTTGTCCATCGCTTCCGAGTAGGGCATGCGGGGGAATTCCCCCAAATCCACATTGAGGGTTTTGTGGAACAGTTCGCGGATCATCTCTTCAGTAATACCCGTGATCTGGGCTTCGTCGGCAAAGGAAAACTCAATATCCACCTGAGTAAACTCAGGCTGGCGATCCGCGCGCAGATCCTCGTCGCGAAAACATTTGACGATTTGAAAATAACGATCCAGACCAGACACCATCAATAACTGCTTAAACAATTGGGGCGACTGGGGCAGGGCAAAAAATTTGCCTTCGTGGGTGCGGCTGGGCACCAGATAATCCCTGGCGCCTTCCGGCGTCGCCCTGGTCAGCATCGGCGTTTCAATTTCGAGAAACCCCCGCGCGGAAAGAAAGTTGCGCAAGGCGATGGTGACATCGGAGCGAAAGCGCAGATTGTCCATCATTTTTTTGCGGCGCAGGTCGAGATAACGATAGCGAAGGCGAACATCCTCGCCGACCTGAATATGCTCATCCAGCTGGAAAGGCGGTGTTTCCGACGTATTGAGAATAGTCAATTCGGTGGCGTAGACCTCGATCTCACCCGTTTTCATTGCCGGATTCACCGTAGATGGCGTCCGCGCTCTCACGATACCGCTGATTTGCAATACATACTCACTGCGGATTTTATCGGCGATGGCAAAGTATTCTCCACAATCAGAGTCAAACACCACCTGGGCAATGCCCTCGCGATCGCGGAGATCGATAAAAATAACCCCGCCGTGATCCCTACGCCTGTCCACCCATCCGCAGAGGGTGACCTTTTCACCGACGTTGGCAGCCCGCAAATCTCCACAATAGCCTGTACGCATTTAATCTATTTCCTGAGTCAAAGTCTGTATTCGAAGCAACCAATGCCTAGGGGGCATCTGCTGTTTTGGCGGCACTGCCGCCACTAGCGGACGATTCTGCGGCAGAATTGCCGCTTGCCGCGGTGGTCGAACCCTGCTCGCCGGCAAGATTCTTTTTCTTGTCCTTTTTAAAATCGGTTTCATACCACCCGGAACCGCTGAGGCGGAAGGAGGGTGCGCTGAGCAATTTCTTCAACTCATTTTTCTGACAGGCAGGGCACTCGATCAGAGGCGCATCGCTAATTTTCTGGATCGCATCAAACTCATGGCCACAGGCCTTACATTCATAGGCATAGATAGGCATAGCAATTTGTCCAATATCTGATGAAAGACCAACAACCGCCCCCAGATGGGAGCACATGCCCCCACGCGGAAGCCAACACAAAGGGCGGGCATTATACCCCAGAGACCCAATGGCTAGAAGTACGGAAGAAATATGTTGATATTCGCGCCAAAACTGCAAAAAATCACTGTTTTTATAGCTTCATTTATTGCCATTGTTGAAAATATGCTTTATACATAGTCACGGCTGCGGTTGTATTCACCCCAGCGGTGATTTAAGTCTGATCTGCCAGGGCGTGACGCCCCCACAGCAGGCTGTCGAAAAGCCGTAAAAAGAATACAAGTCATTCTGTGAATGCATCTAAATTCAAAAACGCTAACAAAGGGATCCATCTTATGGCAACGAAAAAAGCAACCCCCGCCCCTGCGACAAAAGCCAAGGCGCCTGCCGCAAAAAAACCGGCTGCACCCAAGGCGCCACCTCCGGCCAAAAAACTCACCGCCGTTACTGAGCGCTTTACCAAAACACAAATCATCACTCAGCTGGCGGAAGACACTGGCCTGTCCAAAAAGGACATCAATGCAGTCATTGATGGTCTCGGCGATATCATCGAGCGCCACATTAAAAAACGTGCTGTCGGTGAGTTTACCCTGCCCGGCCTGTTCAAAATCAAGACGGTGAAAAAGCCCGCCAAAAAAGCGCGCAAAGGCATCAACCCTTTCACCGGCCAGGAAACAACCTTTGCGGCACGCCCTGCCAGCACCAGTGTCAAAATTCTGGCACTGAAAAAACTCAAAGATATGGCTAACTGATTGATTTAAGCCGGCAACTCAGCCTTCGGCTTAAAACCCTCACCAAGGCGGGCAAGCAGTTTTTCAGCCCGCCTTGTTTCATCCCCCTCCGCAAAAGCCTTTCCCGGCGCAGCGCCCCACACCGGATCTGGCCATGCGCAGTCTCCTATATAGCGAACAACATGATGAAAATGCAGCTGCGGCACCCTGTTGCCCAGAGCGGCAACATTGAGCTTATCCCCGGCAAACACCGCCATAGCCACTGCTGACAAATGCCGCGACTCCCTCATCAACTGGAAATAATCCCGCTCTTCAAGCTGATACAGCTCTTTAATATTTTCGCGCTCGGGCACCAAAATAAACCAGGGATAATTGGCATCGCGACTCATCAGCAGCAGCGATAGCGGAAAACTGCCCAGCACATAGGAATCCCTCTTTAAACTTTCATCCAACTTAAACACCTCAGCCTCCACAACATCACCAGCAATGAAACACTATACCCCGCAACACCATGGCCTTAAAATAGGCGGTTCAACAGAATGCACACCGCCAAAGAGGAACCATGCGAGCCAGCCGTTACCTGATTTCCACCCAAAAAGAATCCCCCGCTGAGGCCGAAATTATCAGTCATAAACTTATGCTCAGGGCGGGCATGATTCGCAAACTCGCCTCCGGCCTCTATACCTGGATGCCCCTCGGCCTGCGCGTATTGCGCAAGGTGGAAAAAATTGTTCGCGAGGAAATGGATAAATCCGGCGCCCAGGAAGTGCTTATGCCGGTAGTGCAACCTGCCGATCTCTGGGTGGAGTCAGGGCGCTGGGAACAGTACGGCCCTGAATTGTTGCGTATTTCCGACCGCCATCAGCGGGAATTCTGCCTGGGCCCCACCCACGAGGAGGTGATTACCGACCTGATTCGCAATGAAGTGCGCAGCTATAAGCAGCTACCGGCGAACTTTTACCAGATTCAGACCAAGTTCCGCGATGAAATCCGCCCCCGGTTTGGCATTATGCGGGCACGGGAATTCCTGATGAAGGACGCCTACTCCTTTCATACGTCCCAGCAAAGCCTTCAGGAAAGCTACGACCTGATGCACCGCACCTACTGTAATATTTTCACCCGCCTCGGCCTCAATTTCCGTCCGGTGCTCGCCGACACCGGCAGCATCGGCGGTAACTTCTCCCACGAATTCCATGTTCTCGCCGACTCGGGAGAAGACGCGATTGCCTTTTCCACGGGAAGTGACTACGCCGCCAACATTGAAAAAGCCGAAGCGCTGCCACCGTCAAACAAGATCGCCGCAGCAACCCAGGCGTTGACCGAGGTAAGCACGCCAGGCGCCCACAGCATTGACGATGTTTGCAAACTGCTTGGCGTCACCCCGCAGCAAACCCTGAAAACCCTCATTGTCAAAGGTGACGAAGAAAACGCACTTATCGCCCTGATGGTGCGCGGCGACCACGAACTCAATGACATCAAAGCCGAAAAACTTGAGGGCGTGTTCTCACCGCTCACCTTTGCCAGCGATGCCGAGATCAAGGCCGCTACAGGTTGCACCATTGGCTCCCTGGGCCCGGTAAAACTACCGATCCCGGCCATAGTCGATCGCAGTGCCGCAGCGCTCGCAGACTTCGTCTGTGGCGCCAATAAAGAAGGCTTCCACCTCGCCGGCGTCAACTGGGGGCGCGACTGCGAACTCCCCCGCGTCGAAGATATTCGCAACGTGATTGCCGGCGACCCCAGCCCTGACGGCAATGGTCAGCTGGAAATTTGCCGAGGCATCGAAGTCGGACACATCTTCCAGTTGGGCACCAAATACAGTGAAGCCCTGGGCGCGAAAGTGCTCAACGAGGAAGGCAAAGAGCAGACCATGCTGATGGGCTGCTATGGCATTGGTGTCAGCCGCGTGGTCGCAGCTGCAATCGAGCAGAGCAACGACGCCAACGGCATTATCTGGCCCGACAGCATTGCCCCGTTCCAAATTGCCCTGGTACCCATCAATGCCCACAAGTCGCAGCAGGTCATGAATTACTGCGACGACCTGTACACAAAGCTATCGCAGGCGGGTTACGACGTGCTCTATATGGATCAGGACAAAGCCCGCCTGGGGGTTATGCTCGCCGATACCGAGCTTATCGGCATCCCTCACCGCATTGTTGTCGGCGACCGCGGGCTCGAAAACGCCGTGGTGGAATACAAGGGCCGCCGTGATGAAAACGCTCTGGAAGTGCCACTTACCCAACTACTGGATTTTCTTGCCGGCAAAATTCATACAGGTTAATAATTTTTGCACCGACAACAACGCTTCGGAGCACAAAAGCAACTGACCGCTTTTGTGCTCCCCTTAACCGGTCAACCATAGCTACCAAGATGACTTTCCAAAAACATCCATCTGTAGAGCTCAACCGCCTTTTTAGCCGCCACCCCTGGCAGGGTCAAAACCCGGCATTAGCTCAAGTTGTGATTCTCAGCTCCGACGCCAACTATGCACCGGAAATAAGCAGCCACTCTTTTTTTCAGTATATTCTCGAGTATCAACAGGATGGCGTCGGTTTCTGGAAAAAATACGGCGTACATCACCCTTTTCTTTTGCCTAATTTTCCATTTAATAAAACCCAGCATGGTAGACCCTACCACAAAAACATCAGCAAGCTGGGGTTGGATACCAGCTACGCAGATAAAATATCCTTTCTAGAATTACTGGATATACCCACAATAGGCAACAAATCAGTAAACAGGAAGGAATTTTATTCTCTCATTTCTGCACAGCACCTGACATTCATCGACGACTTAATTCGCAATGATTCAGGCACTTTATTTCTGGTGCCCGGCGGCGTTTTCAACGACATGCTCTATCTGAAAAAAATCTATCCGGTATTTCCCTGGCTGACATCTAGCGACAACGAATACCTTATTAATAGTAACCGGATCATCAAAACCTATCACTTTTCCTCCAGCCATATCCACCGGCAGCTTGCCCATATTCAGGCAACCATAAGCACGTGGATCAAAACAGAGCCATAAGCAACCTCCAGCCAGCGGCCAACCACAAATGACCAAAACGCTGTTTATCAGGTTCGGCTATGCCTAACGGGACACAACTTTCCAGATTTCCACCAACAGATAAAGCCACAGCGCCAGCGCCAACATCAGCCGATAAGGCTTTCTCGCCACAGGTTTCGGCTGCTGACCTGTGCCGTCGAGCTTGCGCACCTTGAAAGAGCCGCAACCAGGGCACGCCCCACCGGGAAAGTGGCGCCCCCTGTAGCTGCAAACAAGGCATTCATACTCCATGGTGATTTCCAACGGCAGTCTTCGCTAAATTATTGCATGATATGTAAGCAAATGCTGGAGGAACCACCGCACAATTGCTCCACACCAGGAAAAATCTGTCTATAAATCGAGGAAAACCTGCCTTGTCTTTGACTTTGAAACATTTTTTACTTATTTTTTGGCTATAAGGCTTGTCAAAGTTTTAAAAAAGACTACTCTAGAGGCTACAAAAACAGCTCGCGACGAACATCATGACTATTAAAAAGGTTCTTATCTGCCTGACACTCGCGCTACCCTGCGGAGCCTATGCAGGTTCCAGCGCCTATAAAGTTGTCCGCGGCGACACTCTTTTTGGCATAGCGAAAAGTTTCAACACCTCGGTTCCGGAGCTGCTTGCCCACAATGGCCTGTCTTCCCACCGCATCGTTCCAGGGCAAACCCTGAAGATTCCCTCCCAGTCCGGCGCTGACAACAGCCAAGAGCGCAGCTATACCGTACGCTCCGGCGACTCCCTCTCGGCCATTGCCTCCAGCCATGGCGTTTCCCTGGAGACACTGCGCAGCCATAACCGCATCAAGGGCAGCCTGCTTCACCCCGGCCAGGTTCTATTTATTCCCGAAGGCAATGATCCTTATACCGCTCCGGCCAACAAACAGACAGTCGCGGTACACAATGTCAGGCGCGGCGACACCCTCTGGGATATTGCCAAGCACTATCGAGTCTCAGTTGCCTCCATCAGCAGATTCAACGGCATCGCCAAGAATGCAGCCCTCATACCCGGGCAATCAATTCGTATTCCCAGCGGCGGCCTCGCCCATAAAGCCACAGCAAGCTCTAGCACCTACCTTGCCAAGGGCGCCGCTGACCCTCGCCTGGAATCCCGCAGCGTCATGATTATCGATGCCCTGTCGGGCACACCCCTTTACCAAAAGAACGCCAATGCGGTGAAACCCATCGCCTCTATCACCAAGTTGATGACAGCCATGGTGACATTGGATGCCAACCTGGCGATGGATGAGCCCCTTACCATTGACACAAACGATCTCGATCGCCTCAAGGGAACCGGCTCGCGGCTGCCCATGGGCACCAAGCTAAGCAGATACGACATGTTGCACCTGGCACTGATGTCATCGGAAAACCGTGCTGCATCCGCACTGTCCCGTCATTATCCAGGCGGCAAAACCGCATTTTTAGCGGCCATGAACAGCAAGGCGAAAGCCCTCGGCATGAGCAGCAGCTTTTTCGCCGACGCCACTGGCCTCAACCCAAAAAATGTCTCGACCGCGGAAGATTTGGCAAAACTGGTGGCCGCAGCAAGCAAGTACGACCTGATTCGCAACTTCACCACAGATCAGGAAGAGCTGATGCGAATATCCAGGGTCGGCACCCTGCAATACCGCAATACCAATCCATTGGTGCGCCAGGGGGATAACAACATAGCCCTGAGCAAGACCGGTTATATTAACGAAGCCGGGCGCTGCCTGGTTATGAAAACAACCATCGGCTCAAGACCCGCCTACATGGTTTTTCTCCAATCCGGCGGCAAATACTCCCCCATCAGTGACGCAAAACGTGTCAAGCAGTGGATCGAATCTGGCGCTGCGGGCATAAACCTGGCGGCTCTCTAGCCTCCAAAACCACTCAGGGTAGATTAAAAAAGCCATGGCACAGAAACGGTGCCATGGCCAATCTCCCGATTAAGAACTGTCCCCACTGATCGCTTTCCATTCAACCCGCAAGCGGCCAATAGCAGCGGCGCGAAAAGCGGTGACATCAATTCCACAAGCTGGACTGTGATTTGAGTGTCGACGAGCTCGGCAATTTATAAACAGGTCTATTTCAACACAAAGCCGGATCGCGTAGTCTTGCTCCTGGTCAAAACGGACACCGAGGATTCATGACAGCAAGAGACATTTCCCAGGCAATCCTCAACCGGCGGATGCTGATCTGTATTTTCACGGGTTTTGCCTCTGGCCTCCCTCTTTATCTGCTGATCTCTCTGGTACCCGCTTGGCTGCGCACCGAAGGAGTCGGTCTTAAAGAAATCGGTTTTTTCTCCATCATCGGCCTGCCCTACACCTGGAAATTTCTCTGGTCCCCCCTTCTGGATCGATTTCAATTCCCCATGCTTGGTCTGCGCCGTGGCTGGATGCTGCTCACCCAGATTGCTCTGCTGGCCACAATCGCCGGACTGGGCTTTCTCGACCCGGTGACACAGATATGGACTATCGCCTACTGCTGCGCCTTTATCGCCTTTCTCAGCGCCACCCAGGATATCGTTCTCGATGCCTACCGCCGGGAAATTCTTCCCGACCACGAATTGGGACTCGGCAATTCCATCCACGTCAACGCCTACCGTATCGCCGGGCTGGTTCCTGGCTCCCTGTCGCTGATTCTCGCCGATCTGCTGCCCTGGGAAACCGTTTTTGCCATTACCGCCGCCTTTATGGTTTTTGGCATTGGCCTTACCCTGAGCATTGCCGAACCGGTCAAAGACGTGGGCAAACCCCTTACCCTAAGACTCGCCGTGGTTGAACCTTTCAAGGAATTTTTTCAGCGCAACGGCGTTCGCCAGGCCTGCCTGGTGCTGGCTTTTATGTTGCTCTATAAACTTGGGGACAGCATGGCCACGGCTCTGGCCACGCCTTTCTATCTGGACATGGGCTTCAGCAATACCCAAATTGGCCTGGTTGCCAAGCACGCAGCGCTGTGGCCGATGATTATTGGCGGCATTCTGGGTGGCATTCTGATGCTGCGTATCGGCATCAACAAAGCCCTGTGGCTTTTTGGCCTGGTGCAGATTATTTCCATTCTCGGCTTTGCGGTTCTCGCCAGAGTGGGGGAAGGGCTGTGGCTCCTGGGTCTGGTTATCGGTTTTGAATATCTTGGCGTCGGGCTTGGCACCGCCGCCTTCGTCTCTTTTATTGCCCGCTCCACCCACAAAGCCTATACGGCCACGCAGCTCGCTCTTTTTACCGGTCTCACCGCCATACCGCGCACAGTGGCAAACACCTCCACAGGAATAATTGTAGAAGCCGTCGGCTGGGAGAACTTCTTCTACCTGTGCACCCTATTGGCTATTCCCGGCATGTTACTGCTGATAAAAGTGGCGCCCTGGCATGGGGAAAGCCCTGAAAAACTCCGAAACAGCCGCGAAGCCTAGAGAGGTCGATGTCCCCATCGCCGGAATACCCGGCGTCTACGGCAGCTAATATGGTTGACGTTAGCGCCAACCCAGCTGGCGCTAAACAACAGCCATTATGCCCAGAATGGCAATCCAGCTGATCAGCGCCCTGTCGATCAACTCGGGAAGCTCCTCCAACTCGGCAACTTCCTGCTTGGGGCTGTCGGTTTCTGGCGAAACCTGCTCGCCGTGGATTGCCGCCACTATATAAGCTGTCACCAGGTCGGCCGGTGACGCAGCCACCTTGCCGAAACTGGCGACCACCTGCTTGAAGGTGGCTCGCCAGTTGCCCACGATAGCCAGGGAAATCCCAAAAGCCCGCAATGGCAGCCATTCCAAAACCAGCCGCATCCGCTTTAACCTGGCGAGGTTTGACTCTGCGGTTTCAAGCTTCTGGTAGTCGCACAGCATACGGTACAGCACGGCTCCGGGAGTTCCCAAAATCGCAAACCAAAACATGGCGGGAAAATAACATTGAAAATACTGCCAGGAAATTGACCTCAGGGTCTGCTGGTGCAACTGGCTCCAGTTTTCGGCTTCGCTTGCCTGCGCCTCAAACGCAGCGGCGTCGTGAAAAGCCGCCTGAACATCATTGCGATTGAGATCCGCCAGATAACTGGCAATGGTGTTTTTGAGGTCGCAGGCGCCAAATCCATAGAGGAGGCCAATAAAACTCACGCCATAAGCCACAAACCGCCACTCCAAATAATGGAGAATCAGAAGCACCAGCACCAAAACTACGATGGGAATCGCAATGGTCAGATAAAGTTGGCGACTCTCCCTGGCAACGCCATAGGCCGACGAGGCCACCGCTTGCTGCCAACGGGAAAATCCGAGGTCGCGGGCAAAGGCCGTGTTCTGAGGATAGAACCTGGTGAGCAAAACCCCCAACACAAGAATAAGGTATGTCATCAAAATGCCTATTTAAGGGATGAAAAATAACGATGCCAATCAAATGAAGTGCCCGGATCCGTCTTTCGCAGCGGAGCAATGTCGCAATGGCCAACAATCCGTTCAAGGCTGATGGACGGATAATACGTCATCAACGCTCGAGTGATTTCCGTCAGACACTGATACTGGGCATCCGTGTAGGGGTCTATATCTGTACCCTCCAGCTCAATGCCAATGGAAAAATCATTGCACCTGTCGCGTCCCGCAAAAGACGAGACACCGGCATGCCAGGCGCGCTGATGAAAAGACGCAAACTGGGTGACCACACCGGTGCGCTCTATCAGCAGATGGGCGGAAACCCTGGTATCGGCAATAGTGGCAAAGTAGTTGTGCTCGTCCACTTTTAGTGAATTGGTGAAAAAATCCTGAATATGGCCACCGCCAAACTGCCCCGGTGGCAGACTGATATTGTGAATAACCAAAACACTGACAACCTCACCTGCCGGCCTGGAATCCACATTTG
Source organism: Porticoccaceae bacterium (assembly GCA_050175615.1). Classification (GTDB taxonomy): domain Bacteria; phylum Pseudomonadota; class Gammaproteobacteria; order Pseudomonadales; family Porticoccaceae; genus CAYXXZ01. The sequence goes on along the minus strand of JBFXIU010000041.1, from coordinate 9,311 downwards.
GCGAAACGATTCGCTCGGCGCGTTCAAACCAACCGTCGCAGCTAATCATTGCAAAACAACCTGCCCTCGCTTCGGCGTCCCCTGTCTCTGAATTTCAGCGATCACCTGGGAAAAAGCGTCATCAAAAAGCCTTGCATTATCAACGACGACCACAGTGCCGGCTTTTAATTTGCCCGCGAGCTCGGTACGACTCTCTTCGGCAACCTTGACCCCTTTGCGATTGGTAAAAATGTACTTGGACGTTGGCCGAATAATGCCGGCCAGTTTACAGCGCACAGGGAGGCTATTTTCTGTGGCCTGGAACTCAACCCAAACACCCTGCTTTAGCGAATCCAGCGATTCCAGGGCGCGAATATCCACATCCTCCGCTGGCTGCGGCGCCACTGCAGCCACACCGGGCAGGCGCAGAATAAGCTGCTTGATCTCCACAGTGGCAAATGCCGGATTATTTGGCGGCGGTTCAGCCGCCATAACCAGGTCTCGAAAATAACCTGAGAGCAGTCCCAGCCAGCGGTTAAGCGCCGCCGGATCCAGACTGATATGTTCAAGTTCGCCTTTAATCCCGCTAAGCAGCGCATTGACCTCTGTGGAAGCAACCTGCTTCTCATCAAGGATGACGGCCAGGATTCCTTCCAGTTGTGCTATCAGATCCTGCCAGCGCCCCCCGTCGACACCCTCGCGGAGCACATTGAGAAAAACGACCTTGCTCCAGGCGTCCTCACAAAACTGCAGGAAAAAACTGGGCACCTTTTTCCCCATCAGCAACGGGGCAAGCTGTTCATAGACAAATTGATGAGCGACGGCGACTTTGGCGGCGGCTTCCTCCTCTTCCAGCAAGCGGCGTTCGCGAATCGCCTGTTGCTTTTTGTCTTTTTCGACAAAATCAATAAATTCTGCGAGCAGCCTCGTAAGATCCCTGTTGGTCAGATTGAGCTTGCCCAGCCTGGCTACCAGCTCATCCACCGTTTTGCGCAGGGGGTCATTGTTGCCATCAGCGCCGTCTAGATAGGTAACAGACACCTTAAACATCTCATTGATCAAACGGCGACCCGGATGATTGGCACGATCAAGAAACTGAGGGTCGTTGAGCACCATTGCGGCAACCGGGATTTCGAGACGAAGAACCAGAGACGACAGCTCCCCCGGCGTCAGCTTTTGGGTGGTGATTTTTTTAAACGACTGATCCAAAATGCGAATAACACTGCGATCAACCGGATCCACACCTTCAAGCTGGTGGCCGCAACGGCTTAACAGATCGGCAATCATCGATTCCAACCCTCGCGCATTGAGCTGATCGAGAGCCTCAGGGGGCAACCCCAGATCGCCTATTTGGCTGGCGAGGGCGGCCAGGGTATCGGCAGTTGCCACTGGCTCTGCCACACTGCCTTCGGGCTTTACAGTGGCGGAACTAGAAAACTGCGGTGTGGCCGCCGAGGGAATCCCCCCCCCGTTCAAGCGCCTATGGATATCGGCCAGTAAATGACCATCCCGGAATGCCCTGCTGCCCCCGGTTCGCGGCGCCCTCTGCTGCACCGTTGGTGGCTGCCTCTGAAGGGCTTGGCTCGGTCGTGATGGCGCCTCCTCCAGCGGCGTTGCCTGGGGAGCGGTATTCGGCGACTTATTGACCTGGCGCTTTTGCTTTTCAAGATCGGGGCGAATGCCGCATTCTTTCAACAGATCATTGCATTGGGCTACCAACCCCGGCCACAGCGCCACAAAATACTTCTCAAAATTCTTTAAAACCAGCAGCTTGGGTTCCATATCAAAATGAAGCCGCCGCAGCTGGTCAGCAAAAGCCTCACAGAGAGCCTCGGGCACAAACGGATTTTCCTCGTCCCTGACCGGTCGCCCCAACAGATATTCCAGGCGTTTATTTAAAAAGCCCAGTTCAGAGCCAGAAGCGGAAACGATAAGGGAAACGATATTGTCGAGGGCAATCATTTCCTCAAGCACGTGGTTTTCAAGGAGTTCAAAGGCATCATTGCCACTGTGGTGGTGAGCGGTGAGCAGGGAAAGATCATTATCGAGCAGGGCGTTGAAGGTGTTCAAATAGGTATCCAGCGCTCGCGCGGAAACTGTCTCCCGTTGGTTGCGCAGTGTGCGCATGGCGTCAAAAAACGATCGCTGCTCATTCATATTCCTGGCGCCATCGGCACGATCAAAGAGCGCCTCATCGGCCAGGGTGAAAAGGTCGGAAAACGCCGCCGCAATAGCCTGTTCAAGAACAGACTTAAGATTCTTTAAAACAGAGCCGGATTCTAGTTCGCCTGGGCGAGTTCCGTCACTGGGATGCTTTCTCTCCGACATATTGCGGCAACAAGGCCTCTTTAGTTTTCAATTTATGCTGCTTAACCTCCCCTTAACGCCAGGCCAAAACAACCGGGCAAACAGGCAGGATGCGCCGAACCTTTCATTGCCATGAAATTTAACACCTGCAATAAGTCTTCCATATGTACAAAAACGCGGAAATTTACAGATTTCATTCCGATCCCTGGCACCTCAGCATACCCCTTGGCATTGACAGCCGGGACACAATGAGAACAATTAAAGAAGATTCTTATTAGAAATCAGCACGATGTCAAACATTTCTATCATTCTGTGGAAGCAAGCAACCCGTTTTTCCGTAAAAGCCAGCCCCGCTGACGAAAATCTTTCTCCCTGCCCCTTGATGATCGCTTGCACGGTAAGCTCCTACAAAAAACACACTCCATCCATCGACTACAGGCAACCCTCGACAGGAATCCGGTGCTAGGCCCTACCCGCCACAAAACCTCATAGAAAAATCAATGGCTCTGCAGTGCTTGGTCAAGCTTCCCGAAGAGAGAAAATCAACCCCGGCAATGGCCACGCGGGATAATGAATGCTCATCCAGATTGCCCGAAATCTCAATCTTCACACCGGGCGCCTTCGCCGCCACCGCTTTCTTCACCGCCTCAGGGGTAAAATTGTCGAGCATAACGATATCCGCCCCCGCATTCACGGCCTCCTGATACTCCGCCAATGTTTCCACTTCAACCTCTACGGGCTTGCCGGGGGCAATCTGGCGGGCAGCATTGACGGCAGCAGTAATGCCCCCGCAGGCGGCAATATGGTTTTCCTTGATCAGAAAAGCGTCGTACAACCCCATGCGGTGATTGTGGCAACCGCCGACCACAGTGGCATACTTTTGCGCTCGGCGCAGGCCGGGAATGGTTTTGCGGGTGTCGAGAATTTTAATCTCTGTGCCCTTGACCAATTCCGCATACTGGCGGGCGATGGTGGCTGTGCCTGAGAGCGTCTGAAGAAAGTTAAGCGCCGTGCGTTCACCGGTTAACAGGCTGCGCGCGGAACCGAATAATCGGCAAACCACCTGATCCGGCACAATATCCTCGCCCTCTTTGGCGTCCCACATAACCTTAACGCCATTATCCAGTTGACGAAAAACCTCATCAAACCAGGGCTGGCCACAGAGCACCGCATGTTCACGGCAAACCACCGTTGCTTCAGCCCTGGCCTCTTCAGGTATCAGCATGGCGGTGATATCGCCGCTGCCTATGTCTTCTGCAAGGGCAAGAGTAATGATTTTCTGGATATAATCTTCGGGAAGAATAACAGGCATGTGCTTAGGTGCTCCGATAAAAACCGTGGGATTATAGCATTTTCGTTTTTTCCGATCGCACAAGAATAACTAACTGATGAACTAGCCAATCTATCAATAAAACTAGCGCCTTTTAAAGTCGCACAACCTCAAAGACCTATTCAGTAAACTCGTGCACCTTACGAGCCTCAATAACGGCCAAATACATCAATATGCATGTCAATGAATATGTATGTACAGGTAACAGCAAAAAGAACGCCACGTGCATGGCAATACCAAAAGGAATCAACAGCGACTGAAACCGCTTGAAAAACAAACCAAATGCGAGAACATACTCAAGGACAAGAACCACCAGCGCCAGGCCGCGCATCAGTGGGTTGAACCACCAGGGCTCAACGAACGTGGAGCCAAAATAAAAGAGCACCGCGTAATACTCCATCCTCACACCAGAAACCCAGAGCGGATAACTTTTATCAAAAGCTGCCCAAAAATACAAAACGCAAAGCTGGAGCATAATCAGGCGCAACCCCCATAAATTGCCATACTCAGGCGGCATAGGGGATTGAGAGAGGGCGGACTCCCTCACCAGAAGCTTTCGATCTACTGAGTATGATTTTCCTGCAGGCGTGAGGGCAGACAAAAACGACATCCAAGCCAGTAGATAAGTATGGTGATGGTTCCAGCCACTTACACCCAAACCATAACTAAAATGGAAGTACATCAGAAATAATGTTGCAGAAACCCACAATGTGGAAATTCTCGTTTTATAACCAACCAGCATCAAAGTGGTGGAAAGAAAAAAACTGACGGACAATAAGAAGTAATTGAGACTGAGATGCTGAAAAAACGACAACTCCCCTGCCCAGCGCGCCCAGATAAGGAACACAAGGCCAATGCGAATGATTGCGCTCGATCTTGTGGAACCGCTGTAATCAAAGCACCAGGCATTAACTCTGGCTAGATAAGAGGACATATTCAGCAACCTCAGCAGATAATAGTTTGACGATCGGCCACCAACGTCCAGCCACCAATGAGTGTCGCTCTATGAGCTGTGATTTGAAGGAGCTGATTGGGATAAATCACACAAAGTTCCTCCATAAGCCGGTCGAGGCCATCCTGATGACTGATGCTCAACGGCTTGTCAGCTGGGATCATTCTGTACGCTTTAACTACAGCATCAATTTCAAGGTTGTGCCATTGGCCATCGCCGCTTTTTTTTACGTTGATTTTATGCACACCAAGACCGATTTGGCTGAACATAGTCCATTGTCGAAACAAGATATTATTTACATCAAGCACCTGCCTCAGGAACGGGCCTATCAAAATAAAGCAGGCTACAACGATAAAGATAAAATAACGCAACTGACCAAGTTGATTAGTCATTAAGGTTCTCATCCTCTATAAATTTTTGTTTTAATTGTTCACTGGGAAGCAAACAATAGTCTTTTTTTCCAAACCAGCGATATCGTCTCCTGCCGATGAAATCATAGACCTTATCTGTCAGCACTGCGGGTAACCATAGAAAATATTGCAAAAGATTGAATGGAAATGCCATCTTCGCCAATAAGATTCTCCATGCGCCGCTCTTGCTGTATAAGCGGTTCCGCTCAACAACAAAAAAGGAATTTAACCTCTCGTTTTCGGGTATTTTGTAATAATTGAGTACGCTTACTCCAAAGGCTGACTGTATTGAAGCGAAACGGCATTGGTCTAACCTGTCGTGCTTAATGAGGAAAATGACTGAGCTCTCGCATAAATTGCAGACGCCATCAAAAAGCACCAGGGTTTTTTCACTGGAATACATACAAAAACCCGTCGTCTCCACTGACATAGACGCGACCCTCGTGAATCAGAGGCACACTGGTCACCTTGGCCTGGGTCTGATAACTAAACAATTCAACACCATCCTGAGCGCGTAACCAATAAATACGGCCATCTGCAGAACCAACAATGACAACCGACTCTCCGGTCGCTAATGAAGCAATAGTTCCCGAACTTAAAATTTTTCCCCCAGTGTTAAATCGCCAAATCTCCATACCTGTACGAGCATCCAAGCCGAAAAAACTGCCGTTATGAGAACCGACAAATAGCAAACCCAACTTTTCATCAATCGACGGACTACTCATGGTCATTGCCCCTGTATTGAAGCGCCAACAGAGCTTTCCACTACCCTGATCGAGGGCGTAGACATGATGATCCCAGGATGTAAAATAGACGTTTTTCTCAAACAGGGCTGCGGTGGACTTGATGTCTCCCTGACTGTCGAATCGCCATATCAACTCACCGGTTACTCCATCCAAAGCTACAAAGCGATCACTGTTCGCGCCCAGAAAAATACGGCCTGATTCAGTATTAATGGTGGGCGTGGCGTGGGTATGCCCGCCCAGAAAATACCTGGGCATACAGTCCCACTTCGTTTCTCCCGGCTGCACACAGGCGACGTACCCGTTGGGCGCCGAGGTCTCAACCCCAACATAAACCTTTTTGTTCCAAATCACTGGCGAAGCGCCGATAAAGTCACCCAGCTTGTACTGTTCTGCAAGTTCGCCCGTCAGTTTGTCAAGTTGGTATAACCATCCGTCGTAAGCACCAATATAAACAAAGCGCCCATCAACCGCCGCAGTGCCATGAATGCCAAAAGCCGCCTGCGGCCTCACAGCGAAACTCCACAGGGTAGTACCACTGTTGGCATCAATGGCATAAATATGGCCAGTATCAACCCCCACATAGAGGACGCCCTGGTCAATAACGGGGGAAGACTTGGCTGCCGTATGAATACCCACATTCAGCAACCCTTTTTTATAGTAAAGCGAGGGGGTGGAGCTGACGACCTCTTCGGGGTAGTGGCCAGTATGGGTCAATGGGTAACGGTAAAATGTATTGGCTTCAGTTATTAGTGAACAGGCCAGCCAAAAGGCAGCAAAAACAAATCTCATCGTGTTTCCTGATTCATGGTGGTCAATATTAAAACTTAAAACACAGCGAATGGCACATAAAAAAACCCCGGATAAACCGGGGCTTTTTTTATGTGCTAATACGCTATTCGCAGCTTCCGACTAGAGCCGCGCAAGGATTAATCACCGCCACCAGCAGCAGCGCGGCACTCAGCAGGCACATATTTATCATCTGCAGTTGTTGTACAATTCCAGTCCGTACCGCCATCCGCAACTTCTACAGGAGTTAAGGTTATTGCTACATCACCTGCTGAGGTTCCAGTGGCGACAGTTGCAGTGATTACTCCAGCATCGCAACTAAGTGTCGTTTTCCCAGTTGCTACACCAGTGGGAACACCGGCACAGTCATTTGCAGCGCCATTGGCGATATTTTCGCTCACCGTTGGTTTTGCACCACTGGCCTGAGCCAAGCCTTCAGAAACCATTGCGCGCACAGTATAGTCTTGATACGCAGGCAGAGCGATGGCAGCCAAAATGCCGATAATCGCTACTACGATCATCAGCTCGATCAATGTAAAACCCGCTTGTTTTTTCATATCCATGTGTTTCTCCAAAGTTAGTTAATAACGCCTAAACTTGACTGCACGAGCCATGCCAAAAAAAATAACAACAAAATCAAGTTACTACAAAACGCGAATGCTCTATAAATGTTAGCCGGCTACAAAATAGAATCAATATTGACAAAGTTTGTCATCTATTCCCTGAGCCATTTAGGAAACTCTGATTAATTCAGCTTTCGTCATTCCCGCGTAGACGGGAACCCAGAAAAATCAAGCGCTTATAGATTCCCGCCTGCGCGGGAATGACATTAGTCAGAGTTTCCTTAGACATTGTCACCTTTAAATCTTTCGAGGAATCACTTTTTTATAGCAATCAACCTGTTATAGGATAGCATTGTTGCAGTTTATTACTACTCGAACAGACTATAGCAGTGAAATTAAAGACGTGAAAACCGTATTTAGGCTAATGACGCTGACTTAATGCCAGAACTGCGAATCTCGTCATACCGCGCAGGGCAAGAATGACAGCCTCGACCTGCCGCGGTAGAAGGTATAATTCGTTGGCTTTTCTGATCAAGCGCCTACGCGGGGTAGCGAAAGCAGGGTTAGCCAGATAACCCCCATGACGGGTCAGTGGCGCCTTCATAATGTTGAATTTGATCAGAACAATGCCCCAACTGACAGGAATAGCAGTAAAACTGTATATTGCCGCAACTGATGCATTATTGCCCGAGCAAATAACATGACGATAAATTTTCTCTTTAGGGAATAGAGCTTGTGAATACACATAACATTGCTTTACGAGGCCTGCCAAAACGTCTGGTTGCCGCCGGACTGATGGGCGAAACCCAGGCATTGGAACTGGCTGACGCCAGCGCCAAGAGCAAAGTCAGTTTTGTTAAATATCTTGTCGATGAAGATATTCTGCCCGCCAGCCTGGTTGCCAGTGTGTCCTCGGAAGAATTTGGTATTCCGCTCTATGATCTGGACGCCCATAATCTTGCCCTGTGCCCAAAGGATATTCTCAACGCCGATCTGATCAGCAAGCACGAAGCCCTGCCTCTGCTCAAAAAGCAAAACCGGCTGTTTGTCGCCGTCACCGACCCCACCAATCAACACGCACTCACTGAAATCCGCTTTCAATCGGGCTGCCAGGTTGACCCGGTGCTGGTGGAGCACGATAAACTCGCCCTGGCCATTGACAAATACCTGAACGACAACGACAGCGCCCTTGCCGACGCCCTTGGCGATCTTGATGACGCCAGCCTGGAAGGGCTGGACGTTGATGCCGCCAAGGCGGACGACAAAACCCTGGATGACCCGGAAAACGACGCCCCCATTGTGCGCTATGTCAATAAAGTGCTGCTGGACGCCATTAAACGCGGGGCATCGGACATCCATTTTGAGCCCTACGAAAAATCCTACCGCGTCCGTTACCGCATAGACGGTATTCTCAACAAAGCCACAGCGCCACCGGCATCCCTGGCTACGCGGCTGGCGGCAAGGCTAAAGGTGATGTCGCAAATGGATATTTCCGAGCGCCGCCTGCCTCAGGATGGCCGCATCAAGTTAAAAATCACCAAAACCAAGGCCATCGATTTTCGGGTTAACACCCTGCCCACCCTGTTTGGCGAAAAAGTGGTATTGCGTATTCTCGATGCTTCCCAGGCGAAAATGGGTATTGATTCCCTGGGTTATGAAGAAGATCAAAAAAATGCCTATATGGAATGCCTTAACCAGTCGCAGGGTATGATTCTGGTGACGGGGCCAACAGGTTCTGGTAAAACCGTTTCTCTCTATACCGGGCTGGGGATTCTCAATACCAGCGAAAGAAATATCTCCACCGCCGAAGATCCGGTGGAAATTAATATGGAAGGCATTAACCAGGTTCAAATTCACAACAGGATCGGTTTTACCTTTGCCGAAGCCCTGCGCTCGTTTTTGCGGCAAGACCCCGACGTTATTATGGTGGGCGAGATTCGCGACCTGGAAACTGCCGAAATTGGCATTAAAGCCGCGCAAACCGGGCACCTGGTGTTGTCCACACTGCACACCAACAGTGCGCCGGAAACCCTCACTCGGCTGCTGAATATGGGGGTGCCCTCCTTTAACGTTGCCACATCGGTAAGCCTTATTATTGCCCAGCGCCTGGGCAGACGCCTGTGCAGCCACTGCAAAACACCTTATGAAGACATCCCCAAGTCGGTCTTGGCAGAAGAAGGCTTTAACGAAATCGACTACCCTGTTGATGAAATCACCCTCTTTAAACCCGTGGGTTGC
>JBFXIU010000040.1:4773-20024 GCA_050175615.1 Porticoccaceae bacterium | reverse complement strand
GGAAGGTTATGTAGTCGATTGTAGTCATCCGGGGTGAGAGAGGGAACTACAACGCGATGCGTAATCATAGGCAGTCTTGCCAAATTGTAGTCATCCGGGGTGAGAGAGGGAACTACAACTTTCCGCACAACATTACGCGCTGGCGGGTGATTGTAGTCATCCGGGATGAGAGAGGGAACTACAACACTTGGGGCTTGTATTTTATTGCAGGTATCATTGTAGTCATCCGGGGTGAGAGAGGGAACTACAACATACTGAGGCACACGGACGTTAGAACAACTATTGTAGAGGGTGTTCAAAATTCTGTATCAGGCTAACAGGTTTCGCCGCACCACGTGTTCGAAGTCAGAATTCGCCGTAAATCCCACACTGAAGATTCGACGGCGACTTCCATACAGCCGTCGGTTCTGACTGCCAACCACCAGCTTGGCAAATTTCTGTGTCCGATGAGAAAGTACTGAATAGTTACGCCAGTTCTTCATTTGATCTCGACCAATCTCGGCGCAAATCTTCAGGCAACTGGCGCAACTTTCGAGTTAATCCTGATAAACGCTGTTGGCTGCAGCTATAGCTGCCCCGCTGGCAACACTGCCGCCATTGGCGGCAATCACCGCTTCCAGGGCTGACAGGCACTGGAGCACATTCTGTTTGCGGCTGGCGTAACCCATGAGACCGATGCGCCAGATTTTGCCCGCGTACTCGCCAAGGCCTGCGCCAATTTCCAGATTGTAGTCCTGTAGCAGGGTCGCTCTGACATCGCCGTCATTGACACCTTCGGGAATCAGCACCGAATTGAGCTGGGGCAGCCGGTGTTCGGCGGCAACCAGAAAATTCAGCCCCATGGCTTCAAGCCCGGCGGCCAGCGCCTGGTGATTGAGTCTGTGGCGCGCCCAGGCGTTTTCAAGACCTTCGGTTTCGAGCATGACCAAGGCTTCGTGAAGGGCATAGAGGGGGTTAATGGGCGCCGTGTGGTGATAAGCGCGCTTGGCATTGCCGCCCCAGTAGCCCATAACCAGGTTCATATCCAGAAACCAGCTCTGTACCTTGGTTTTGCGGCCGCTGATGCGGGCGCTGGCTTTTTCACTGAAGCTGACGGGTGAGAGGCCGGGTACGCAGGACAAACATTTCTGAGTGCCGGAATAGATAGCATCCACACCCCAGTCGTCAACCCGCAGCTCGGTGCCGCCGAGGGAAGTCACCGCATCGACGATGCTCAGGCAGTCGTAACGCCGCGCCAGCTCACAGAGGGTTTTGACGTCGGAGCTGGCACCGGTGGAGGTTTCCGCCTGAACAAAGGCCAGGGCGATGGCGTCGGGATTGGCCTTGAGAGCATCCTCGACTTTCTGCGGATCCACCGGATTGCCCCAATCATCCTGTACCATAATGGCAATACCGCCGCAGCGCTCGACATTTTCTTTCATGCGACCACCGAAGACACCGTTTTGGCAGACAACCACCTTGTCGCCCGGCTCCACCAGGTTGACAAAGCAGGCTTCCATTCCCGCCGATCCGGGCGCGGAAACCGGCATGGTCAGTGGATTTTTGGTCTGAAATGCGTATTGAAGCAGGCCTTTGACTTCGTCCATCATAGTGATGAAGGCCGGATCGAGGTGACCGATGGTGGGGCGGGACATGGCCGCAAGGACTCTGGGGTGTATATCAGAGGGACCGGGACCCATCAGGGTGCGAACGGGGGGATTGAATGAATTTGTCACAACATCGCCTACTGGTTGAAAAACAGAGGTGCATTTTAGACCCGTATTGCGGAAAATCAAAAGACGTCCGCAGTCGACACCGGAAAGCGGGTATTACAAGGAGATTCCCAATGGATCGAAACCACAGCGAGCTTTACTCGAACCTGAACCCGAGTCTGATGAATTATGCCTGAGTCCTATGTAAGACGTATTCTCAACGCCAATATTTACGATCTGGTGGCAGAAACCCCTGTGGATTTCGCGCCCCAGCTGAGCCAGCGCTTTGGCAACCGCATACTGATCAAGCGCGAGGATTTGCAGCCGGTGTTTTCCTTCAAGCTGCGCGGCGCCTATAACCGCATGATGAAGTTGACCGACGCCGAAAAAATTCGCGGCGTGGTAGCCGCTTCGGCGGGAAATCACGCCCAGGGAGTGGCCATGGCCGCGCGCAAAATGGGGGTTCGCGCGGTGATTGTGATGCCGCGCACCACCCCCGCCATCAAGGTCAATGCGGTGCAGGCACTGGGGGGCGAGGTGGTTCTGGTTGGCGATAACTTTGACGCCGCGTCGGCGCACGCCATGGAATTGGTGGAAAAATCCAATATGGTCTATATCCACCCCTTTGACGACCCCGAAGTCATTGCCGGACAGGGCACGGTCGCCATGGAAATTCTCAGGCAGGTCTCTGAACCCATCGATGCCATCTTCGTCTGTGTCGGCGGCGGCGGCCTCTGCGCCGGTATTGCCGCCTATGTGAAATATGTTCGCCCCGAAGTCAAAATTATCGCCGTGGAACCAGACGATGCCGCCTGCCTCAAAGCCGCCCTCGACAAAAATCGTCGCGTACGCCTCAAACAGGTGGGGCTGTTCGCCGACGGCGCGGCGGTTGCCCAGATCGGCAAGGAGACCTTTCGAGTTCTCAAGGAAACCCTGGATGCTGTGGTTACCGTCACCACCGACGAAATCTGTGCCGCCATCAAGGATATCTTCGAAGACACCAGATCCATCGCCGAACCCGCCGGAGCCCTGTCGGTGGCGGGCATGAAAAAATATATCGAAGAAAACGGCTGGCGCGGCAAAACTCTGGTGGCCATCGAAAGCGGCGCCAATATGAACTTTGACCGCTTGCGCTATATTTCCGAACGCACCGAAATCGGCGAAAAGCGCGAGGCTGTGCTGGCAGTCACCATCGCCGAGCAGCCCGGCAGTTTCAAACAGTTCTGTCATCTGGTCTCTGGGCGCATGGTCACTGAGTTCAACTACCGCTACGGTGACGCCAGTCAGGCGCATATCTTTGTCGGCATTCAGGTGGCGTCCGACAGCGACAGGGAAGAGCTGGTCACCAGCCTGCGCCGCCAGGGTTATGCGGTGGAGGATATGACTGATAACGAAATGGCCAAACTCCATATTCGCCATATGGTGGGTGGCCGCGCCACGGCAGTGAAACAGGAACGGGTATTTCGTTTTGAATTTCCCGAACGCCCCGGCGCGCTGGCCAACTTTCTCAACCGCCTGGCGGGTACCTGGAATATTTCCATGTTCCACTACCGCAACCACGGCGCCGCCTTTGGTCGCGTGCTGGTCGGCCTCGAAGTGCCCACGGAAGATCGCCGCAAGGTGGCAGAGTTTTTACAGGAACTGGATTACGATTATTGCGAAGAAACCCAGAATCCCGCCTACCAGTTTTTTCTGCGCTAGTGTAGTGCGCCCTAATCCCCTCGTTACCACGCTGGAGCGTGGTAACGAGGGGAATTCGGCCTGTCAGTTTTTCTGCGTTAGATTGTTTAAGGAGACCAGTCCGTGGTGGTAAAAATTTTAGGGATTATTCGCGCGCCATTTCTGCTGTTGGTGCCCGCCATTCTAGCCCCTGTATTCGCGTTGGCCTGGAAAAACAACGGCGGCATCGATATTTCCCTGGCGGCGCTGGTATTTATTGCCGCCCTCGCCAGCCATATCGCCGTCAACGCCTTCAATGAATACGAGGATTTCCGCAGTGGGCTGGACTTCTTTACCCAACGCACTGCGTTCAGCGGCGGCAGCGGCACTCTGGTTGCGGATAACCGCCTTGCGCCATTGGCGCTCTATATCGCCCTTATCGCCCTGCTCACCACCTTTTCCATAGGCGCCTATTTTTTGCTGCGCCTGGGCGGCCAGATTGGCAGCGCTCTTGTTGTTCCCGGCCTTTTGGGGCTGGCGATGATTGTTGCCTACACCCGCTGGTTGAACCGTTTTCCACTGCTGTGCCTGTTTGCCCCCGGCATAGGCTTTGGCCTGCTGATGGTAAACCTTGGTGTGTTAGTACTCACTGGCGCTATAGGCCTTGATTCCCTGTGGCTGTCATTGCCGATTACCCTGCTGGTCAGCAATCTGTTGCTGGTCAATCAATTCCCGGACATTGAAGCAGATCGCCGCGTAGGCCGTCGCCATTTGGCCATTGCCTGGGGCATTCGTGCGGCGGCCATTGCGTCCATAGTCCTGATGGCCGCTAGCTATCTCAGCATTGCCATCGGCGTGTTATTTGGCCTGTTGCCAACACTCACACTGCTTGCCCTATTAACCATGCCTTTGGCACTGTTTGTGGCCAAAAAAGTATTGGCCTTTGAGGTCGGCTATACCGAAAAGCTGGTGCCCGGCATGGCCGCCAATGTGGCGTTGACATTGCTTACACCGCTGCTGTTGGCGGTGGGGCTGGTAATTTAAAAAGCTGTGCTTCGCCAGCAAGGCTGACGAGCCACGGTCACTATCAGGGTTTGTGGGCACCCGCACAGGGGATTGAATGGGCGGCAGCGCGGATCAGCAACAGCGCCGCAGCAATGCTAATAATTGTACCCACATAGACCAACGCCGGTGATGGCTGGTCGAGATGCAGAGCAATGATCATCGCCGAGCCTGCGCCAAAATTGGCCATATAAAATGTTGCCGGAAACAACACAAACAGCCCCAGCAGACCTATATGGCTGGAAACCCGCTGGCGAAGATGGGCTGCGGCAACGCTAAAGCAGATCACCTGGGCAGCTTCGAGAATGCCAATCGCCAGGGGGTAGTCAAAAATTCGCAACACATGGGGTCCCCAATAACCGTAGGCACCGCCGTTGATACCGATCATTTCAAAGGTGCAGGACATCAGAAGTTCAACGCCCGCGCACAGATAAACGGCATTGCGGCTGAGCTTGCCGTGGTAAATCTGATGGCAGATCCAGATTGCCGCGCTGCCGTAGAGCACGGCATAACCGCTGTGAGTCCATAGGGGCTGGGGAACGCCAAAGGCGGAAAAATGCGACCAGATGCCGGGAACATAAAACAGCAGCATCATGCCCTCGTCGTAGAGGGGTTCGGCAAAGGCGGCAACCATGGAGGCCAGGACGGCGAAAAGATAAAAAGGGGTTTTTTCTTTGATGCCCATTCGCCAGGCAATGACCAGAACCACCAGGGTTAACCCCCAGCTGCCGTAGGTAAAAATAGCCTGAGTGGTCAAATTGAGGGGGTGATCGTAGGGAGCGGCGAGCATAAAATTATCCTTATTGATTGATCATTCAATTATGATAAGTTGTATTGAAGGGTCAATCAATAAAGTGGCTGGTGATGATGCAGAATTCTGTGGAAAGCTTGCCCTGCCAGCGATAGGCATGGGTGGAAAACCTATCGCGAGCAAGGCTCGCCACAACGGGAACGGGAACGGGAACGGGAACGGGAACGGGAAATTAGTTTTGCCCCGACAGGCTGGCGTGAATAATGCCAATCCATACCTCCGCACTCAGAAATCCCTTTGTCCAGGGCTGCCATTGATCGCTGAGTCCGCGCTCCTGAATCGCCGCCAGATCCAACCCTTCCGCCATCATGGCCTTAACTTCGGCTATCGTGCCCACCAGCATGGCATGAAAGCCTGCAAATCCTTTTTATTGCCGAGAGCGCCGTGGCCCGGGATAACTTTGGTGTTGTCATCAATCCGCGCCAGTATGGCGTTGACGTTCTCCGCCATCTTTTCCACATTGCCGCCGTTATCGACATCAACAAAGGGAAAAATGCCATTAAAAAAGTGGTCGCCCATATGCACCACATTGGTGTTCTTGAAGAAGACGACGGAGTCGCCGTCCGTGTGGCCACTGGGGTAATGGACAATCTCCACTTCCTCGTCGCCAAAATGCAGGGTTATCACCTGGCTGTAGGTGATTTCCGGCAGCGCCTTTTGCGGATAGGGCTTGGTTTTCATGTTGAACAGCTTGACTTCCTGCTCGGCGGTCAAACGCTTGCGGACATTGTCGTGGGCGACAATAAAGGCGTGGGAGCCGAGAAATTCATTGCCGCCGGTATGATCCCCGTGCCAGTGGGTGTTGATCAGATAGACCACTGACTCAGCGCCGCCCAGCTCCTTGAGCACGGTTTCCAGCGCCGGAGTCATCTCGGCGTAATCGTCGTCAATGAGGAGGAGGCCGTCCTCTCCTTTGAGCACGCCGATATTTCCGCCTTTGCCGCTGAGCATTTCTATAGCCCCCTCAACTGGCGTGCGGCTGAACCTGGGGTTATCGCCGTGCTCTTCGGCAAGGCTGGCGGCTGAAAACGTCAAAGCCATCGAACTGACAAAAGCAGCGAATAGTGATTTTTTAAAGTGCAGTGCCATAGCTGTTACTCCTGATTGTAGGGGGAGGGTTTGCTGTCGGTATTGTCGCGCCAGGCGAGCAAGCTGTTTTTCGCGAGTATCCTTAAAGGTTTGTTTTTATTCCAGGCTTAAAATCGCTTTTTAAATGATAGCAAATGCCACCAGTGCCAGGATGACACCCAAAAATGGCACCACCACTGTAAGTTTGGCAAGAGGGCCATAGGCATCCTGGTGGGATTCTCCGCAGATGGCGCGAATCAACGTTACCACATAACCGTTGTGGGGCAGAGAATCCAGCCCTCCCGAGGCAATGGAAACCACCCGGTGCAGAGCTTCTGGATCCACCCGGTTTTCAGGGGCAACATCCGGCCCCACATACAGGGGCGCAAGCAGCGGCAGCGCAATGGTCTGGCCACCGGAGGCGGAGCCGGTGAGGCCGCAAATCACACTCACGGCAATGGCCGCACCCACCAAACCGCCCCCGGGCATGGTGGTCATTACCTGAACGACATCGGCAAATGCCGGCGTCGCCTTGGCCACAGTACCAAAACCGACCACCGCACAGGTATTGGCGATGGCGATCAGTGCGCCGGTTGCGCCTTCAGTGAACGGACGGCCACGGTTGTTAAAATAGCGGTAATTGAACAGGTAAGTGAGCACCACGCCGGAAAACAGCGCGGCGATAAGGGCGGCGGTTCCCAGGGACTCATGGAAGAAAAACGACACCCCGAGCACCGCCAGCAACGGCAGGGTGCAAATGAACGGGTTGGGAAGGCTGGCATCGTCCGTATCCGCAGTATCGTCGCTTCTTTCGACAAAATGCTCGCCATTGGCAACGGCTTTGTGAAGCATGCGGCGCATCCACAGGTAGCCAAACACCGCCATAAACAGGGCGACGATAATGCTCACTTCCCAGCCCGCATAAGGGCTGGTGTTGAGGTAGGGAATGGGTATCCAATTCTGAATTTCAGGGGAGCCCGCCGATGTCATGGTAAAGGTCACCGAACCAAAGGCAATGACGCCAGGAATAAAACGCCTGGGCAGATTGGCCTCGCGGAATAGACTCACCGCCATGGAGTACACGCAAAAGGCGACAATAAACACACTCACGCCACCGTAGGTGAGAATGGCGCAGGCAACCACCACCGCCACCGCCGCGTGCTTGAAGCCGATATGCTGAATAATCCAATGCGCCACACTGGTGGCCGCGCGACTCTCTTCCATAGCCTTGCCAAAGATGGCGCCGAGCAGAAACATAAAAAACCAACTTTTAAAAAATGCCGTAAAACCCGCCATAAAAGCGCCGACATAACTGGCCTGACCCTCAGCGGCCAGCTGATCGAATAACGGCAAACCGCCCGTCAAGGCAATCACCAGCGCCGCCAGGGGCGCGGCAATCAGCAAATGCATGCCGCGAATGGCGAAAAAAATCAGCAGAGCCAGGCCGCCGAGCAAACCGATCAAACTAAGCATAATGGTTGGTCTTTGGAATAGGGATGGGCGCAGTTTATAACGTTATCAAAAAGTCATAAAGGCGGGCGTAACTTGCAGGTTGTGCAAGGTTCAGAGGGATTGTTCAGAAGGAAGCCGTGTTTGCTCTGTGCCCCTCCAAAGTGCCGAGCGACTCCTCGTAGAAGTCAGCAACTGAATCTGCGTTTGACAACCGCTCAGGGTAACTCTAATTAATTCTGTTTTCGTCACTCCCGCGTAGACGCAGTGCTGTCCGGAATAAATGGAGGCTACTGCCTTAAACCTGAATTAGCGAGGAGTTTGAATCATACTCAGGACGTTGAGACTTAAATGAGAGCCGTCGTTCCTGCACAGGCAGGAACCCAATAACCCAGACAGGAGCCTAAGAAGATGTTTAGAACTGTCCCTCGACTGCCAATGTTGTTGAAGAACCTGCTATTTACAGCATTATAGACTACTGCACACAGATGCCCTGGTGTTCAGTCGATCTCCCTTAGGGATTCCTGCCCCCGATCAGGTCGAGGGTGACGTTCCTGCGCAGGAATGACAGTAATCAGGGGTTCCTTAATTTACTCCAGCTCCGCCCAACGCTCAAAACATTTCTCCAGCGCCACCTGTGCATCGGCCAACGCTTTGAGGCCTTTTTCAATATCCGTTTTGTCCTGCTGGTAAAAATCCGGTGAGGCTATCATGCCTTCAAGCCTGGTGATGTCGCTTTCCAGTTTTTCGATCTGCTCGGGAAGACTGTCCAGCTCCCGCTGATCCTTGTAGCTGCGTTTTTTCTGTTTGCTTTCCGCAGCCTTGGCCACGACAGTTGCGGTGTTTGAAGACACTTTTTGCGATTCTGGCGAATTCTCCGGGAGTGTGGTTTTCTGGCGCTTATCGCCCGGAGCGTAGAGCCTGCCGCCTTTTGCGACCCAGTCGCTGTAGCCGCCAACATAATCGTTGACGACGCCATCCCCTTCAAAAACCAGAATGCTGGTGACCACATTGTCCATAAAGGAACGGTCGTGGCTCACCAGCAGCAAGGTGCCATCAAAGTTGATAAGGATTTCTTCCAGCAGTTCCAGGGTTTCAATATCCAGGTCATTGGTGGGCTCGTCAAGCACCAGTACATTGGCGGGCTTGCTGAACAGTTTGGCAAGAATGGCGCGATTCTGTTCACCACCCGAGAGCGCCTTGACCGGTGTGCGGATACGCTCCGGCGTAAACAGAAAGTCACTGAGATAACTGATGCCGTGGCGATCCTTGCCGTTGATGGTAATAAATTCCCGGCCTTCGCAGATGTTGTCGAGCAGGTTGCGTTCGGGATCCAGCTGCTGGCGCAACTGATCGAAATACGCCACCTCCAGCTTTGTGCCCAGCTTGACCTCCCCCTCTTCCGGCTGTAACTGGCCGAGAAGGATTTTCAGCAGGGTGCTTTTTCCGGCGCCGTTGGCGCCGACAATGCCAATGCGGTCGCCGCGAATAATGGTTGTCGTCAGGTTCTTAATGATAGGGCGGCCGCCATAGCTCTGACTGACATGCTTGAGTTCGGCAACGATTTTGCCGGAGCGGTCGGCACTTTCAACGGCAAAATCTGCGGTGCCCTGGCGTTCCCGCCGCGCCATACGTTCATCGCGCATGGCTTTGAGGGCGCGCACTCGACCTTCGTTGCGGGTTCTGCGCGCCTTGATGCCCTGACGAATCCATTTTTCTTCTTCGGCAAGGCGCTTGTCAAAAAGGGCGTTGGCTCTCTCTTCAGACGCCAATTGCTCCTCTCTGTAGGCGAGAAAGCTGGTGTAATCTCCCTCCCAGGGGAAGAGGTTGCCGCGATCCAGCTCGACGATCATATTGGTAACTCGAGCAAGAAAGGTGCGGTCGTGGGTGACCAGTAGCAGGGCTCCGCGAAATTCAGTGATCTGTTTTTCAAGCCATTCAATAGAGGGAATATCCAGATGGTTGGTGGGCTCGTCGAGAAGGAGAATATCCGGGTCGGACACCAGCGCCTTTGCCAGGGCGACACGCCTGCGCCAACCGCCGGACAGGGTTTTCATTTTCACATCGGCCTGCAATTCCAGCTGTGTCAGTACGGTGTCCACCCGCTGCTGCAAATTCCAGCCGTCGGCCGCTTCCAGTTTGTGCTGAATCTGTTCCAGCAATTTCAGATTGGGGTCTGACCCCATAATCAGGGCGTGGTACTGACGCAGCCATTCACCCACCTCATCCAGGCCGCTTGCCACCACGTCATAGACGCTGTCTTCATTGGCCTCCGGCAACTCCTGGGGAAGCCAGGAAACTTTGACGCCGGGTCGTTTCCAGTGCTCACCGCTGTCGGCAATAATTTGTCCGGCAATCACTTTCAACAGTGTGGTCTTGCCTTCGCCATTGCGCCCCAGCACACCGATTCTGTTGCCTTTGCGCAGCGTGAGGCTGGCGGAATCCAGAAGGACTTTCTGGCCGTAGTGAAGGGAAACATTGTCGAGCTTTAACAGGGGCATAGGAATATCTTTGACGGACAAGGCGGGCATTCTACACCAAATCTACAGGACAATTGATTCAGCTGTCCCGATCACTGTCAGGCCAAAGCCAGGTGTTGATAAGGGCGCAGACTTTTGATTTCGACAATATTTTCCTGTTAGGCTTGGCCTCTTTGTTGCTCACATTTTGAGGCAGGCTACTGTGATTTATACACTTTCAGGCAAAACCCCGATCCTTCATGGCGATGTTTTCGTCGCGCCAGGCTCCCATGTCATAGGTTCTGTTGAAATCGGCGACAAAGCCAGTGTCTGGTTCAATGTGGTTATTCGCGCCGACGACGACAGCATAACCATTGGCGAGGAAACCAATATTCAAGATGGCTCCGTACTCCATGTGGACGCTGGCTCGCCAATGTACATCGGCAAGCGCGTTGTTGTGGGTCACAAGGTCATGCTCCACGGCTGCACCATCGGCGATGAGAGTCTGATCGGAATTAATGCTGTGGTGCTCAATGGCGCCAAAATTGGCAAGCACTGCCTTATCGGTGCCAACAGTCTTATTCCTGAGAATGCCATTATTCCCGATGGCTCTTTGGTTTTGGGCACTCCGGGAAAAGTTGTGCGTAAACTCAATGACAAGGAAATTGCCAAGATCGCCGCAGGTGCAAAACAATACTGTATCAGGGCTGCGGAATATAAAAGCCAGCTGATTGCTGCCCCAGACTGAAATTGCACCAAGCAGATTCCGCCAATAAAAACCCCGGCTATTGCCGGGGTTTTTGCTGTAAACCTTAGGCTGAAACTCTGATTAATTCTGTTTTCGCCACTCCCGCGCAGGCGGGAGTCTAGAAAAATCAACGAATTATAGATTCCCGCCCCCGATCAGGTCGAGGGTGACGTTCCTGCGCGGGAATGACATTAATCAGAGTCTCCTTAACGTATTACCACTCGTAAGTCACACCAATCTTACCACCGTATTCGCTGTTCGATGTCGCAGCACCGAAACCTGCGTCGATGGAAATATTGTTGTTGACCCGACCAGCTGCAGTGATACCTATGGCCTCAGCACCACTTGAGAAGCCGCCACCTATACGCATTGCGAAGTGCTTGCCTTCTCTGGGAAGCACAGTCGCCATCGCGTTGGAGATTGCGATACCGGCCATGGCTTCGTCATGGTTGTCATCGACCTTGTTGTTCAGCCAATTGTACTGATCCATGTTGACGGCGTCAGTGCCATTGATGCCGGGGGCGACATTGGTAATGCGGCGTTCTGCACCTGCAGCACCTACCGAGAAGGTGTTAGCTTCACTGGCAACGGAGCCAGTACCCACAGCTACCGAGTTGAGCGCATTGGCAAAGGCGTTATAGCCAATGGCCGTAGAGTTATCAAAGGCCGCATTAGCCCCGGCACCTACCGCCGTACCATTCAAGCCGGCAGCAGAAGCACCCATACCCTGGGCAACACTGCTGTTGCCTGAAGCTGATGCGCCGCTACCCATGGCGACACTGCCAACACCCACCGCAGAAGCCCCTGTACCCTGAGCTATGCTATCGTCGCCAGAAGCTTGAGCTCCCCAGCCAAAGGCCTGTGAGCCCAGACCGGTGGCGTTGGCACCATTGCCAACCGCGGCACTGCCTTCACCAGAAGCGGAAGAACCAAAGCCCGCTGCAATAGAACCTGTGCCTGTAGCGGTTGTATTCTGACCAAGAGCAGTTGCATCTATAGCTGTAGCTGAAGCACCATCACCAACAGCAGTTGTAGAATCACCCACAGCTGTTGAACCGGCGCCAACTGCCAGCGCCCCTGTGCCATCAGCAGTGGCATTTGAACCCTGAGCCTGGGCATCTGTTCCTGTAGCTGATGCGTTTGTGCCTTGGGCAATGCTGTTGTCACCATCAGCTACCGCATTGTCACCAATGGCTTGTGAGCCATCGCCAGTGGCCAAGGCTACATCGCCCACAGCAACTGAACCAGCACCGGCAGCTTCAGAACCATAGCCTGCTGCAAATGACCCCTCACCACTTGCCGTTGTGTTTTGACCAACGGCTGTCGCATCTGCGGCTGTAGCAGCCGCATTATCACCCACTGCAGTGGTCGAAACTTCCGTAGCCTGTGCGTCCGTGCCTATGGCCACGCTGTTATCACCGCTGGCGGTAGCGCCAAGCCCCATGGCATTGGCATTCTCACCCGAGGCTTCGCTATCGTTACCAATGGCCACGGTGTTGGTGTTGGTCGCTGCCGCGCCAACATCATCACCATCAACGTCACTACCGATGGCCACCGTCTCGCCCTGAGCGGCTATGGCACCCTCGCCCACCACCAGATTGTTGTCTCCGGTGGAGGACGCACCATCACCCACCACCAGGCTTTCATTCCCGATCACAGTGTTGTTGCCGCCACCTACAACGTTGTCGTCTCCTTGAACGTTGTTGTTAAGGCCACTCACTGCGTTGCGATCGGCGTCGGTCAGTTGGTTGCCGGCACCGGACACGTCGTTGTTGGCGCTGTCGGTCACCGCGTTGCCGTTGCCGGTTAGGCTGTTGCCCTGGCTACCGGTCGCCGCGTTGCCCAGACCACCCACTACGTTGGCGTCCGCGGTGTCGAGGTTGTTCCCAGCACCGGATACCGCGTTGTAATTGCTGTCTTGCAAGGCATTGCCACTGCCCACGACTACGTTGCCCTGGCTGGGATCGAGATAGTTGTTATCACCCGCCACCAAGTTGTTGTGAGACTGATCCACCACCTGGTTGGATTGACCGGCAACCACGTTGTTCATGCTGTCAACTACGTCGTTGTTCTCACCCGATACCGTGTTGTTGTCGGCGTTGTGCAGGGCATTGCTCTGTCCCGCAACTGTGTTGGAGTTAGAGTCGTCGATGTTGTTGAACTGACCCGCCACCTGATTGTAGTCCGCCTGCCGCAACTGGTTCTCCAGACCCGCCACCGTGTTGGCACTGGAGACTTGCAGGTCGTTATTGATACCCGCCACGGTGTTGTAGTCAGAGTTCACCAGCTGGTTGTCGATACCGCTGACCTGGTTGCCCTGGGCGTTCTCCAGGACGTTGTCGATACCGGCCACGGTGTTGTCATCGGAGGTGTTGCTCAGCTGGTTGCCGGTGCCCGCCACGGTGTTGTCGTCAGAGTCTTCCGTTACCTGGTTGCCGGTACCCGCCACCGTGTTGTTGTCGGACTCATCTACCACCACGTTGTTGTTACCTGCCACGGTGTTGTTGTCAGACTCTTCCACCAGATTCTGCTGGCCGCTGACCTGGTTGGCCTGGGCGTCCCACAGCAGGTTATCGGAACCGGCAACGGTGTTGTCGTTGCTGTCGTTGAGCACCTGGTTATCACTACCGGCTACTTGGTTGTTGTCCGAGCCATCGCTCACCAGGTTGCAGTTACCCGCCACGGTGTTGGCGTTGGAGTCCCCATCGACGGTGTTACATTCACCCGCAACCTGGTTGTTATCCGAAGCCTCAATCACGTCGTTGTCGGTACCCGCCACCGTGTTGTTGTCGGAGTCGAGCACTTCGTTCTCGTTACCCGCGACCTGATTGTTGTCACTACTGAAAACGTCGTTCTCATTACCCGCAACGGTATTGTTGTCGGAATCCGATACCTCATTCAGATTACCGGCGACGGTGTTGTTGTCAGACTCACTGACCGCATTGCCGTTACCGGCCACCGTGTTGTTGTCGCTGCTGAAAACGTCGTTCTCATTACCCGCAACGGTATTGTTGTCGGAATCCGACACTTCATTCAGATTACCGGCGACGGTGTTGTTGTCAGACTCACTGACCGCATTGCCGTTACCCGCAACCTGGTTGTTGTCGCTGCTGAAAACGTCGTTCTCATTACCCGCAACGGTATTGTTGTCGGAATCCGACACCTCATTCAGATTACCGGCGACGGTGTTGTTGTCAGACTCACTGACCGCATTGCCGTTACCGGCCACCGTGTTGTTGTCGCTACTGAAAACGTCGTTCTCATTACCCGCAACGGTATTGTTGTCGGAATCCGACACCTCATTCAGATTACCGGCCACGGTGTTGTTGTCAGACTCACTGACCGCATTGCCGTTACCGGCCACCGTGTTGTTGTCGCTACTGAAAACGTCGTTCTCATTACCCGCAACGGTATTGTTGTCGGAATCCGATACCTCATTCAGATTGCCGGCGACGGTGTTGTTGTCAGAGTCGCTGACATCGTTCTCGTTACCTGCAACCTGGTTGTTGTCGCTACTGAAAACGTCGTTCTCATTACCCGCAACGGTATTGTTGTCGGAATCCGACACCTCATTCAGATTACCGGCCACGGTGTTGTTGTCAGAGTCGCTGACATCGTTCTCGTTACCTGCAACCTGGTTGTTGTCGCTACTGAAAACGTCGTTCTCATTACCCGCAACGGTATTGTTGTCGGAATCCGATACCTCATTCAGATTGCCGGCTACAGTGTTGTTGTCAGAATCGCTCACCGCGTTGTCACTGCCAGCAACGCTATTGTTGTCGCTGCCAAAGACATCGTTGTTCGAACCGGCAACCGTATTGTTGTCGGAATCCGATACTTCGTTGAGGTTGCCCGCTACGCTGTTGTTGTCAGAATCGCTCACCGCGTTGTCACTGCCAGCAACGCTATTGTTGTCGCTGCCAAAGACATCGTTGTTCGAACCGGCAACCGTATTGTTGTCGGAATCCGATACTTCGTTGAGGTTGCCCGCTACGCTGTTGTTGTCAGAGTCGCTCAGCGCGTTATCACTACCCGCGACTGCGTTGTTGTCGCTGCCAAAGACATCGTTGCTTGAACCGGCAACCGTGTTGTTATCGGAATCCGATACCTCATTCAGATTACCGGCAACGGCGTTGTTGTCAGAGTCACTGACATCGTTCTCGTTACCTGCAACCGTGTTGTTGTCGCTACTGAAAACGTCGTTCTCATTACCCGCAACGGTATTGTTGTCGGAATCCGATACCTCATTCAGATTGCCGGCTACAGTGTTGTTGTCAGAATCGCTCACCGCGTTGTCACTGCCA
>JBFXIU010000040.1:0-4763 GCA_050175615.1 Porticoccaceae bacterium | reverse complement strand
GTTGTTGTCGCTACTGAAAACGTCGTTCTCATTACCCGCAACGGTATTGTTGTCGGAATCCGATACCTCATTCAGATTGCCGGCTACAGTGTTGTTGTCAGAATCGCTCACCGCGTTGTCACTGCCAGCAACGCTATTGTTGTCGCTGCCAAAGACATCGTTGTTCGAACCGGCAACCGTGTTGTTGTCGGAGTCGGAAACCTCGTTGAGGTTGCCCGCTACGCTGTTGTTGTCAGACTCGCTGACCGCATTGCCGTTACCCGCCACCGCATTGTTGTCGCTGCTGAAAACGTCGTTCTCGTTACCGGCAACCGTGTTGTTGTCGGAATCCGAGACTTCGTTCAGATTACCGGCAACGGCGTTGTTGTCAGAGTCGCTCACCGCGTTGTCACTGCCAGCAACGCTATTGTTGTCGCTGCTGAAAACGTCGTTCTCATTACCCGCAACGGTATTGTTATCGGAATCCGACACCTCATTCAGATTACCGGCGACGGTGTTGTTGTCAGAGTCACTGACCGCATTGCCGTTACCCGCCACCGCATTGTTGTCGCTGCTGAAAACGTCGTTCTCGTTACCGGCAACCGTATTGTTGTCAGAGTCGGAAACCTCGTTGAGGTTGCCCGCTACGCTGTTGTTGTCAGAGTCGCTCACCGCGTTGTCACTGCCAGCAACGCTATTGTTGTCGCTGCCAAAGACATCGTTGCTTGAACCGGCAACCGTATTGTTGTCGGAATCCGAGACTTCGTTCAGATTACCGGCAACGGCGTTGTTGTCAGAGTCGCTCACCGCGTTGTCACTGCCAGCAACGCTATTGTTGTCGCTGTCAAAGACATCGTTGCTTGAACCGGCAACCGTGTTGTTGTCGGAATCCGAGACTTCGTTCAGATTACCGGCAACGGCGTTGTTGTCGGAGTCGCTCACCGCGTTGTCACTACCCGCGACTGCGTTGTTGTCGCTGCCAAAGACATCGTTGCTTGAACCGGCAACCGTGTTGTTGTCGGAATCTGACACCTCATTGAAATTACCAGCAACGCTGTTGTTGTCAGAGTCGCTCACCGCGTTGTCACTGCCAGCGACCGCGTTGTTGTCGCTGCCAAAGACATCGTTGTTCGAACCGGCAACCGTGTTGTTGTCGCTATCGCTCAGTTCATTGTAGTTACCAGCAACCTGGTTACTGTCTGACAGGCTTACCTGGTTGTAGTCACCCACCACAGAGTTGGAGTCACTGCCAAACAAATCATTGGAAGAGCCAGCTACCACATTGCTGTTGCTTTCCACCAGCGTATTGTCAACACCTGTAACGTTGTTGCTGTTGCTGTCAATCAGGCTGTTGTACATGCCGGAAACGTCGTTATTACTGCTGGGATCCAGGTAGTTTCCAGTACCAACCACGGAGTTGTTGTTGGAGTTATCCAATATCTGATTATCGGCGCCGGCGACAAAGTTATTGTCGCTGTCACTGACATAGTTGTTGGTGCCAGTGACGAAGTTGCCATCAGCACCGTCGGCAATGCTATTGCTGGCGCCACCGGCAATGGTGTTGCCGCTACCATCGGAGTCGATGGTATTGTCGGCACCGCCAATAATGCTGTTGTTATCACCAGAACCGGTCAGTAAGTTTCCAGCACCACCAATTGAGGTGTTTCCGGTACCCGAACTATCGACAACAATGGCGTCGCCGATGGTGATATTGCCAGTGCCACCACCAGTGTTGGTGCTGTCATTGCCAATGGAGATATTGCCATCACCTTCTACGGTGTTGTTGTTACCAATGGCAATGGCGCCATCGCCCGTCACCGTATTGTTGTAACCCGTAGCTGCAATACTGTTGCCGCTAATGTCATTGCTATCGCCCATCACGGTATTTTCGCTACCGGTATCGACGGTATTTTCATCGCCAAAGACATTATTGTCGTCGGTGAGAACAATGTTGTCAGAGCCGATAATATTGTTATCGCTGCTGCCAACACTGTTGCTGCTACCAATCAAAATGTTGCTGGTTGCACCGTCAAGGGAGTTATCAGAGCCGAGAACAATGTTGTCAGTAGAGCTGTTAATCAGACTGTTGTCATCGCCGTGAACCTGGTTGTCGCCGGAGGTGTCATCAAGGCTATTGCCGCTGCCGGTAATTAAGTTATCGTCACTTAAAACCGTATTGTCATTGCCGAAGACATCGTTGCTATTACCGCCCAGATTATTGTCATTACCGGCGAGCAGGTTTTCACTGGCAGCGTCGAGGCTGTTACCAGAGCCAAGCACAGTATTGTTTTCGGAGCCATTTTGCAGTGTATTGCTACCACCAACGACCTGGTTACCACCGGAGGTTGCATCCAGGCTGTTGGACGAGCCAGTAACCTGATTACCACCGCTATCGACAGTGTTATCACTGCCAAAGATATCGTTACTATCGCCGCCTACTGCGTTGCCATCACCAACCAGGAGGTTGTCGGCAGCGCCGTCGAGGGCATTACCAGAACCAACAACGGTATTGTCCTCAGAACCATTCTCAAGGGTATTGCTACCGCCAACGACCTGATTATTACCGGAAGTTGCGTCCAGACTATTGGCTGAACCGTAAACGCCATTGTTATCGCTGGCAACTATATTGTCGTCACCATAGACGCCATTGCTGTCGCCCGAAACATTGTTGTCGGCGCCGTAAACACCGCCGTTGCCATTGCCGCTGACCGCATTGTCAGAACCATAGACATCATTGCTGTCACCGGAAACGTTGTTGCCACTGCCGACCACATTGTTGTCAGCCGCCCCACTAAGGGTGTTAGACGCACCGCTAACGAAGTTGTCGCTGCTGGAATCAAGACTATTGCTACTGCCAACCAGCAGATTGCTTTCTGACCCATTGGTTAGAGCGTTGCTGCTACCAATTACATCATTGCTATCCGAAGCTCCCGTTAATAGGTTACCGTTACCCGTAACAGAGTTTTCGCTGCTGCCATCAATGCTGTTATAGGAACCATTGACAACGTTGAAGTCGGAGTCTGAGGTGACGTTATTACCATTACCTGTCAGATCATTTGTATCAGAACCACCGGTAACGGTGTTTGCAGTGCCATTAACCCAGTTGTCGTGGCTACTATCAATACTGTTCTGTGAACCATCAATCACATTGGCAATGGAGCCGCCGGTTATCGCATTTTCGTTACCAGTAATGTCGTTGCTATTGGAGCCACCGGAAACCTCGTTAAAGTTACCAGTAACACTGTTCGCGCTGCTGTCGCCAATGCTGTTATCAAAGCCATTTATAGTGTTGTCATCAGCACTCTCACCAACAGTCGCCGTTATGGTATTGCCACTGCCATCCAACTGGTTGTCTGAAGCGGAGCTAGCTGCGCCCTCAGAGCTAACGGTATTATTGTTGCCAGTAATATCATTACTGTCGGTGGCTGACTGATCTGCAGCACTAAGGGCGTTACCAATGCCACTTACAGAGTTTGCATCCGCATTCGCATCATTGGCATCAATGCTGTTATCAGCGCCAATAATAGTGTTACCGGATGCACCGGCATCAAAGGCGCCAGATGTCACTGTGACCTGGTTACCAGAGCCATCGACCGAGTTGTCATCATTTGAAGCGTCGTTGCCACCGGTTGAAACCGACGACAGCACATTGTCATTACCAAATATCTCCGACGAATCAACAGAGGCAGTGCCAGTACCAGTAACAGACGAGGTCACCGTATTGTCGCTACCAAACACATCGGAAGTGATGGTCGCACTGCCAGATCCATCAACAAACGCGTTTAACTCATTGTCGTTACCGGTAATATCTGAGCCTTCAATGGTAGCATCACCATCACCGATGACTTCAGCAACAACCGTATTATTGTTGCCATCAAAATCCGAGGAGTTGATAGTGGCCGTTCCGCTGCCATCCACAATGGCATTGGCATTATTGTCGTTGCCAATTTGTGACACCCCGGCAATAGAAGAAACACCGGAGCCATTCGCGAAAGCATCCATGGTGTTGTTATTGCCCATCTGGCTAACTGTAGTGATGGTATTTTCAGCATCGCCGTGGTCATTCAGGGAGTTATAGTTACCGAACTGGCTGAAGTTCGTTACTGGATCCACATAGTTGCCAGTACCGACAACGATACCATTAGAACCGGTCACATTATTATTGTCGCCGATAACAGTCAGGCTATCGCCTGTAGCACTAGAACCTGCACCAAGAACCAGGGTGTTTGCACCCGTAGCAGTAGGCTCATCATAGATGTCGCCTGTGGCATAGCCCTGGATATCATCACCGGTTAGGCTGTCGTCAATAACTTCTTCAGTGCCTACGGCATTATCTTGAATTTCAGCCTTCCCAATAGCATCCGTATTAACTTCGTCAGATCCAACTGCATTGGTTTGGATTTCAGCAGCGCCCACGGCGTCAGTATCTATTTCGTCTGAACCTACAGCCCCGGTCTGAATCTCCGCAGAACCCACCGCATCGGTGTCAATCTCATCGGAACCTACTGCACCGGTCTGGATCTCCGCAGAACCCACCGCATCGGTGTCAATCTCATCAGAACCTACTGCACCATCCTGAATCTCAGCAGAACCCACCGCATCGGTGTCAATCTCATCAGAACCTACCGCGCCAGTCTGAATCTCCGCAGAACCTACCGCATCGGTGTCAATCTCATCGGAACCTATCGCGCCGGTCTGAATCTCCGCAGAACCTACCGCATCAGTATCAATCTCATCGGAACCTAACGCGCGAGTCTGAATCTCCGCACAACCAACCGCAACTG
>JBFXIU010000039.1:0-20093 GCA_050175615.1 Porticoccaceae bacterium | reverse complement strand
TGGTCTCGTAAAGCTCACTGCTGAGAATGACCTGGCCATTCCCCGCCTTCAGGTTGAACATGAACTGGTTACTTGCCGTCTTCTTCAGATCAAACTTGCCGGCCATGGTGACTCCTCACTCTTTGATTTTTGTGGAAAGTCAAGGCTAACCGATATTCTGCCCGGACGGAATATCCCTCGAGACAAAACGCCGGGCAGGATTACCATGGGCGTCCGGGACAGGTTATAACCTACCCGGCAGAGCCATCACTTACGGCTGGTGCCAAAGCAATGCTCCCAGTAGCCATACCCCTTGGTGGCGTACTTGCACAGGTAACTGGTTCTTCTGAACAGCTCGGCAAACCCATTCTGGTCCCCATGCCCCTCCACTGCGATCACTGGCATATCGGCGTCAAAATGAACCAGCCCGTAGACCTCTGACACAGGTAGCCCCAGTGCACTGGCCCAGGCTTGCGTGATCCGCTTGTACAGGTTATCTCTCCCCTCCTCGAACCGTCCTAACGTGAAGAAGGCATGGTGATTGAGCAGTAGCACCACATGATCGTGGGGTCTCCCGTCCCGAGTGTATTCCCTCGCCCAAATATACCGAAGGGTACAGGGATGGACCCGACTCCCCTGCCTCATCAACTTGGATTGATGGGCCACAATCTGTGCTTTGAGTGACGCTATGAACTGTTCCATTTTCTCATTGGTATAACTTTCTGGGTGAAATACCCACCCCTGTGGGAAACAGAGTTCACACCGTATACCCAACAACCAGGGATACTCATCCCATGCGCTCTTAAGTGTCCTGTAGGCTCTATCCAGATAACTGCGATCCAATGGACCTATCTGAGTCATGACAGGGTATCCCCTGTATTCAGACTCTGTGTATAAATCTATAGCTCTATTCATATGCATCACTCAATCACTACCACTAATCTACTCCTCTGATGGATAGGGTTATTGACTCTATAGCCTGGTATCTATAATCACGATATATCTCACTACAAATACTGTGTACTCCTTCTTTAATATGTCTTACTAATACATACATTTCCGACGCCAGTAGGTACCTGGGTTTCTCAGAAATGAGTCCAGGTACCAAGCGGGTTTTTCACACAGAATTTACTCTGGAAAAACTTTCCCAGAAGTTATAGCCAGCTCGCTGGTTAAAGATGGATCCTAACAGGTTGCCGAAAAAGGCATGCATTCAATTGCCCACACATCCCCGAATTCCAAGATTGGTATGTCTAACGGGGAACTATTGGTGGGTTGTGAATCATCGCTGGATCGGCATGTCCGGATCACGCAAACCCGGCATCTGATGTCCTGCTTTGCGCAGCCAGGTCTCCAGTAGGCCACTCTCGCTGCCGGCCTTCGCCAGGTATGTCAACAGCGTGGTTGCCACGTCTGCCAACGTCCATGACTCCCGGCTACTTGGCGATATCCTGCACCAGGAGGAAACCACGGCCCGGGGCGGCTCGCCCTATGCTGGGCGAGGGGATGATACTGCTGAGCATGCGCCTGGCGCCCGAGAATGTACCAAGAAGAAAGGCTCGAGCCACCGATCGCTCAGTGATAGAAAGCGTGCCAGCAACCGCAACAAATCGAAGCTCGGCGCCAACGTCGGAGATGTGTTCGGCATGATGGAAAGCGTTTCAGTTTTACCAAAATCCGCTACCGGGGACTGGCGTAGAATGCCCATTACCTATTTATCTCCTGCGCAATGGTCTGTTGATGGCCGGCAAGACATTATCGAAAACAATGAAACCACCACAGGAGAGATGCGCCCCAGGATAGGCGACAATTAGGATGACCGGTCAAGACGGTTTACCCCACACAGTCAGCACAGATCTGGTCGGACAAGACCTCTTGCCCGACGTCATACAAATGCGAGGCAAACACCCTTGCTCTCTCCGCAAGCGGAGTCCGGGGGAAAGATGAAGCTGTCGAGAGGGCATAACTCAACATCTGACAACCTATCTGGTACCAGTCCACATCCAAAAGCGCAATCGGGGGATTTGCAAAGCTCTATAAGCTGCCGGAATGCCGCTTTGAAGCCCGCAAAGTCGCGGTATCCGTCGACAGATTGTAGCCAGTCGGCGCGCAGCTGAACACCGAGTGCGGGCATTTCAGGCCGGTTACCGTGAACTACCCGATAGGCTGTATGAAAGGTAGTTGCGATGACGCTCTGCCAGGTCGCTCCAGGCGCTTGCCACCTTATACAGACATCACGGTCGAGCAGGCAGGCAACCCTGATTCGAGAGTTCGCCCCCCTCCCCGGCTTGTCAGCTGACCAGATCCCCCACAACCGAGTGGAGCCGTGGCCGATGTTACGCTCGCCATACTCGGCACGACTCCGCTGGATTAACTTACTGAGTGTGCGAAAATACCCCCTCATCTGGAGAGCGACAGTTACGGGAGCATCAGGCTCCCTATCGGTAAATGCTAGCTCGAAGCTAGCGATCGACAGCCGGGGTGAAATATCCCAGGCGCGATTCAACATATCTATGACTCGCTCTAACCGACCATGATCAATGGCTCGGAGTTCCGCCAGTGAAAGGGTCTCGTACAAGACATCTGGCTGCGCATTTACGGTGTGGGATGCGGGAAAGTAATCATTACACATGAAGAGTATTTCCAGTGAAACAGGTTGCAGCCCCCTAACCCGAACGATTCTCACAGACACAGCCATAGGCCGGACGCGAAACGTAAACTCAGGCCGGGTGCCGCTCATGTTGTTAAGGAATAGCTCCCCCCAGTCGAAGAAAGTCCAACCACGGACTAAAACCGGGCAAAGAGGGAATGGGGAGTTGCCCATCGAGGGCAGAATTGGTTCAAGAGAGACCGACCGCTCAAGAATCAGCACCACCTGAATCCCCTGGGGACATGTCAGGCTTGAGGCTCACCGTGAACAGGTGTCACTTTCCGTAGGCTATGGGCTGTCAGATGCCTGGAGGGCACGGCAGACCGGAAGAAGTCGTCTGATCCGCATCTTGTCGACGAGCTGTGCAACGAATTCTGAGTTGTATCTCAGCGCGTCACAGACCTTCTTCCATCTCGCTCCTCAATTCTGGCGAGAATCCATTCCTCGACCTCGCTCTCTACCCAGGCAACCGCCCTGGCTCCCAGCTTTACCGGTTGTGGGAAAGCACCTTCGGCGATCTTCTTGTAAAGCCAAGCATTGCTATGGCCAATTCGATTGAGAACAGTGGGTTTGCGGATAAGTCTGATTGAAGTGCTCATGCGTGTACTCCTGATGAGTTTAGGTGCATGAGATTGGTGCAAGGTAGTAGTTTTTAATTTTCAGAATATCCCCGCAACGATTTTAATTTTGGATTATCTCTATTTATCAATGAGCGCTTACAATGACAAACTTTTGAACTCAATCTGATCTAGTGGATCCAGTACGGCAGTATTTTCTATGACTTGTTTTTACGGGAAAGTGAAGCTGTAGGCGCGCCCTGCTCTTTTAGCGACTGGCAAGATGAACGCCACTCACTGCCATTTTCAACAGATCGCTCCATCTCTACTGACCGACCTGCCACGCCTGGGCCTACAATCCAGATGGTTCGAATTAGGGCTGTCTCTTTTTTTTCAAGCGGCAGGAATAATACGGATCTACCACCTACTCCGAAGGATTTCCTCACCGCGCCTTCAAATTCCATCGCCAGGTAAATTGCTTCGAGAGATAACAATCGGATGAGATTTTGGATTCCAGATTTTTCGTTGGTTAACGGCAAAAATAAATCGTCCGATTTATTAGTTGCCACTAGGAAAGATAGGCTCTCAGCATCTTTCTCTAAACTTGAAAATAGCGCCGATATTACTCTTTTCGCAGCAATCTTGAAGACCTCTTTGCGTTCAATCCCTATTGGAAAGGGTATCCAGAATCGTGCTGATCGACTATATTCGATATTTCTAAACGTCAACATTTTGCCGTTGAGTTCTGCAATAGCCCGATGCTCTTTCCCGATCAGGTAAGCTGCCACCTCCTCTATTTCAAACTGAACGCGCTTGGCAGTCAGCTTGTTACGGAGAATGCCCTGAACGTCTGCAATATCTAACTCAATGGAGGTATTAGTTGGCGAACCTGATTTTTCCGTGTCTGATGCAAGCGTCTCAGGCAAACTCCCGATCTCACGCTCGTAGGATTTTTTCCTAGCCTCTTTGTCCTTCAAAATCCTCTGTGCATCACACCACCGATCACGAGCAAATGCCAGCCGCATCCAAAACGGATTGGCGTTGTAAGGAGGTATGTACTTATTGGTAACAGTAATTCGATTCAATTTCAATTCATGAAGCCCAAAACTCGGGTGCCATAGATTCAACACATACACACTAGCCATCTTTCCAATCGGCGGAAACAGAGTTTCCCCTTCGACCAAACGAATGATTACTTCTAATTTTCGCAGATTAGCAAGCTGGGAATGTGTGCGGCTTTTGCTCATTCCTGCCATGTTAAATAGAACGGTCCTGCCTATGCCTGAAACGACGCCTCTGAGATCTGCCGTGTAAAGCAGGATCAACAAGAGGTATTGACTGGCATTCGGTAAGCTAGCACCTAAGGATCTCGAAACATTTTGCATGGCATGCAGCCGCTTCTGCTCATCTAAGAAGGCTGGTATGACTTTCTCCATGTAGCGAAATTCCTTACCCCTTTTAGCGGTGGCAAATAGTTGAAAGAATTTTTCGGTGTATTCGTATTGGTTCTCTCCTCGACTTTTCAACCACCGCTTTCGCTTCATAAATGCTAATAACTCTCTGATCACATGGCGACTAACCAGAATTTTTCGAGACAATCCCGCAATGGACTCAAAGAAACCCGGACAACCCTGTGTCCCCTCTAGCAAGCGTATCAAGCCCAACCTAGCCTCTGGTGAAAGAGTGATTTTGGTCTTTTTTGCGCTTGTCTCTCCTGATTGATCAACCCCTTCAGAAGAACGGTTACGCTCTACCAGGGTGAATTGTTTCGGGTCCAGACCCAATACCAACGCCGGATTTATCGCCCAAGTCAACAGTTATCTCCTCTTCGGATCGCCTAAACCGCTAAAGCTTACCAATCCTTTCAATTGAAAGCTGGGGTTCTACCCCGTTTTTTGTGGACACAATAAAGAAGCCTTGCCCCCGGACTGAAGCGACAACATCCAACGGGGCGCAGGCACTCCAAGTTTTATAGCTATTTGAAATCAGAAGTACGCGTCAACTTGGCGTAGGCTTTCCTTTACTATCGGCTCTCACCGTGATGTTGTCGCTCAACTGCTCATTCTCGACCAAGTCTGCCACTGATTCCACGGCAAAGCTGCCACCCTGTCAGCGCAGCTGTGAGTCTCATCAGGCACCACAACCGAAGCGGGATATCTGACGCCAATTACATTGGCCGGTCGTCAATGATTAGCAGTCGGTACTTGTCCAGCTTGGTCAGGGCATCCGATAACGACAGTCCCTGCTTGGCCGACCGCAACTCCTGAACCAGGTTGGATGCTGGATAGTAGCGAATCCGAAGCCCTTGTTCGATCAGGGCATGGCCGACAGCGGCGGCGATATGGCTCTTGCCCAGACCGGAGGCGCCGAACAGCAGGAGGTTGGCGGCCTGATCAATCCAGGCCCGATCGTGGGCCAGGGCGCTCAGTCGCTGGCGCTGGGAGGGGTTAAGAGTCGCCGTGTCGAACGTGCCAAGCGTTTTGCCGACCGGGAGCCGAGCCTCGTGAAGATGGCGCTGCAGGCGCCACTATTCGCGCTCGGACAGCTCGTACTCGCATAGCGTGGCCAAGGCCTGCTGGAGCGACCATCCTTGTTGAGCGGCACGGGCAATGACCTCATCGCGGCAAGCCACCATAGTGGGCAGGCGCAGCTAACGTAGCAGAATCGGCAGGGTGGCAGCATCAGCCATGACAAACCTCCCCGATCAGAGCGTCCTATGAGGCCAGGGCATGCTGGACCAGGACCTGATCCTCAGGCAAGGCTCGTCGGCTTGTGCGAAAGTGGTCCTGCAGTTCGATTAGCGTAGGACTGTTACCGACTTCCAGTGCCGACAGCCACCAGGTTCCAATCGCACCGGAGCGGTCCTGGTCGGCGGCCAGCTTCAAACCGCCAACCACACGCTTGCAGGTCTCATCAAGGGTATTATCCTGCCGCAGCTGCTGATAGATCGCCCGCCAGCGGGCATAGGGCAACAGAAGGCCAGGCGCGGGGCTTCCGTACTGCCCACCCTGACGGCTACCAGTACAGCTGGTTCTGCGATCATTACCGGGCCTGGCAGGGCACGCTGGATGAGGTCATGCGCCAAGAAGCTGTTTGTCGATTATGCCGGCCAGACCGCGCAGGTGATCGACCGCGTCACCGGGGAGGTCCGCGGAGCGCAGATCTTCGTTGCCGTACTGGGCGCCTCCAATTACACCTACGCCGAGGCCACCTGGAGCCAAGGCTTGCCGGATTGGATTGGCTCCCATCTGCGCGCCTTCCGTTTTATGGGCTGCGTGCCGGAACTGGTCGTCCCAGACAACCTGCGATCCGGTGTGAGCAAAGCTCACCGCTACGAACCCGATACCAACCCCACCTACCACGACGTGGCATCCCACTACGGAGTCGCGGTGTTACCGGCGCGGGTTCGCAAACCACGGGACAAGGCGAAGGTGGAAGGTGGCGTGCTGGTGGTCGAGCGTTGGATTTTAGCCGCGCTGCGCCACCGTCAGTTCTCCTCCCTGCTGGCGCTCAACGCCGCCATCAACGAACTGCTGGTGAAGTTCAACAATCGCCCCTTCCGCAAGCTGCCCGGCTGCCGCCGGGGGCACTTCGAGC
Source organism: Porticoccaceae bacterium (assembly GCA_050175615.1). GTDB lineage: Bacteria > Pseudomonadota > Gammaproteobacteria > Pseudomonadales > Porticoccaceae > CAYXXZ01. The sequence goes on along the minus strand of JBFXIU010000039.1, from coordinate 13,310 downwards.
AGCTGGACCTGCCCGCACTTGTATGCCGAATGAAAGAAGACCCAGGTTCGCATCGATTACCAGGTTACCGTCGGCGGTCATTACGACCCTGTGCACTGATCAAGCGCGAGGTCGATGTGCGCATGCCGCAGCGATCAAACACTTGCTCGCAGGAGACCGACCAGGTGTTCATCAGTTTATTGAACCTCTTTACAACACTCCCGAACATTGCAGCCAGCCTGACGCAGGAGCCATCCGCTGCAGCCCTACCGCAAGCGCCGCAAGCTCTCACTGTCCAACACGAAGGTTGCTGAACGCCAACCACTTAAGACCAGACCCCACTGATAGAACAGGTGGGAAAAGGGGTCGCCCGCCATGGTAATGGGTTCCTCTGGATGGGTGAATTCCGACAGCTCCATCATGCCCGGTTCGGCCCGTTTCCGCCAGATCTCCGGCCGACCGGGATCAAGGAGCGCCTATCACTGCTGCACCCGGCGCCGAAGGGTGCGCAACACAGAGTTATAGTACTCATCGGATGGAACTCCTCCAATTACACCAACAGCTTAGGCAAAACAGCCCGGGATCGCCTTCAAGCAATGAAAACCTTCCGCATTCCCAAGCGACGACGAGTGGGGCTGACCGCGTGCGTCAGTGGCGGGTTAGAGGCGCCATATCTGCATCAAAATTCTTGACCCAGCAGCGTGAAGGAAGGAAGAGATCTGCCTTGGCCTTGACCTTTAGTGACGGCCGGTTCGTCGACTCAGCATATACAACTCCTCTTGGCGTTGATTCATGTCCTGCCCCCGCACCTCTGTCCTCGGACACCATTGTGTAACGCATCCTGCCAAGATAATTGTCGTCAAACAGGCCCCAAGCATGGCATAAGCCAGGTTTTTACCTCGCACTTTATGACTTCATATTAGATAAATTGATATACCAGGGGCATACGAAATAGCGGCGCTTGAGAGGGCATAGGAACGGGTCTAAATAGGACACCATCAGACCTAATGCTACCTTTATCGGTTGCTTTGACGTTATCTCTATAAAATGACATAATGATTTTCTAATGAATTTAACGAACGATGCCGACCGACACTCGATTGGTATCTTCAGGACGTTATGGGAAAGCGGAGAAAGTCGTGGCAGATACAACCTCAAGCGACGAGATTTCGGTTGAAATCAACACACGGATCAGGGACAAAGAGCGGAAGAAGCTCGACAGATCCGCAAAGGCTTTAGCTAAGACCTGGAGTACCTGGTGTGAGGAACCTGACAGAACAGAGGAGGATTTTGACTGGGTTGATGATTATCTAACGAGCAAGGGGTATATCACCATGCCCTTGGTGCAACCGACGGATTGGGCATCCAAGCGCAAGAGGATCAACGGCGTGATCAATCATCTTGTCACATCAGGAGCGAATCCGGGACTTGATGAAGTGGTTAACGATCTTCGGAAAATGCGGGGAGCTTGGCGCGCGAAAAAAAGCTACAACACCACCCGCAAGCGACAGATTCGGCTTGTGCTGACCAAGGAAGATCGCACCCTTTTGAAGGAGATAGGAGGTACTTTGGCAGGTCGAGCGACCTTCAAGAAACAGATCATGCTCTGCCTCGGGAAGTACAAAGCAATTGAGAATGACATCTCAAAGAAGAATACCGAGATAGGACGGCTACATGGACAGCTAGAAAGCCTAAAATTGGAGCTGCGCAACGTTCGATCAAGCCATGAGCAGCTATCAACCGACAACAACGAACTCAAAGAAAAATTAGCAGATATTCATAAGGTTAATGAACAACTGACTAAAAACCCCCAATCCTCGCCAGACTCCGAACCCGGCTCAGATGAATCCAAGCTACCCTTCGACAGGGCTAGCTCGCATGAGGCACTAGAAGCACCTACAGTGCAAGCTCCTGCAGAGACAACAAACAGCACGACAGAGTTAGCTGAGCTGCGCTGCCTTAAAAGTCAAGTGGATACATTGTCCGAGTCGTTAGCTGAGTTTAGAGAGGAAAGCCTCAGCAAGGCAAGCTCTCTGATAAAAATTTCAGACCTTAACACCCCCGGAAAATCCCCGTTGCAGAAGCTCGAAGAAATTCGAGAAGCACTCAATAATATTTATCCCTTGTTGAGCCGCACAATGAAAATCGAGAAGTGCGAGCGTAGCCTGGGCGACCTGCTGAACACCCATGGTGGTCTGGCTCAATTACTACTGCTTATCATTAAGGGCAGAAATCTAGTCAATCGAGAGGATCTACACCATCAGCCCAGTAGCGAGGAAGAACTCAAGAGCTTCCTCCAAGAACTGAAACGCACCGTAGAGCGCCTAAAAGATAGCGCCACATCAAAAGCAGAAGATTCTCCGTCAGAGGGACACCTTCAAACAGGTGAGATGGGTGAGGGCTTGATGAAGCAATGAAAAATTATCCGCTCTTCTAAGGTAGACTTGCTCAACGACCTGTGTAGCTATTCGTGTAGCCAGATATTGAAATACCAAGGATTATCCTTTATCGTATTGTTTTATAAATATATTTTGTGTTATGCGCAAAGCAGATCCAGAATGCGGAGTTGAACAATGAACAACCATTCAGTCTTAAGTCCTTTAGAAGGGAGCTGAAAGCGCTGCATTCTCAGCACCTATTTTTTGCATTCCAAAAAGTATTCCAATAAGATATTTATATTTTATTTATCTATTATTTACAAATAGATACATGAAGATTTAAACTCCCGCCGCCCCACCAACACCAGGTTTTAGAAACACTTAAAACCTACTAAAAAGCCCGGATTTCCTAAGATTTCCGGGCTTTTTTACGCCTATTACATCCTTAGCATTCCTATAACATCCTATTGATTTAGCAGTACCCTAGCAGTACTGCTAAAACTGGTACTGCTAACGATCCAAGCCGTACTTCCTTTCCTAAACGAATCGAGAGTTAACCAAGCGTCCGGTTTTTTCACAAATACATCAGACCGACCGTCGGTGTATGTGCCTTTATCGACCAGCGGGTACAGACCTAAGTACTCCTGTCCTTTAAATGTTGCTCCCACATAATCAACGATTGGCAAAACTGCAACGGAACCTGCGCTAAATCCATCAAAATAGCCCAATTCCCACATTACCCAATTCTTCTGCCAGATTGAACAAGCCTACTTTGTGTTTAATGATTTTCTGATTATTATGAAGCATGAGGATTACTTCTTATGTGATTTTGATTTCAGGTTTAGTCACCATCTATCAAAATCGGTAACCCTGACTTTTTCAAGACAAGGTGTCAGATTTGGTCTGAATTACTACACTCTTGAATTCCTCGGCAAAGCTCAGCACATTTCTACCGCCTTTGAAGCCAGCCAAATAGCCAACCAGCCTTTCGTGCAAGCTCAACTTGAGTACGTTTATTTCATCGACTTGGGCTTCGCTCATGATGCATCCCCCAGTAAATCCTGCCATGGATCATCTGAAAGACTTTTCTTTTCATCTTCCTTTGCAGTTTTTTTCACCTGGGTCACATGCGCTTTGTCTGGCTCGGAACTCTCCTGTTGAAGCAGCGCCATAACAGCGCCAAGCTTTTCCTTTGGTATGAGCATAAGTTCGCTATTCAAGCCCTTCGCGATCAACTCCAAGGTGTCTAGCTGGGGGTTTCCTTTGGACTCCAGGCGCTGATACTGCTGACGAGATACACCTACACGCAGCATCATGTCGTTCTGCTTGAGACCAAGTGTCAGTCGCCGCTGTTTTATTTGGTCGAGTATCGAATCCATCACTGTAAACACATATATTGCTTTTTCTGCCGATAGCAACATATCAGTTGCTTTTAAGCGGCTCATTACACCAGAACCAGAAAAAGCAACGCAAATGTTGCTTTCATGGTTGTTTATGTCCTTTTGCCGGCTCGCCATTCCGCCTGCGAGGCTTAGCTTCGGTGCCCCCCTAAACGGAAGACACCGAACGGATCTGCAGTTTGGCTTTGGGACTGCTGGTGGATTGCCCGAGGCAGCTTTCCTTATAAGGCTTCAGCATCGACAGGGCGATACATTACTCGGCCGCGCAGTTTCAGGAATTGTTAGCCAATGCCCTCAGACCGCCAGCGTCCAAGGCAAGCCTCACTGACTCCCCAACGGTTGGCCAGCTGCCGCTGGCTCATATGCAATACTTCCATTTCGTTCACCTCGTTGTTGTTTACGGGAGGACATGAACGCTCGTAGCAGGAAGGGTTGCAAGCTATTTAGGACATTTGCAGGCAAGGGTTTGGCCGGGGTGAAAGGCACAGTTTAATGGATCAATTCAGTTCCCGTTTTGGGAGCTGAACCCGCGTCCTGCAGAACCACCAATTGAAAGACCACCAACAACCAAGAATGACCATTAACCTGTAATATTTTTCAAATTTCAGATGCAAGATTAAACTGTTATTAACTTATTGATTTTATTGGTGCCCGGGACCGGGGTCGAACCGGTACAGTGTTTCCACCGAGGGATTTTAAGCGGTAGTCTGGCTTCCACTCCGGGGTACTCCCTGCTTGTATACGGCGCGATTCAGCTGGTTTTTCAAAGACTTAAAAAAAGGGATCATATGCCGGAGTTTGATGCTAATCGCTCTGGTTCGCTCTCCCGAGGCTCCTATTTGCTCCTTGGATAAGACCTGGAACCGGAGGTTTCAGGAGTCCAGAAATGCCGCGAGTAAAGCTCACAAAAACCATCGTTGCCGGTGCCCAACCGGGAGAAACCGACATTGAATTGAGGGATACCCTCGTACCCGGATTTTTCTGCAAAGTCACCCCAACTGGACGCAAGGTTTTCATGCTCCAGTATCGCACAAACAGTGGCAAGCGACGCAAGCCGTCACTTGGCCTGTTTGGCGAGCTGACTGTCGAACAGGCCCGCACCCTCGCTCAGGATTTGCTGGCGGATGTACGCCGGGGCAATGACCCTTCAGGCCAAAAAGCCAGGGATCGGCAAGCCCCGACGGTTAAAGATTTATGCAAACGCTTTATGGAAGATCACTGTATACCGCACAACAAACCACTTACCCAAAAGAAAAACCAGTACCATATCGATAAATATCTTCTCCCCTCTATGGGCACCTTGAAAGTCCACGAGGTAGAACGAGCCGATATTCTGGCTCTCATGAAGCGCCTGGAAAAAACACCCACCCAGGCTAACCGGATACTGGCTTGTGTTCGCAAAATGTTCAACCTGGCTGAACTGTGGGGGTACCGCCCGGATGGCACCAATCCTTGCCGCCACGTGACCAAGTTCCCAGAGAAAGGCAAAACTCGACTACTTACCGACAAGGAGATGATCCTCTTATTCAGGCAACTGGAGAAAACAGAAGAGGAGGAATTTGAACACCCTTCTCCGATTCTCGGCATTCGGCTCCAATTTGCCTTTGCCGCCAGAATGTCCGAAATCCTGGCGCTGCGATGGGAGTGGGTAGACCTGGTCGGTCGCCGAGTAGTCTGGCCCGACAGCAAAACCGGTGACATGTCCAAACCTATCAGCTCGGAAGCCTACGAACTGCTCTCTGATGCCGCAATCCACAGCAAATCGGAGTACGTCTGCCCTGCTCTGGAAGATCCCAACAAGCCGTTGACCCAAAACGCCTACTATGGCGCCTGGCGCCGCATACTGAAAAGGGCCGGCATCCCCCTTGTTGGCACACACGGCATCCGGCATCGCGCTGCCACCGACATCGCCAATTCCGGCATCCCGATCAAAGTGGGTATGGCACTGACCGCTCACAAAACCGTGACCATGTTCATGCGATACGTTCATGTCGAGGACGATCCGGTGCGGGAAGCAGCCGAACTGGTGGCAAATCGACGCCAGATTATCACCAGGCTGAAATCAAATAAGGCGGAACCCTAATGACCATTCTCCAAGAGTGGGGACAGACTGAACGCCAAACGGCTAAAAATACGTATTTTCTTTTATTATCACCATCGTAGGAAGCCTACACCGTACTACGCAATATGGCCTGAAATGGCATAGTTTGGCGATCAAATTGCCCCAGATTTTCCCTAAGAAATCGGCCGGTAACTTGGGGCATATCTCAGCGTATGCAGTAGTACTTTGCTGGGGTTGGAAGGAACTCCCACAGACACGTTGGCTGACAACACCGTGACTCACAGGACTCCCATGGTACTATCCGGCCCACACAAACAGGTGCCGAGTCCGGGTATCATCGTGGAAGAAGCCAAATGCGTAACAGCCTAGAACAATATCAGGTCTGGTTTTATCTGGTTGCCATCCTGGCCGGCATGGCCATCGGCTGGATGTCACCAGAGCAGACTCGTCATTGGGAAGCGCTGCTTTGGCCGGCCCTGGGTGTTCTCCTGTACACTACTTTCACTCAGGTACCACTGATACATCTCAGGTCGGCATTTCGTGATCGCCGCTTTCTGGCCGCTTTGCTGACGGGCAATTTTATCCTGATACCGGTGGTCGTTGGTCTTCTGTTGTGGCTGTTACCGGATGATCCCGCTATTCGTCTCGGCGTACTGCTGGTACTGCTGGTGCCCTGTACGGACTGGTTTATCAGTTTTACCCATCTCGGTGGTGGGGACGGTGCCAGGGCCATAGCGGCCGCGCCGATCCTTCTGCTGGTCCAGCTCATTTTGCTACCCATTTATATCTGGCTCTTCATGGGCAATATCGCCATTGAACTGGCGGTTGGCAGCCACTTGCTGCCGGCATTCTTCGGATTGATTGTCACCCCGCTGATCCTGGCCTGGATTACCGAACGGTTGACGGAAAAGCACCCGCGCGCGCAAACACTGGTGGACTGGCTTGGGTGGCTGCCCGTGCCGTTGCTGGCATTGGTGGTGTTTCTAATTGCCGGCTCCCAGGTCAGCCTGGTGATCGACAATGGCGCCCTGCTGTGGTCGGCGCTTGTGGTTTTTGTACTTTATCTGGTTGCCGCCGCTACCATCGGCAAGGGGCTCAGTGAGCTATTCGGGTTCACGCCCACTATCGGCCGCACCCTCACCTTCAGCTTTGGTACCCGCAACTCCTTCGTCATGCTGCCGCTGGCGCTGTCACTGCCGGAGCCCTGGCGTGCCGCCATCGTTGTCATCGTCTTCCAATCCCTGGTCGAGTTGTTTGGCATGGTCGCGTATCTGCGTTGGCTGCCGCGCCTGATCAGGAATGCCGACTGAGCCGGGAACGCAGCCTTACCCGGCGCAACAGGACAATTGAGTCACGTCCTTGGTAAAAGTCTGGGCGCAGAGCTTGAGCCCTTCCACCATGGTCAGGTAGGGAAACAGCTCTTCAGCCAATTCCTGCACGGTCATATTGGCCCGCATCGCCATGACCGCCGGCATGGCGCGAAGATCGAGCATAGCGTCGCCGCCGGCCATATTGATCCCGGCCCGGCTGCCCCCGGCGGCAGCCACATAGACGAACTGCGGTTGGTCGGTGCAATCGCCCGCCACTCAGGGCAGCGCACTACGGACACACGTAACGCCATGGGAGTCCAGTCCTTTCTATGTGGTTGCCTTTCTGCTAGGCTCACGATCAAATTCCGGGACCACTTGCATGATTAAACGCTGTTTCATAGTCGCAATGACGCTGTTGATTGCTTTGCAGTCAGTGGCGTCTATTGCCTATGAATCACAACCGCACAACCCCGCAATGCCACATTATGATGAGCATTCACACGAATCAGCGGATTTTTCCAGCGAAAATCAGGCAACCAAGTCGTCTCCCGACAGCCCCAGTCATTCAGCGGACCATTGCCATCACAGCCACAGCTGCTTTCACATGGTGTTGCTGGGAACCCTCACAGACATTTCCGGCTTGGCTGCGGGAATAGTACAGTCCGACTACCAAGCCAACTTCACCACCGGGGTTCAATCCTCCCTTTTCCGCCCTCCCATTTCCTGACCCTGCGAATACCTTCCCCACCCGGGGAACAACTGTCATTTAGACTTTCGTAGGAGCAGTCCCATGCTTTTCAGAATGCCCGTAAAAAACGGGCGGCGCGCAATGCCGTGCCACTCTATTATCCATGCCTTTTGCCTTCTAACGCTGGCATTTGGTTCTACCCTGGCACTCGCCGGGGAGAAACCGCTCACTCTGTCCAAAGCTCTCTCGCGGGCCATGGCACAAAACCCCGGCCTCCAGGTCTTCGATTTTCGCCTTCAGGGTCTTGATGGCCGACGCATCACGGCAGATCAAAATCCTGCCCTGGAGGCCGGCCTGGAAGTGGAAAACTTCCTCGGCAGCGACAATCTGCGAGGAGTTGACGGGGCAGAGTACACCCTATCCCTGTCATCGGTTCTCGAACTTGGCGGCAAGCGTCAGGCCCGCGTCAGCGTGGTTGACTCACGATACGGGCGCGTCGAGGCCGAGCGCCGGGCCGAGACCCTGGATGTGCTCGGACAGGTGACCCAGCGCTTTGTCGCCACCCTGGCCCTGCAGGAAAAACTCCAACTCGCCGCTGAAGCCGTGGCGCTGGCCGAGGCCACCCACGAGATCGTCACCCGTCGCGCCGACCGCGGCGCGGCGCCCCAGGCCGAAGTCCTGCGCGCCAGGGCCGCGCTCACCCAGAGTCGTATTGAGCAGTCCCATCTGCGAGCCGCCTACGAGAGCCGGAAAATGGCTCTGGCTTCCCTGTGGGGTGATACCAGCCCGGACTTTCAAATGCTGGAAGGCGACCTGTTCCAGTTCGGTTCCTCCGACAACTTCGTTGCTCTGTACCAGCGGGTCAGCGACAGCCCGGCCATTCAAATCTACGCCAGCGAACAGCGTATCCGCGAAGCGGAAATTCAGCTGGCGCGCAGCCAGTCCGAGAGCGACATCCGTTGGCAGGTCGGCATCCGGCGCTTCGAAGAGACGGATGATACGGCCTTGACCGCTGGGCTCTCGGTACCGCTCTTTTCCGGACGGCGCAATCGCGGCGAGGTGCAGGCCGCCCTGGCGGCGCGGGATGAGGTCCGATTCCGCCGGGAGGATACCCTGCTGCGCCTCCATTCGCGCCTGTTCGACGCCTACCACTTGCGGCAACAAAGCATCGAGACTGTTGAGCAGATTCGCAGCCAAATGCTTCCCGACCTGACCGAGGCACTCACTCAGACCCGCGAAGCCTATGAAAACGGCCGCTACAGCTATGTGGAGTGGACCGCCGCACAGCGGGAGCTGCTCTCAGCACGGGAGGCACTGGTCGACGCCGCCACCACGGCGCTGCTCAACCAGGCGTTGATCGAACAACTTACGGCGCAGCCACTCGCGACTGTTCCGGGCGCCCCGACGCGCTAACCCACAAATTCAGGATTCACACCATGCAACTGATAAAACAACTCTGTCTGATTCTGGTGGCCACCTGCCTTGCCATCAGCCCCTTACAAGCTGCCGAGGAACAACACGACGAATCGCAGGCAGAGGCCAGGGGGCCTCACGGCGGCATACTGCTGCAACAGAACGACGCCACCGTCGAACTGCAGATCTTCGAGCAGGGGGTCCCACCGGAATACCGGGCCTGGGTCACCAGGGATGGCCGCGCCGTTACTGATGATATTGACCTCAATGTCCAGCTCACCCGCCTGGGTGGGCAAGTGGACACCTTCGACTTCGCCTACCAGGGGGACTACTGGCTGGGGGATGGCGTGGTGACCGAACCCCACTCCTTCGACGTAGAAGTGAGCCTCGCCATGGACGGCAAGAACTACCGCTGGCACTGGGAATCCCACGAAGGTCGCACCCGGATCGCCCCGGCTATCGCCCGAAAAGCGGGTATCACAACGGCCGCAGCCGGGCCGAGTGCCATCGAGCGCAGCCTCACCACCTACGGCAGCCTGACCACGGCACCGCAGCAGATTGCCCGGATCCGCGCCCGTTTCCCGGGCGTGGTCAGCCAGGTGAAAGTCAATCTGGGCGACCGGGTCGAAGGTGGTGACGTGCTCGCTCAAGTCGAGTCCAACGAAAGCCTGCAAACCTACGCACTGCGGACGCCCATCGACGGGATTGTCATTGAGCGTCGGATCAGCAACGGAGAAATGACCGGGGAGCAACCCCTATTCGCCATTGCCGATTTGACCACTCTGTGGGCGGAATTCAAGGTCTTCCCCGGCCAACGGGCCGAGGTTGCCATTGGCCAGAAAGTCCGACTGAAGGCTGACGGCATTGACCGGGAAGGCACCATCCGCCACCTGCTGCCGGCACCCGGCAACGCGCCCTACACCCTGGCCCGGGTCGAAGTCGACAATGCCGAGGGACTGCTGACCCCCGGTTTGCTGGTGGCCGGGGATATCGTGGTGGAAACGGTGGAGGCCCCCTTGGTGGTTGACAACCGCGCCCTGCAATCCTTCCGGGACTGGACCGTGGTGTTTATTCAGGTGGATGACACCTACGAGATCCGCCCACTGGAGCTGGGCCGCAGCGACGGCAACCTGACTGAGGTGCTGGGCGGCCTGCAAGCAGGCGATCGCTATGTGGTGGAAAACAGTTATTTGATCAAGGCCGATATCGAAAAATCCGGCGCATCCCACGACCACTAACCAGGAGGCTATGATGATCAATGTCATCTTACGTCTCTCGATAGAGCGGCGGTTTTTAATGTTATCCCTTATTCTGGTGCTGGTCGGCGTGGGCGTGTGGAGTTTTCAGCGCCTGCCCATCGACGCGGTGCCGGATATCACCAATGTCCAGGTACAGATCAACACCGAGGCACCGGGCTATTCGCCCCTGGAGGCAGAGCAACGCATCACCTTCCCGGTGGAAACGGCCTTGTACGGCCTGCCCAACCTGTCCTATACCCGCTCCCTGTCCCGCTACGGCCTGTCCCAGGTCACGGTGGTATTCGAGGAAGGCACGGACATCTATTTCGCCCGCAACCTGATCAATGAGCGATTGGGCGCCATCAAGAGCGCGCTGCCACCCGGACTGGAGCCGGAGATGGGTCCCATCGCCACCGGTCTTGGCGAGATCTTCATGTACACCGTAGAAGCCCTGCCCGGCGCCACTCAAGCGGATGGCAGTTCGCTGGACGCTACGGCGCTGCGGGAGATCCAGGACTGGATTATCAAACCCCAGCTGGCCCAGGTGCCCGGCGTGATCGAGGTCAACACCATTGGCGGCTACGACAAGCAGTACCACGTTACGCCGTCGCCCCAACGGTTGCTGGAGTTCGGCATCACGGTGGATGAGCTGGTCAGCGCCCTTCGGGCCAATAACACCAATCGCGGCGCCGGCTATATCGAACGCAACGGTCAACAGCTATTGGTGCGCTCGCCCGGGCAGCTGGCCACCATTGGCGATATTGAAAAGGTGGTGATTGCCAACCGGAATGGTGCGCCAGTCCGGGTAGCCGATGTAGCTGATGTGGCCATTGGCAAGGAGCTGCGCACCGGCGCCGCCACACGCGACGGCAGGGAAACGGTGATGGGCACCGCCATGATGCTGGTGGGGGAAAACTCCCGGGCGGTAGCACAGGCGGTGGCCGAGAAACTGGACGCCATTCAGCCCTCCCTGCCCGACGGCGTCAAGGTGGAGGCGGTATACGACCGCACGGCGCTGGTGGACAAGGCCATCGCCACGGTGGAGAAAAACCTGCTTGAAGGGGCCCTGCTGGTCATCGTGGTGCTGTTTCTGTTGCTGGGCAACCTGCGCGCCGCCTTGATCACGGCAGCAGTCATTCCGCTTTCGATGCTGGCCACCATAACCGGCATGGTGCGGTCTGGCGTGTCCGCCAACTTGATGAGCCTGGGGGCGCTGGACTTCGGCCTGATCGTCGACGGCGCGGTCATCATCGTCGAGAACTGTATCCGGCGCCTGTCCCAGGCCCAGCACAATGGTCAACTAGCCCTCAAGGAGCGACTGCAACTGGTGTTCGAGGCCACCAACGAGGTCATTCGCCCCAGCCTGTTCGGTGTCGCCATTATTACCGTGGTGTACCTGCCGATCTTTGCCCTCACTGGGGTCGAGGGCAAGATGTTCCACCCCATGGCGGCCACCGTGGTGATGGCCCTGCTGTCGGCCATGGTGTTATCACTCACCGTGGTGCCCGCCGCTGTGGCGGTCTTCATGGGCGGCAAGATCAGCGAAAAGGAAAGCCCGGTAATCAGCGGCGCCAAATCGCTCTACAGGCCCGCGCTGCTGTTGGCTATGAGGTTCCGCTGGCTGGTGTTGGGCGGCGCGACCGCGCTGGTAGCGGTCTGTCTCTGGCTGGCGACCACCCTGGGGTCGGAATTTATTCCACAACTGGATGAAGGGGATATTGCTCTCCATGCCCTGCGCATCCCGGGCACCGGGTTGGAGCAGTCTATCGAGATGCAGTCGCAGCTGGAAGAACGGCTGAAGGCGTTTCCGGAGGTAGACAAGGTGTTTGCCAAGATCGGCACGCCGGAAGTGGCCACCGACCCCATGCCCCCCAGCGTGGCGGACAACTTCGTTATCTTGAAGCCCCGCAGCCAATGGCCGAATCCAGACAAAACCAAGGATGATCTGGTGGCGGAAATGGCAGCAGCGGTGGAAATGCTTCCTGGCAACAAGTATGAGTTCACCCAACCCATCGAAATGCGCTTCAACGAGCTGATCTCCGGCGTGCGCGCCGATCTCGGCATCAAGGTATTCGGCGATGACCTGGATCAGTTGCTGGCATCGGCCAACGACGTCCTTGAGGTTGTGGAATCCATGGAGGGCGCCGCCGATGCCCGGGTCGAACAGGTGACCGGCCTGCCCATGCTGTCGGTACACCCCAAGCGCATGGCGCTATCCCGCTACGGGCTGACGGTGGATGATCTCCAGGATCTGGTGGCAGCCGGTGTCGGGGGCGAAAACGCCGGCCTGATTTACGAAGGCGACCGCCGCTTCCAGTTGGTGGTGCGTCTGCCCGAAGACATCCGCCGGGATGTGGACAGCCTCGCGGACCTGCCAGTCCCCCTGCCGGACGGTGGCTATGTGCCCTTGTCGGAAGTGGCCGAGTTGGAGCTGGCTCCGGCGCCCAACCAGATCAGCCGGGAAAACGGCAAGCGTCGGGTGGTGGTCACCGCCAACGTGCGGGACCGCGACCTGGGCGGATTTGTCGAGGAAGCACAGGCGCGCATTGCGGACGACGTGGACCTACCCGCCGGATACTGGCTGGATTACGGCGGGACCTTCGAGCAACTGCAGTCCGCCAGCCAGCGGCTTGCCATCGTGGTGCCGGTGACACTTGCCATCATCCTCGCACTCTTGGTGATGGCCTTCGGCTCCCTCAAGGATGCCCTGATCATTTTCACCGGCGTGCCACTGGCCCTCACCGGCGGGGTTCTGTCCCTGTGGCTGCGAGACATGCCCCTGTCGATCTCGGCGGGTGTTGGCTTTATCGCCCTCTCCGGGGTGGCGGTGTTAAACGGCTTG
>JBFXIU010000038.1:0-20446 GCA_050175615.1 Porticoccaceae bacterium | reverse complement strand
CTGAGCATGGCCGTCAGTCTGCTGAATGGTGTTACCTCGGCAACACCGGGAATACGGCGAATTTCGTCTTCCAGTGCCTGCCAGTTGTCAACACCGCCCCGTTGAAACAGCTGAATATGGGGAACCAGCCCCAGAATTCGCGTGCGCATCTCCCGGTCAAAACCGTTCATCACCGAGAGCACCACAATTAGCAGACTGACGCCCATCACCAGGCCGGTCATGGCTAACAGAGAGATAAATGAGGCCAGCCGGGAACTGCTGCCCGCCGAAAAAAAACGCCGGCCTATAAACCAAACCGGTCTGTCAAACATGGGGGTGCTCTGCGGCGATCCCTGGCAACGGTTGCGCGGCCAAGCCCTGACTGAGGGGCTCCAGCCTGCCATTGGCGAGATTGAGAATACGATCCATTCTCTTGGCTATGGCCATATCGTGGGTGACAATCACAAAACTGATACAGAGCTCTCTGTTGAGTTGCAGTAACAATTCAAACACCGATGCCGCCGTGACCGGATCAAGATTGCCGGTGGGTTCATCCATCAGTACACAGGAAGGGCTGGTCGCCAGGGCGCGGGCTATGGCAACCCGCTGACGCTCGCCCCCAGACAGCGCAGAAGGCTTGTGGCCAAGACGCTCGCCAAGCCCCACCTTGACAAGCAAATCCGCCGCCACTCTCTGCGCATCGGCTTTTTTCATGCCGCCGATCATCGCGGGAATAGCGACATTTTCCAGTGCGCTGAACTCACCGAGCAAGTGGTGGAATTGATAGACAAAACCCAGATGCTTGTTGCGCCACTGCGCTCGCTGGGATTCATTCATAGGCTTGACCGCACGGCCATTGATACTGACATCGCCGCCATCCGGATCGTCAAGACCGCCCATCAGATTGAGCAGGGTGGACTTACCGGAACCTGAGGAACCGACAATAGCCACCAGCTCCCCCTGACGAATTTCACAATGAAGATCCCTCAGCACATCCACTTTATGGGAGCCCTGGCGGTAACTGCGACTCAGCCGGTTACAGCAAATCACTACGGGGGCAAGACCGCTGTCAATGCTCATAACGTAAAACCTCTGAAGGACTTACCTGCCCAGCCCTGTAGGCGGGATACAATGTGGCAAGCACACTGATTAAAACACCAAAGGCCGCAATGATGGCCACATCCTGCCAGAGGAGAACGCTGGGCAGCTGGCTGATAAAGTAAATTTCGGGATCAAACAGGGTTTTACCCACCAGTTTCTCGATGAGACTGACAATAACCCCAAGTTTCCAGGCGATCAAACAGCCGAGCATAACCCCCAGGGCGACCCCTGAAATACCGGCAACGGTGCCCTGAATGCGAAAAATTCCGGTCACCGTGGCACTGGTGGCACCCATGGCTCTCAATACGGCGATATCTTTACGTTTACTCGCCACCATCAATACCAAACTGGCAACAATATTGAAGCCGGCAACAGCAATAATCACACAGAGCAACAGGCCAACAACGGTTTTCTCCATTTTAATGGCGGCAAACAGGGTTTTCATTGACTCCTGCCAGGTGCTTACAGTGCTTTCATCAAAGGATTGATCAGCCATTTTCGCCAATGCTGCCGTCTGGTCATCGAGATTAAAGGGGTCGGCGACGCTGATGCGCAAGCCCTCATAACCGTTACCGAGACGAAGCAATTTTTGGGCGTCGACGACATGGATCAGGGCAATGCCTGTATCCACCTGAGCGCCCACCTGATAAACGCCCACGACGCGAAGGTTTTTGACCCGAGGAAAGACACCCACGGGCGTCAGCGTCATCTGCGGCAAGGTTAGCAACACTTGATCGCCACTGACCACATTGAGACTGCGCGCCAGAAGACTGCCCAGCACGACGCCGTATTCTCCGGGCTGGAGATTACTGAGCGTGCCGCTCAACATGCTTTCCTTGAGGGTATCCACTATACCGCCACTGTCGGGATCGATACCCTGCACACTGATTCCCTGCAACTGCCCCTGAGCAGAGAGCATGGCCTGGCCATCGACAAAGGGGCTGACATCGATAATTCCGGAAAGCTCATTAATCGCCTTGTCACTGTTCTGCCAGTCCGCGCGGGGCTTTGCAAAACTCAGCGTAATATGGGGAACAACGTTAAGAATGCGCTCCTTGATTTCTCTGTCAAAGCCATTCATCACCGACAGAACAATAATCAGCGCGGCAACCCCCAGGGTCATGGCGGCAAAGGAAAATACAGATACCAGGGAGAAGAACCCCTCCTCTTTTTTGCTGCGCACATAGCGCAGGCCAATAAACCAGGGCAACGGAGATTTCATGGCTTACCGCTCAGCGGCGCACAGTCACGGCAAAGGATCCCCGAGATCGTGGAATTTACAGGGTGCGGCTTTGTAGCGGGAAAAGGCATGACTATTCAATTTTGACCCATTGCATTAGGATAGCCATTGTACATGGAACAAAAGAATTTGATCTATGCCATTGAAGAGCTGGGATCGCTTATGAGACTTGCACTTGTTTTACTGCTATGCAGCCTGGCAGCCCCTGCTCTTCAGGCTGAAACAATCCTTATCCCCCTGGGTCAGCAACAGCTCGGTGCCCATGGCGAGGAACTGCCCCGCAAGGGCGAACTGAAAGCCTCAGTGAAAAATCGCTTCGGCGAAGCCATTAATATCTCTACCCCTGTGGGTAATCCACCGATTACAACCTGGGAGTACGCAGATTTTTTTGTCTACTTTGAGTACGACCACGTTATTCACGCGGTGGTCAAGTTCCGCCCCCAACATCCTGAGGCTCTGGACTAACCGGCGTGGATGGCATCGCCAAGCAAAAATTCGGTGACCACACGAACAAAATAATCCGTACCTGTGGCATGGGCGTTGTGTCCCTGGCCTTTCAGACACAGCTTTCGCGAATGGGGAATGACCTTGTTGAGGGTTTCCGCATCTTCGAGGTGATAGGGAAGAGAATTGGCGCCAACCAGAATCAAGGTGGGAGATAACAGGGTGGCAAATCGCGCCGCCCCGACTTCCATATGGTGGATAACACCGATTTCCCGCGTCCAGGTGGGGGTATGAGCCACGGTTCGCGCCCAGGAGGTGGATTTTTTAAAACCTTCAAGTTCCTCGTCACTCATTTTTAGCAGCTGAGCGAGGCCAATCGCCAAGGCTTGTTCGTAATCATTTTTTTCAAAGGCATCGTAATAATCATCAAGCCCCACCGAAGTGACAGATTTATGTACCGGTATTGGCGGCTCATAAATGACCAATTTTGCCACCGGGAACTGGTTTGCGGTTTCCAGTGCGCAGACACCGCCATAGGAATGCCCCAGCAAAAACGCGCCCTCACCTGCGACATTGAGAACCGCCTCAATATCCTCCCGCTCTTTGATAATCGAGTAATCCCTGCTGTCGCCACTGCGACCGCGGCCACGGCGATCCATGACATAACAGGTGAAGTTCTCAGCTAGACCGGTGGCGGCTCGCAGCCAGTCATCCGCCGACTGCAGGCTGCCGTGAACAATCACAAGGCTTGGCCCTGCGCCCACTTTAAAATAACCGATGGCGGTGCCGTCAGCGGACAGCACCTGCTCCTCACTGATGGTCTTGTCTGTATTCTTGGCAAGGGTGTCCGTCATTTTTTTCAACAATCCTCTTCTTAATGAGATTATTTAACTGTCCAGCCTGCTCCCTGGAGCGCATAGGCACATTTTTGCAGTCTGGCGGGTTTGAGTGTTTTTTCGATATGGCCACAACAATGGCCAAACAGGGTTCAGCCAAGGGTGCCAGAGAATAATGCAAAGGTTAAAACAACCAGGAGCCTTTCAATTGAACTTTGTCTTATGGCGCAGCTACCGCCAGCAGGGCTGGAGGTAGTTGGAGATTCTGCAACACAGACAATATCAGCACTAGATCCACAAAGACGCTAGATTAACGACCAGCCGCATTGTAGCCGAGATTTTTGGCTGCACCAGTGTCGCCGCCATTCTCTTCGCATTTGTTGGGGTCGCCGCCGCAGATATCACAAATATACTCCTCTTCACCCAGAGCCGCACCCACGCCGCCACAGGAACCGGAGATAGGCTTCCTGCCCATCAACACTCCCACGGACATGGCAGCAATAATACTCAGCAGCACCGCCAGGGTAATAAAGAAAATAAGCATTAGTTCACCTCATTGAGATAGGGCTTAAAGGCATCGGAATACTGTTCCCTAAAATCCTCACCCGCTTTTGATAATGTCAACACGGCAATCTCCTCTTTGGCAGCATAGTCCAGGGTTGCCTCGGTGCCCATCACCATAAATGCGGTTGCCAGGGCATCGGCGCGGGCACTGGTGTCGGCAATCACTGTAACAGAGGCCAAGCGGTGGGTGATTGGGTAACCCGTTCGCGGATCCAGCGTATGGGAATAACGTTGGCCATCCTTTTCAAAATAGTTGCGATAGTCCCCAGAGGTCGCTACGCCCACATCCGTAAGGGATACTATGCGCTGTACGCTGCGGGAACTGACCAGGGGTCGTTCAATGGCGATCTGCCAGGGCACATTGCGCATGTTGACGCCGGACAACGCCATCTCACCACCCACCTCCACCATATATCTGGAGAGTCCATGGGCGCTGAGAAGTTCCCCTACCTTATCAGCAGCATAGCCCTTGGCAACGGCGGAAAGATCCAGAGAAATGTCCTTGGTCTTGATCACCGCCGGCACGTTTGGCTGCAATTGGATACCATCAAAGCCAATTTTCGCCAACAGGTTGTCGATCTCTTCCCTGTTGGGAAGCTGGTCTTCGCGGTAATGGGGGCCAAACCCCCAGAGATCCACCAGTGCGCCTACGGTGGGGTCAAAAGCGCCGTTGCTATCGCTGTAAATGATTGCTGACAACGCGAGCACTTCCATCAGCTCAGCTGAAACCGAAAATGGTTGACCCACAGCAGCGGCGTTCAGATTGCTGAGTTCAGAATCGATTTTGTAGGTGGACATTTTGTGGTCGATATTATCGAGCACCGCTTTTATGCCATCGCCAAGATCCGCCGGCGGAGCCTGCGCGGCGATCACAGTCACCTGATAGCTGGTGCCCATGGTTTCACCGGCAAAGCTGTAACTTTGGGGTTTATCTGCACAACCACTGAGCAAAGCCAGCACAAGAGCAACGAAAAACGAGGCCAGAGGCCCCGTTTTTCTGGTTCGCGGCTCGAGACTAGCTGCCACGAAAATCAGCCACCGAAATCGTCGAGGAGAATGTTGTCTTTTTCGACGCCAAGATCTTCGAGCATCTTGATAACCGCAGCGTTCATCATCGGCGGCCCGCACATATAGTACTCACAGTCTTCAGGGGCGGGGTGATCCTTGAGATATTGTTCATAAAGAACATTGTGGATAAAGCCGGTAAGTCCCGTCCAATTATCTTCAGGCTGGGGATCGGACAACGCCAGGTGCCACTCAAAGTTATCGTTTTCCGCTGCCAGTTGATCGTATTCCTCATTGTAGAAACACTCGCGCATACTGCGGGCGCCGTACCAGAAGGAAATTTTGCGTTTCGAGTTGAGACGCTTGAGCTGATCAAAAATGTGTGAGCGCATGGGCGCCATGCCGGCACCACCGCCAATAAAGACCATTTCCGCATCCGTATCCTTGGCAAAAAATTCACCAAAGGGTCCGTAGACAGTCACCTTGTCGCCGGGCTTGAGGCTGAAAACATAGGATGACATCTGCCCCGGGGGAATGCCTTTGCTACCTGGAGGCGGCGTCGCAATACGAATATTGAATTTGACGATGCCGTACTCTTCCGGGTAGTTCGCCATGGAATAGGCGCGAATAACGGGTTCAGTCACCTTGGATTCCAGATTAAAAAAGCCAAAGCGCTCCCAGTCACCGCGATATTCCGGATCTATATCAAAATCCTTGAACTGGACATGGTGAGGCGGAGCCTCGAGCTGGACATAACCGCCAGCGCGGAAATTGACGTTCTCACCCTCTGGTAAACGCAGAGTCAATTCTTTAATAAAGGTGGCAACATTGGGGTTGGAATCGACGGTGCACTCCCATTGCTTGACACCAAAGACATCTTCAGGGACATGAATTTTCATATCCTGCTTGACCGGAGTCTGACAGGACAAACGCCAGCCCTCCTTGGCCTCGCGGCGGTTAAAGTGCCCCTCCTCTGTGGGCAACATGGCGCCGCCGCCTTCATTGACTATACACTTGCACTGGGCGCAGCTGCCGCCACCGCCACAGGCGGATGCCAGGAAAATACCCTGATTGGACAGAGTTTGCAGTAGCTTGTCCCCTGCGGGAACCGTAATGGTTTTCTCATCGTTAATGAGAATCTGAACGTTACCGGAACTGACCAATTTTGCCCTGGCACTGAGAATAACCAAAACCAGTGCCAACACAATGCCAGTGAACATGGCAACGCCGAGGGTAATTTCTAAATTCATCGCGTTTTCCTATTCCATTTCACCGGATTAAAGATCTATACCACCGAAGGACATAAAGCCCAGGGACATAAGACCTACGGTAATAAAAGTGATGCCCAAACCCTGAAGGCCAGCGGGAACATCACTGTACTTGAGCTTTTCGCGAATACCGGCAAGGGCGATAATGGCAAGCGCCCAGCCAGCGCCAGCGCCGACGCCATAAACCGCACTTTCGGGGAAATTGTAGTCCCGCTCCACCATAAACAGAGCACCGCCGAGAATAGCGCAGTTCACCGTGATCAGTGGCAAAAACACCCCCAGGGCGCTGTACAACGCGGGCACGTATTTGTCGAGAAACATCTCCATAATCTGGACAATGGCCGCGATAACACCGATATAGCTGAGCAGACCGAGGAAGCTCAAATCCACGTTTTTAAGCGCCTCAATACCCGTCCATGCCAGGGCACCCTCAGTGAGCAGACCTTTGTAAATCAGGTTATTGACGGGCACGGTGATCCCCAGGACCACAATAACCGCGATACCCAGACCGATGGCCGCATCCACTTTCTTGGAAATCGCGATAAAGGTACACATTCCCAGAAAGAACGACAGTGCCATGTTCTCGATAAAAATCGAGCGAATAAACAGACTCAGATAATGTTCCATATCAGGCCACCTCTTTGACAGCGGAGTTGGGAGCAATCTTGAACTCCGGCTGTTCTACCTGTTGTTTTTTGTAAGTGCGCAGACCCCAAATAATCAGGCCGATCAGGAAGAAGGCGCTGGGGGGCAGCAGCAGCAAACCATTGGGCACATACCAGCCGCCGGTGCTTGCCACAGGCAGAATTTCAAAGCCCAGCAGTTTCCCTGCACCGAACAGTTCGCGAATAACTGCGAGAGTGATGAGCATGGCGCTGTAGCCGAGGCCATTGCCAATACCGTCGAGGAAGCTGGCAACTGGCGGATTCTTCATGGCGAAGGCTTCGGCGCGTCCCATCACGATACAGTTGGTGATGATCAAACCGACAAAAACCGACAATTGCTTGCTGATATCGTAGGCAACCGCCTTAATGATCTGATCAACCACAATCACCAGGGAGGCAATAATAGTCATCTGCACAATAATGCGGATACTGCCCGGTATTTGATTGCGAATTGTCGAGACAAAAAAGTTGGAAAAGGCCGTCACTGTGGTGAGAGCCACACACATCACCAGGGTCACTTTCAGCGAAGAGGTTACTGCCAGGGCCGAGCAAATTCCGAGAATCTGCAGAGCGATGGGGTTGTTGTTGAGAATCGGATTTAACAGGATTTCTTTAGCTTTCATGGTAATCAGGCCTCCCCGGCTTTCAGGTTGGACAGAAATTTGGCGTAGCCATTGTCACCCATCCAGTACTGGATAAGATTGTCAACGCCCTTGGATGTCAGAGTGGCGCCGGACAGGCCATCTATCTGGTATTGCGCCGATGGATTGCTGCTGTCTACCTCACCCTTGAGAATCGTCAGTCTTACTTGACCCTCATCATAGACTTTCTTGCCAGGCCACTTGGCTTTCCACAAAGGATTGTCGACCTCACCACCCAGCCCTGGGGTTTCAGCGTGTTCGTAAAAACCCAAACCGGCGACTGTGTTGAAATCCGACTCCAACGCCAGGAAACCATAAAGCGTTGACCAGAGACCATAGCCTTTGACAGGAAGGATAACCTTGTCCAAATTGCCGCTATCGTTGTTAACGATATAGACGAGGCCATAATTCGCCTGGCGATTGATCTTGGCAATATCCTTGTCGTCAGCAACGGCTGATGACAGTTTGGGGTCTTTGGACGCCTTGCGCTGGTCGTAAGTTTCGGGGTTTGGCACCGCATCAGTGAATGTGCCGGTGGCAAAATCGATTGCCTTGATCTGCACCTTCTCAAACTGCTTCTCAACACTGACGCCCTCTTGCAGCAAGCCTGCTGCAGCGAGAATATTGCGTTTTTTATCCAAAGCTTTGTTGGCCTGCTGGGCATCCCGCAACAACACTGCAGCGGCGGAGACCACAACTGAGCAGACCAGACAGAGGACAATGGCCACTGTCAGGACTTTTTTCATGCTTTCATTACTAGCCACGAGCCATTCTCCTCTTGATGTTGGATTGAACAACGAAGTGGTCAATCAGCGGGGCGAACAGGTTGGCAAAAAGAATGGCCAGCATCATGCCTTCCGGGAATGCCGGGTTAACGACGCGAATCAACACCACCATCACACCAATCAACATGCCAAACCAGAATTTGCCGGTATTGGTCATGGAAGCAGACACGGGATCCGTGGCCATAAACACCATACCAAAGGCGAAACCGCCAAGAACCAGGTGCCAGTGCCAGGGCACGGCGAACATGGGATTAGTATCGGAGCCGATAAAATTAAACAGCGACGACAGAGCCATCATGCCCAGCATAACGCCGGCCATAATGCGCCAGGATGCAATGCGGGTGATGAGCAGGATAGCGCCGCCGATCAGAATCGCCAAGGTGGATACCTCACCGATGGAACCCTGCATGCGACCGAAAAAGGCGTCCAGCCAGGTCATCTGACCCACCAGAGCCGTCATGCCATCTGCCGCTGCTACGGACAAGGCCGTTGCGCCGGTGAAGCCATCAACCGCAGTCCATACCGCATCCCCGGACATGGAGGCCGGATAGGCGAAGAACAGGAACGCCCTCCCCGTAAGCGCCGGGTTGAGAAAGTTCTTGCCAGTGCCGCCAAACACTTCCTTGCCGATAACCACACCAAAGGAAATCCCCAGGGCAACCATCCACAGAGGAGCGTCGGGTGGGCAAATCAGCGCAAAAAGGATAGAAGTAACAAAAAAACCTTCGTTGATTTCGTGGCCGCGAACCGTGGCGAAAACTACTTCCCAGAAGCCACCGACAATAAAGGTGACTGCATAGATGGGCAGAAAGAACACCGCGCCATACCAGAAGCAATCCCAGATACTGTTGGGATCATGGCCGGCGAGAAGGCTGATCAGCGGGCCGTGCCAGTCATTGACAGAGGTTATCCCCATGGCAGCCATCGCGGTATTGGCCTGGAATCCCAGGTTATACATGCCGTAGAACATGGCGGGGAACACCGCCAGCCAGACGGTAATCATCACTCTTTTGAGGTCGATGCCATCGCGAATATGGGAACCGTTCTTAGTGACATCAGGGGGCGAATAAAAAATGGTGTCTACAGCTTCGTAGAGGGCGTACCATTTTTCGTACTTGCCGCCTTTGTGGAAATTGGGTTCAATCTTGTCGAGAAATTTTCTTAAGCCCATGATCAGCCCTCCTTCTCTATACGGGTGAGGTTATCCCGCAGAATCGGGCCGTACTCATATTTACCAACACAGACGAAGGTGCACAGGGCGAGATCTTCTTCATCGAGCTCTAGGCATCCCAGCTTCTGTGCGGTGACGCTGTCGCCAACAATCAGGGATCTGAGCAACTGGGTGGGCAGGATATCCAGAGGCATCACATTTTCGTAGGCACCCACCGGCACCATGGCTCTCTCACTGCCGTTGGTGGAACTGGTAAAGGCAAATTTTTTCGCCCTGTTAAGTGCCGAAAGGTAAATCGGCATTACTGAAAAGCGGTTGGCGCCGGGGGACAGATAGTGAATAAATTCACGCTCGCGGCCTTCCCTGATCACGGATACCTGATTGTGGTAGCGTCCGAGATAGGAGAACACAGCGCTGGCTTTTCGCCCGGAGAGCACCGAACCGGAAATAACCCGGTTTTCACCACCCTCAAGAGCACCTGCGGTCAGCTCGTCCAGGCTGGCTCCGATTCTGGTTTTCACCAAAGCTGGGGATTTCACCTGGGGGCCGGCAAGGGCGACAACCCGCGAAATATCGACATGACCGGTGGCGAACAGATGGCCAAACGCCATCACATCCTGATAGCCGATATGCCACACCGTTTTATGGTCGCTGACCGGATCAAGAAAATGAATATGAGTGCCGACCAGCCCGGCGGGATGAACGCCACCAAACTCGCTGTGCTTAACGCCGGCAACGTCCGCGCCAGGAACACCAGCGGCGGGGGCAGTGCAGAGATGAACAGCACCGTCAGTCAGTTTAGTGAGCACTTTCAAACCGCGGACAAAATCTGCTTCCCGCCCCTTGATAACAACCGCAGGATTCGCCGCCAGAGGATTGGTGTCGATAGCGGTAACAAAAATTGAACTGGGGGTTGTATCTATAGTGGGCACCTTGGAAAAAGGCCTGGTTCGCAGGGCAACCCAGGCGCCAGAGGCCACCAGATTGTCGCGCACCTGCTCCCGGCTTAGGCCTTCAAGCTTCGAATCCTCGCAGGAGAAAAAAGTTTCCTCCTCACTGCCCTGGATATCGATCACTACAGACTGGAGAACCCGGCGTTCGCCGCGATTGATGCTGGCAACCACCCCGGAAGCTGGCGAAGTGTAAAGCACGCCCGGATTCTTTTTGTCTTCAAAAAGCACCTGACCCAACTTGACCGAATCACCTTCGCGGACACGCATGGTCGGCTTCATGCCAACATAGTCGTTTCCGATCACGGCGACTGAACGGACAGCAGGCCCATCGCGGACCACCTGATCGGGAGCTCCCGACACAGGCAGATCCAAACCTCGACGGATCTTGTACATAGAAGTCACACTCATTAATCAACTAAAAAACTGGGGGCTGATCCAATGGGATGCAGCTGAAATTTTTTGACCGGTAAAAAATTCAACAAGCTATCTTAAACATTGCCGACTTTACATATGCTTAAACATGGCTTATTAAACATTCCACCACAGAACCGGGAGCGAAACCACGCTCGACCGCGGGTCAGCTTGCCTGACCGACCATTCTGTCTGACGGGGCGAAATTATAGCGACTGAACCCGGGGAATACCAGCTGGAGCTCCCCCTTGGAAAAGCCAATTTACGCCCTTCAGATCAATCAATCGGAAAATAAATCGAAAAAAAGCCCCCTAGCGGGGGCTTTGCTGCGGCTCTCAGAAACTTCTGGGGTAGGTCTGCCACTCAACACCGGCCATTTTTTCGAGCGCCCTCACCACCTGGCAGCTGTAGCCAAACTCATTGTCGTACCAACAATAGAGTACAACCGAGTCACCGTTGGTAATGGTCGCCTTCGAATCGAAAATACAGGCGTGGCGGTCGCCGACAAAGTCCGTAGATACGGCTTCTTCGGAGATGGTATAGCCGATTTGCTGTTGCAAAGGCGAATACAATGCAGTTTGGCGCATAAACTCATTGAGCTCGTCAACAGTCACCTCTGTCTTGAGCTGCAGATTGAGTATGGCCATGGACACATTGGGTGTCGGCACGCGAATGGAATTACCGGTGAGCTTGCCGGTAAGCTCGGGAATGGCCTTGGCAACCGCTTTGGCGGCACCAGTCTCGGTAAGCACCATATTAAGGGCGGCGCTGCGACCGCGACGGGCGCCCTTGTGGTAGTTGTCGATCAGGTTCTGGTCATTGGTATAGGCATGCACCGTTTCCACATGTCCTTTGACCACCCCGTACTTTTCCATCAACACCTTGAGCACCGGCACAATGGCGTTGGTGGTACAGGATGCCGCAGAAATAATGGGTTGATCCGGAGTGATGGCGTCATGATTGACACCGAAAACAATATTGGGAATATCCCCTTTGCCTGGTGCAGTCAACAGCACCCTGGCAACCCCCGGACATTTAAGATGTTGGCCGAGACCGACCTCATCCCGCCACACACCGGTATTGTCAACCACCAGCGCATCCTTGATGCCATACTGGGTGTAATCGATATCTTCCGGGGAGTTGGCGTAAATCACCTGGATTTCGTTGCCGTTGCAAATCAGCTTGTTCTCTTCCTCAAGAACGCGAATGGTGCCCTTGAAGGAGCCGTGAACCGAATCCCTGCGCAGCAGACTGGCGCGCTTGACCAGATCATCGTCACTCTTGCTCTTGCGGACAACAATGGCGCGAAGACGCAAAAGATCGCCGCCACCGGCCTTTTCAATCAACAACCTCGCCACCAAACGACCAATGCGGCCAAAACCATAGAGCACCACATCCTGAGGTTCGGGCAGCGGCTTTCTCTTTTGACCGATATGGTTGCCCACCTCGTCGCGCAAAAATTCCTTCATTGAGCGGCCATTGGCGCGCTGCTGGAACAATACGGTGAGTTTGCCGATATCGATGTGAGCAGGCCCCATATCCATGGCCGCCAATTCCTGGATCATCGGATAGGTTTCAAACTCGGAGAGCTCGTTTTGCTCAATCTGACGCACAAACCGGTGAGCTTTCATCAGGTCGGTAACCGACCGGTTGACCATATTGCGGCCATACATGTACAGAGACACATTGCTCTCACGGTACAGTTTGCCAATCAGGGGAATCATGCCTTCAGCGAGGGCTTCACGTTCTTTCCAATCTTTGAAGAAATCAGCTGGCTGTGGTCTTTTCACGGGCTCGCACCTATGTGGTAGGTTGTGGTTTGCGGTTCAGTGGGGCACAAAAAGGGCGTGTATTATCTTGATTTGGATAATAATTTGCAAGGCGGGAAAAGTAAGGCGGGAAAAGTAAGGATAGGAAAGAAAGCAATGGCCGCTGTGGCGACGAGCCCACCACCGCGACCATTTGTGCAAAGAATTTTTAATCAGGTTTTGTCGTATCCGCAGCTATTATCCCAGCGCCCGCAACATCCAGGCAGTTTTTTCGTGAATACGCATGCGGTCGGATACCAGTGCCGCCGAGGACTCATCACCGGCTTGCTGTGCTGTGGCCAGCACCTTGCGGCAGGTTTTCACCACCTGCTCATGCCCCTGGGTGAGTATAGCCACCATGTCCTTGGCGGCGGGAACACCGTCAACTTCCTTGATGGAGTTGAGTTCGGCAAAGGCCTTGTAAGTGCCGGGAGCCGCCACATCCAGGGTGCGAATGCGCTCGGCGATCTCATCCACCGCCGTCGCCAGTTCGGTGTAGTGCTCTTCAAACATCAGATGCAACTCGCGAAACTGAGGCCCGGTGACGTTCCAGTGAAAATTATGGGTTTGCAGATACAGGGTGTAAGAATCCGCCAGCAACGCTTTTAGCCCTTCGGCCACGGCGAGACGGTCAGTTTTATCGATGCCAATATCAATGGTCGTCATAATCTATCTCCTTTATATCAAGTGTTGATTTGGACATGGGTGCTCTATTGTTGCCAGCACTCCAGATTCCGAGCTTAGGCTCATTCACCCCCAGTATAAAAAATCAGTGGCGAAGATAAAGCCAATTAACCCTATAAGGTCAATTGATATTGACAATATGACCAAATCGCCATGACGGCGACCACCGCGATGGTTAGAATAGCGGCTTTTCACCAGCGAAAGCCATGACAACATTTGTACTGAACACGCCACCGGGAAATTTACCCGGAGACAGGCGCACTTGGGGCGGTCTCCACCAGGCTGCGGCATCCCTTGCCATTGTCGAAGCTGCGCGCGCGGCGTCACAGATGTGCCTGGTGATTACGGAATCGGCAAAAGCCGCCAGCCGTCTTGAGGGGGAACTGTCATTCTTTGCCAACGGTGAAAACTTGCCCGTACTGCATTTTCCCGACTGGGAAACCCTGCCCTACGATGTCTTCTCACCCCACCAGGATATTATTTCCGAGCGCCTGTTCAGCCTGTTTCAGCTGCCGACCCTAAAGCAGGGCATTCTGGTGGTGCCCATCACCACTCTAATGCACCGCCTGCCGCCACCAAGCCATATTGGCGCCAACAGTTTTGCCTACCAAAAGGGCGCCCGGCTGGATATGGCAGCCCTGCGCTTGAGGCTGGATGACGCCGGCTACCGGGCGGTAGACACGGTTTACGAACATGGCGAATACGCTGTCCGCGGCAGCCTGGTGGATATTTTCCCCATGGGTAGCGATCAGCCTTTTCGCATCGATCTTTTCGACGACGAGATTGAATCCCTGCGCACCTTCGACCCGGAAACCCAGGTAACCCTGGAACACAAAGATGAGATTCGCCTGCTGCCCGCCCGGGAGTTCCCTCTGGACAAGCAGGGCATCAAGACCTTTCTCGACAACTGGCACGGCACCTTTGATGTCGACCCCCGCAAATGCCCTCTTTATCAAGACATCAAGAACGGCCGAACCACCCAGGGCATTGAATATTATCTGCCGCTATTTTTTGACAGCACCGCCACCCTGTTCGACTACCTTCCCAAGGAAACCCTGATTTTCACCAGCGGCGAATTGCCACACGCGGCGGAACATTTCTGGAAAGATGTCAGCGAACGCTATGAAGAATACGGCGTCGATAAACAGCGCCCCCTGCTGCCCCCGGCAACCCTGTTCATGACCTCCGGGGAGCTGTTTGGCCTGATCGGTCATTACGGCCGCACCGACATTCAGGCGGAACCGGCGCCGGCCAAAAGCCACCACCATAATTTCCCCAGCAGCCTGCCGGACAATGTCGCCGTTGACAGCCGCGCCGCCAACCCTTTGCTGCACCTGGAAAATGTGTTGATGACAACGCCCCACCGCACCCTTTTTTGCGCCGAATCAGCGGGGCGCCGCGACGCGCTGCTGGAACTGTTCGAGCCGGCGGGAATTAAACCTGTGGATGTGGAGGGTTGGCAGCAATTTGCCAGCGGCGACGACAAACTCGCCATCACCACCTTTGCCATGGAATCCGGCATGCGCCTGGAAAATCCGCAAATCCGCATTGTCAGCGAGTCCCAGCTGTTTGGTCAGCAGGTCATGCAAAGGCGCAGGCGCACCAGGGGCAAGGACAACACCGAATTTTTGATTCGCAACCTCACCGAACTCAAACCCGGTGCGCCTGTAGTGCATATCGACCACGGGGTTGGCCGCTACCTGGGGCTGCAAACCCTTACGGTGGACGGCAACAGTCAGGAATTTCTTACCCTCGCCTACGCCGACGACGCCAAGCTTTACGTTCCTGTCACCAGCCTGCACCTCATCAGCCGCTACAGCGCCGGGGATGAAGATCTCGCCCCTCTGCACCGGCTGGGCAACGAACAGTGGCAAAAAGCCAAAAACAAGGCCGCCGAACAGATTCGCGACACCGCCGCCGAATTGCTCGACATTTATGCCCTACGAGCGGCTAAGCAGGGCTTTACCAGCACCGATCCGGGCGCCGATTATTTGCGTTTCAGCGCCGAGTTTCCCTTTGAGGAAACCCCGGATCAGCACGACGCCATTGCCGCCGTGCGCGCCGATATGCTGTCGCCGCGCCCCATGGACAGACTCGTCTGTGGCGATGTCGGTTTCGGCAAAACCGAAGTGGCCATGCGCGCCGCCTTTATCGCCGTGGCCAACAGTCGCCAGGTGCTGGTACTGGTGCCCACCACATTGCTCGCCCAACAACATTTTGACAACTTCCGCGACCGCTTTGCCAACTGGGCTGTCACCGTGGACGTGGTGTCCAGATTCCGCTCCGCCAAAGAACAGGACAATCTGGTGAAAAGTTTTCAGGACGGCAAAGTGGATATTCTTATCGGCACCCACAAACTGCTGCACACAAAATTTGAAGGCAAAAACCTGGGACTGCTGGTCATTGATGAGGAACATCGCTTTGGTGTTCAGCAAAAGGAAAAAATCAAGGCCATGCGCGCCCAGGTGGATATTCTCACCCTGACGGCCACCCCCATTCCCCGCACCCTCAATATGGCCATGGGCGGCATTCGCGATCTGTCCATTATCGCCACACCGCCCGCCCGCAGGCTTTCGGTGAAAACCTTTATTCGCCAATGGGAAACCCGCGTCATTCGCGAAGCCCTGCTGCGGGAATTGTTGCGCGGCGGCCAGGTGTTTTACCTGCACAACGATGTCAAAACCATTGAAAAAACGGTGGCGGAGCTGAAAGAACTGGTGCCCGAGGCCAGAGTCGATTTCGCCCACGGCCAGATGCGCGAGCGGGAACTGGAAAAAGTGATGTCGGACTTTTATCACCAGCGCTTCAATATTTTGGTGTGCACCACCATTATCGAAACCGGCATCGATATTCCCTCGGCCAACACCATTATCATCGAGCGCGCCGACAAATTCGGCCTCGCCCAGCTTCACCAGCTGCGCGGTCGCGTCGGCCGCTCCCACCACCAGGCCTACGCCTATATGCTGACGCCTCACCCCAAGGCAATGACCGCCGATGCGGTGAAACGGCTCGAAGCCCTGGCGGAGGCGGATCATCTGGGGTCTGGTTTTACCCTGGCCACCAACGACCTGGAAATTCGCGGCGCTGGCGAGCTGCTTGGCGAAGGCCAGAGCGGCCATATTCACAGCATCGGTTTCAGCCTCTACATGAGCATGCTTGAAAAAGCCGTCAAAGCCATTAAAAGCGGCAAAACCCCAAGCACAAATCTCTATGCCAACTCCGCGGCGGATATCAAAGTCAATATTCCGGCGCTGATCCCCGATGACTATCTCCCGGATATCAACACCCGCCTGATTCTCTACAAGCGCCTCGCCAACACCAGCAGCGAAGAAGAATTGAAAGAGCTACAGGTGGAAATGATCGACCGCTTTGGCCTTCTCCCCGACGCCACCAAAAACCTCATTCGCATCACGCGGCTGAGGCAGCGCGCGGAAGATCTGGGAATTCGCCGTATCGATGCCGGCCCCAGCGGCGCAAAAGTGGAATTTGCCGCAGACACCCAGGTCGACCCCATGACCATCGTCACCCTGGTGCAGAAACAGCCGGATCGCTACCGTCTTGCCGGAGCCAACGAGCTGCGTTTCAGCGCCGCCATGGAAACACCAGTGGCGCGACTGGATTCCATTCAGCAATTGTTAGACACTCTTACTCCGGCAACTCCAACGAAACACTGACAGGCAACAGCGGACAACCATGATTAATCACCGATACGCCACACTGATCGCCATTTTCCTGCTGGCATTGCCCGGCAGCAGTTTTGCAACCAGCTTCCCCGAAGAGGAAAACTGGCATCAGATTGAAGTGATTATTTTTGCCCAGGAAGACAGTTTCGGCATCGAGCAGAGTCCTGTTTCAGCGAAGCTGGACTATCCCGCCAACCTGAAAGCATTGACTTCGCCGCAGCCGCTGTCCACAGAGGTCAACGGGGACGCCTCCAGCAACGAAAAACTGGCGGCGCTGATGATTCCGGATCGCTTTCTGAGCAGGGAACAGGCAACCATGGCCACAGCCTTCGCACCCCTGGACGCTTCACAACGGCAGTTAAATGCGGATGCTCAAGCCCTTAGCCGCCAGAGCAATTACCGGGTACTGTTCCATGAAGCCTGGCAGCAACCCGTGCCTACCCGCAAGTCCGCCCCCTGGGTCTTCATCCGTGGCGGCGACAGCTACGACAAACACAGGGAGCTGGAGGGCAGTATTCGCGTTCACCACTCCCGTTTTTACCATATGGAAACCAACCTCTGGCTAAGCCGTTTTAAGGCCCCTGACAATTCGACGGCGCTTGTTTCCAACAACGCGCCACCCGCAGCAGACAATGCCAATAACCCTACCAGTCAGCCCCCTAACGCCATATCAAGCGGTAATACTATCCTGTTACCGGAACCACCTGCGCTGCTCAGCGAACCGCAAAAATCAGCACAATTGCTGCTGATGGAAAGCCTGTCGCAAGAGCCTGTAGATCTGTCTGAACTGACCAACACCGCGACTGAGGCTTATCCACAGCAACCCCAAGCGCCGCAATTTATTCCTTTCCAGGTGGATGTCCTCAAAGATTCCGACCAGATAAAGCGCAAAACCCTCAACTATATCGACCACCCCCGCATGGGTGTACTGGTGCTGATAACACCGATCGCCAACGAAGAAGACAACGATGCGGAAGAGGACTTTCCAGGAGAGCATCTTGACGACTGATTCCCGCCCAAGCACTGATGGCTCCAGGAGCTCTTGCATGACCATCAAATCCAGAATCGCCCTGACCTTGCCCAACGGCGCCACCCGCAATCTCGCGGATGTCATTGCCGCCGCCCAGCGCGCGGAAGCCCTCGGCTACGACGATATCTGGCTGTCTGACACCGGCAATCTCGATGCCCTGACGGCGAGCGCCATGCTGCTGTCGCAGACAGACAAGCTGCGCATTGGCATTGCGGTGGTGCCTGTTTCTCCGCGCACACCGGTCGCACTGGGAGCAGCGGCGGCAACCCTCGATCAGATTTCACCAGGCCGTTTTATTCTCGGCATCGGCAGTTCCAGCAAAACCATGATAGAGGGCTGGCACGGCCTTGAGTTCAGCAAGCCCCTCACCAGGGTTCGCGAAAGTCTGGCAATTCTGCGCCAGATCTTTGCCGGCGAAAAAACCCATTTCGACGGCGAGTTTTTGCACAGTCACAATTACCGCACCTCAGCGGCACCCGTTAACATCCCCATTTACGTTGCCGCCCTGCGCGCCAATATGCTGGAAATGGCTGCGGGGCTGGCAGACGGCGTTATTCTCAACCTGTTTCCCCAGGATGCACTGCCAAAAATCATGGCGCATATTCGCCAGGGCGCTGAAAAGGCGGGGCGCGACCCTGATTCAGTAGAAGTGGTGTGCCGCTATCAGGTGGCGGTGACCGATGATCCGGCGGCCGCTCGAGCTCGAATGCGCAAAGGTTTTGTGCCCTACTTCGCCACCTCGGTGTACAACCAGTTTCTGCGCTGGACAGGGCACGAAAAGGCGGCGGATGACATTTTGGCGGGCTGGCAGTCCGGCGACCGCGAGCGCACCGCAACAGCATTCAGCGATGAACTCATAGACGCCATCGCCATTATCGGCTCCGCCGATGAATGCCGGGCGCGTATTCATGAATACGCGGCAATGGGGATTAACACCCACATCATTACGCCATTGGCGGAAACACCTGAAGAGTTTGAAGCCACACTGACCGCCTTTGCCAAAGGGGCTTTCAGGTTCAATTAATAACGGCGTCCCCATGCGCGACGGCCACAGGTCGAATCAAGAAATAGACAAGAAAATCACTGGCAAAACGCGGTCAGCAAGGCCACAACCTTTGGTGCAGTTTTGGCCATTACCGCTGCGATTTCTGCCATGGTAATTTCTCGTTCACTTTTACCCGCCGCAGGGTTTACCACCAGGGCAATGCAGGCGTAGGCAATTCCCAGTTCGCGGGCGAGGGCAGCTTCGGGCATGCCCGTCATTCCCACCAGGTCACAGCCATCCCGCTCCATGCGCACAATCTCAGCGGCGGTTTCCAGCCTTGGCCCCTGGGTAACGCCATGAACGCCACCCACCATCAACTCAATATTCTGCGCTCGCCCCACAACCTGGAGCTGCTGCCGTAAAGCCGCACAATAGGGCGATGTGAAATCCACATGGCGAAGGACATCCACAGCACTGTTTGAATAACTCTGGGCTCGTCCCCAGGTGTAATCGATCAGCTGATCGGGCAATACCAGGGTTCCTGGAACCATGGCGGAATTGATGCCACCCACTGCGTTTACAGCAATAATGGCATCCACCTCGAACTGCTGAAGGGCGGCGATATTGGCTTGGTAATTGACCCCATGGGGCGGAATGCTGTGGTCGTCGCCGTGGCGATTGATAAAGGCAATTCTGGTCGCCCCAATGGCGCCACAGTGAACGGCTCCAGAGGGATCGCCCCAGGGGGTTTTGATTTCGCGCTTTTCCCGGTTTTCCAGGGGCAGAGTTTCAAGGGCGGTACCGCCAATAACACCCAGCGTCATTGTCGCCGCCATCAGGATTCCAGCCTCGACAATGGGTTCAGCCCAGCCCGAAAGCTGAACCGATTGACCGCATAATCGGCTCCTTCCGCTTGAACCCCGTGCACCCAATATATTTTTCCGGTGTAAGCCATATTATTTGTCACCCTTACCGATGTTGCTCGGTTCTGAGCTATTGCTGCCAGGCGCCATTTTTTGTTCCAGATCACCCTCAACCGCAGGAGGTTCCTGGCTGTTTGCCAGATGAATCGTGGACGTGGGAAAGGCAATTTCAGCGCCGTGGGCAGAGATAATTGCGGCAATCTTCAGCAAAACATCCTGCTTGATATGATGGTATTCAACCCAGTTGGTGGTTTTGGTGAAGGTATAGAT
>JBFXIU010000037.1:0-20540 GCA_050175615.1 Porticoccaceae bacterium | reverse complement strand
AGCAGCGCCAAAAAGGTACTGGCAATGGCTCCGGCACCCTGCAACGCGCGACCCATAATCAGGCCGTAGATGGAATCTGCCGTAGCGGCTACCAGGCTACCGACAAGAAATACCGCCATGCCCCCGAGAATTACGGTTTTACGGCCAATTTTGTCCGACAGCATTCCCAGGGGAATTTGCAAAAGCCCCTGGCTCAAGCCATAGATTCCCAGCGCCACCCCCAGCAAAACCGTTGTACTGCTGGTGTAATCGGCGCCGTAGAGGGTCAGCACCGGGAGCACCATAAAAAGTCCGAGCATGCGCGTTGCGTAGAGTGCAACCAGCCCGAGCAGACTGCGGGTTTCCAATTTATTCATCGAGGGAACAGAAGGCGTTTTTGAATAGGCGCACATTATAATGACTGGGGCGCAATTAGGCCATCCACAAGGCCGTATCACTGAGGACGAAGCACAAAGGTTCAATGTTGCAAAATACAGCAAGGGATATCTGCGGACAACCCGGCATTGATATTGTGACAATATCCTGTGACAACCTTTTCCAGATCGGCAACGCTGTGCTGCGTTTTGCACAGGGTTTCAAGAAAATTTGAGCGATTTTCTATGCAACTTTGCGGCGAACAGTAGCTCTATTTAACAAAACCTTGCATAAACAGTAGTCAACCTCAGTTTTTCGCAATAGAACAGACTCTAAGTCCGACAGACTGCTAGCCGGAAATTGCACCAGTACACACTGAAATCTGAGTTTTGCGCGAGTATAACAGGCTTAAACGTCATTGCAGTTCGGTAACAGTTTGTTACCGGCTACGTTTGCCTGTTTTTCACTTGATCTCGCCCGATTTGAGCGCACATGTTCGCTCCGACGTTGCTGTGGCAGCGCTTACGCTCAAATCGAACGATCTCGGCGCGAAAATTCAGGCAACTGGTGCTAGAGCCTTAAATCCGACGCTGTCGCCGAAAAAACATATTTAAGATCATATAGCACCCCTCTGGGGCGCAGCAGCTTGCGGACGCCTTCGGCGCCAAGCTCGCGAAAATGGCTGTGGCCAACGGCAACAATCGCGCCATCATAGGCATTTGCCTCCAGGCTTGCCACTAGTGCAAACCCATACTCTCGAAAAGCCTCTTCGGGATTTGCCCAGGGGTCGTAGACATCGACGGCAATACCATAGTCCTTGAGTTCGGAAATTACATCGACCACTTTGGTGTTGCGAATATCCGGGCAATCCTCCTTGAAGGTAAGCCCCAGCACCAGCACTCTAGACCCCTCCACCTGGATTCGCTGACGAAGCATTTTTTTTACCATTGCCGACGCCACATAGGAACCCATACTGTCGTTAATGCGGCGTCCGGCGAGGATCACCTCGGGGTGATAGCCAATGGCCTGGGCTTTGTAGGTGAGGTAATAGGGATCGACACCAATGCAGTGACCGCCGACAAGACCGGGGCGAAAGGGCAGAAAATTCCACTTGGTGCCAGCGGCCTGAAGCACCGCCTCGGTATCAATGCCCAGGCGGTTGAAAATTACCGCCAATTCGTTGATAAGGGCAATATTGAGATCCCGCTGGGTATTTTCAATCACTTTGGCGGCCTCCGCCACTTTAATGGACTCAGCCTTGTGGGTTCCTGCCGTGATAATGCGTTTGTAAAGATCGTCGACAAAAGTGGCCACCTCCGGGGTAGAACCCGAAGTAACTTTGACAATGGTCGGAAGACGGTGGTGTTTATCTCCGGGATTGATGCGCTCCGGGCTGTAGCCCACATAAAAATCCTTGTTGAAAACCAGCCCCGAGTGTCGCTCTATAACCGGAACGCATTCTTCTTCTGTGGCGCCGGGATAAACTGTGGATTCGTAAATAACCACATCTCCAGGCTTTATGGCTCGACCAACCGTCTCCGACGCCAAGCGCAGTGGCGTGAGATCCGGCTGGCGGTGGGAGTCGACCGGCGTCGGCACAGTGACAATAAAAACCTGCGCGGTTTTAAGATCTTCTGGGTCGGCGGAAAACACCAGATTGGGCGCGCCGGCCAGTTCGTCAAAAGAAACCTCCAGGGTGGCGTCACGACCTTTGCTCAGCTCAGCAATGCGGGTGCCATTAATGTCAAACCCCAGGGTTTGGTAGCACTTGCCAAACTCAACAGCCAGGGGCAGCCCAACATAGCCCAGGCCAATGACCGCGATGCGGGTTTCCTTTGAAAGCGACTGCATGCTTCTTCCTTATGTCAAAACAGCGATTATAAAAGCAAAAACCATAGCACAGGCTTTAAGTGGCGGACAGATAGCGACAAATCACCCGTGACCGGCCAACTGCGCCTGCCAGTATTCGGCGGACTGCGGCCTGCCAAAATAATAGCCCTGAGAGACAGTGCACCCCAGCTCCACCAGGCGCTGCGCCTGTTCGGGGGTTTCCACGCCTTCGGCAATAACCTGAAAATCAAGGCTGCGCCCCAGGGCGATAATGGCGCGGACAATGGCTTCATCATTAGAATCAGTCAACAAATCGTTGACAAAGGATTGATCGATTTTCAGCTCGCACAGAGGCAGGCGCTTGAGATAGCTGAGGGATGAATACCCAGTGCCAAAATCATCCAGTGAAAACCTTATACCTTCGGCGCGCAATTCATTCATTCGCTCAATGGTATTTTCCATATCCTCTATCAAAAGATTTTCTGTCACTTCCAGCTGAAGACGGTCAGGGTTAATCATAAATTCAAACAGACAATCGCGAACCTGGGCAACAAAGTCGGGATGGCGAAACTGCTGTGGACTGATATTCACCGCCAGCATTAACGGCGCCATTGCCGGAATATCGGCCCAGTGCTTGAGCAGCTGGCAAGCGCGCCGCAGCACCCAGCCACCGAGAGCGAACATCTGGCCGCCGGCTTCCGCAATGGGAATAAAATCGGCGGGGGAGATAACGCCGAGTTCAGGATCGCGCCAACGCAACAGCGCCTCCATGCCGACAATATGGTTGTTGGTATTCACCTGCGGCTGAACATAAAGCTCAAGCTGATCTCCAGCAATCGCGCGGCGCAGGGCATTTTCAATCAAGGTGCGCCGGTTTACCTCCGCCTGCATGGTGGGGTTAAAAAAACGCAGCGCACTGCGCCCGGCAGACTTGGCCTCCGCAAGGGCAAGATCAGCCCCCTTGAGAAGGCCTTCGACACTATCGGCATCTCCGAGCATGGCAATACCTATACTCACCGAGACGACATGGTGACAGGCGCCGAGGTCATACGGCTCCCCCAGAAAATTAAGCAGCGCCTGAGCCTTGTCGCGGGCATCGACAGTCGCCTGATCGCTGTCGCTGTTGAGTTCCTCGACAATCATCAAAAATTCATCGGCGCCAATCCGGCCAACACAGTCGGTGCTGCGCAACTGTTGCTCAAGCCGCTTGCCCACCAGTTGCAACAACAGGTCGCCGGCGCCATGTCCCTGAGTATCATTGAGCAATTTGAAATTATCGAGATCGATCAACAGCAGCGCGCCCTCGTAGCCGGTATTGCCGCGGCTGGCGATGGCATGATCGAGGCGATCGAGAAGCAAGCGTCGGTTGGCAAGCCCCGTCAGCGGATCGAAAAATGCCAACCGGCGAAGCTGATCCTGCACTTCCAGATGCTCGGTAATATTGGTGGAAATTCCACAGAGCGCATAAATGCTGCCACTGGTTTCCCGCAGCGGCAGCTTCACCGTTAAAAATGTGTGCTTCTTGCCTTCCACCTGATCATCGGGTTTTGCGCAGATTTCCTGTTCAACCACCCGCTGCCCTTGTCCAATCACACGCAAATCGCTCTTTTTCAGATTTGCACTGGTCTCGGCATCAAAAATCGCCTGATCGCCCATGCCGACAATCGCCGTTTGGCTGACACCCACGAAATCGCAAAAATGGCGATTGGCGTACTGGTAGCGCAAGTCTAGCCCCTTGATATAAATATGCGCCTGAACGCTGTCGAGAATGGTATTCAGACGCTCCTCACTGGCGTGGAGGCTAAGGGTTTTTTCCGCCACCCTGCGGCGCAACAGCAGGCTGAAAATCAGCGCCACCAGCAGTGCGGTCGCGAGCGCCGCCACTGCCCACCAGACGACAACAGGGAGATTTTGCTCATCGCGATCCACCCCCCAGCGACGCAGTACGTCCATATAAACCGAGTTCGAATCTGCCTGCCAGGCGCGCAGGTAGCTGTCAATAGTGTTGAGCACCTCAGCATGGTTGCCTGACGCGGTTGCGTAAAACAGCTTGCTGGGTTGAAACAGTATGGGAGTCGTATTCAAACTCCACTGCTGAGCCATGGTGTCGCCGAGGAAATAATTCATGGCAACTGCGTCCGCATTGCCGCGGGCAACCGCAATAAAACCCGCCTCCGGCGTAGCCACAGGAACCCACAGCACTGACAAGCCAAAGCTGTCTACAAGTTTATGCAGATAATCTTCCTGTACAGAACCGCGCAGTACCGCAATGCGCTTATTGTCGAGTTCCAGCAAACTTGTCATGCCTAGCCCTCGAGCCTCGTAGACCTGGGACCAACTCAACAACACCGGGGTATTGTGAAAATCAAAACGCTGATTGCGGTCATCATTCAGGGCGACATCCGGCATCACATCGATACGACCTGACTCCAGCCACTCGAGACACTGGTTCCAGGTACAGGGAACCGGCTCCAGCCGCCAGTCCTCGCGAGCAGCGATCGCAGTGAGCAGGTCGCCAAAAATACCGCTGGGGCGACCGTCTTTATCGGCAAACACTTTGGGGGGATTGTGGTAAACGCCGACACGCAAAACACCGGCATCCGCACCCGAAGCCAGCCCCGTCGCCAGTGCAAACCAGGGGCACAACAACCACGGCAATAGTCGTCGACAGAAATAACTTCCTGAGCATGACAAATATCTTCTGCTGTCCTCGAGCCGATCAGCCGGGGCAATGTCCATTTGCAAAAACCCTCAATCTGGTGTTAATGGCAAGCCAAAAACGCGCAAAGACCACTGTTCTAGCTGGCGCTGGCTGTAGTCTGGCCATTAAGAATAATGTGTCCATTATTAACCATAGCCGTTCGAGTTTTGTTGCTGCCAGCGCCAATGATCAACAACCATTTCCGCCAGTGTTCGCCGCGCACGCCAGCCAAGCCGCTTGAAACTGTAACTGGTATCCGCATAGGCCTCAGCAATGTCGCCAGGGCGACGGGCAACAATTTTATAGGGAATCGTTTTGCCGCAGGCGCGGCTGAAGGCGTCGACCACCTCGAGAACCGAATAGCCCCGACCCGCACCGAGATTGCAGGCGTCAAAACCGGCAGACAGCTTTGCCATCGCCGCCAGATGCCCCTCCGCCAGATCGACAACATGGATATAGTCGCGCACCCCCGTGCCATCCGCAGTGGCATAGTCACCGCCAAAAATTTGCAGCTCAGGCCGTTGGCCGATGGCAACCTGGGCGATAAATGGCAACAAATTGTTGGGAATTCCTCGAGGGTTTTCACCAATCAGGCCGCTGGCATGGGCGCCGACCGGATTAAAATAGCGCAGCGCCATTATTTTCCAGGCATTATCGCTGGCAGCCAGATCCCGAAGCAGGGTTTCAATCATCAATTTTGACTGACCGTAGGGATTGGTGGCGCCGAGGGGAAAATTTTCTTGAATGGGCACTTTTTCGGGGTCGCCATACACAGTGGCGGATGAACTAAACACCAGGCGTTTGCACTGATAGTCCGCCATCACTTCAAACAGATTAATTGCCCCGATCAGGTTGTTGTCGTAATACCTCAGGGGGGCGGCAACGGATTCCCCCACGGCCTTGAGGCCGGCAAAGTGAATCACAACCTCAATGGGATGGTGATCAAACAGCGATTCTAAGGTTTTCCTGTCGCGAATATCGCCGCGAACAAAGTTGACTTTTTTGCCCGTGATCTGCGCTATGCGATCAAAAACCCGGGCATTGCTGTTGGTCAAATTATCGACAACGATGACGCCGTAACCGGCATTGAGGAGTTCTACCACCGTGTGGCTGCCGATGTAACCGGCGCCCCCTGTGACAAGGACAGTCGCTGTCAAAATATGCCTTCCGATGCCATAAAAGTCATCAAATGCTATCACAGATAAACGCAAAATTTGTCGACAAACAGATCCCTATGCCAACAAACAACCTAAAAAGTAACCGCCGTTATTTGGTCATAACAGTGCCAGCGACATTTCCGATGTAGAGCCAACGGGAACAGGCCATCAATGTCGATATGAGGTTGCTTTCTGTGCCTGCCTTGGCCACTATTGGCGGTTTGCTGTAACTCGACGGAATTTATGGACACTATCAGTATCAGGGGCGCAAAAACCCACAATCTCAAGAATATCGATCTCGACCTACCCAGAGACAAACTGATTGTTATTACCGGGCTCTCCGGTTCCGGAAAATCCTCCCTGGCTTTTGATACCCTCTACGCCGAAGGTCAGCGCCGCTATGTGGAATCCCTTTCCGCCTATGCCCGACAATTTTTGTCGATCATGGAAAAGCCCGATGTCGAGCATATTGAAGGGCTGTCTCCAGCCATTTCCATCGAGCAAAAGTCCACCTCCCACAATCCCCGATCGACGGTGGGCACCATCACCGAAATCTATGACTATCTCCGCCTTCTCTATGCCCGGGTCGGAGAACCCCGCTGCCCCGAACACAATCAGCCCCTGGCGGCACAGACCGTCAGCCAGATGGTGGATCAGGTGCTGGCCATGCCCGAAGACAGCAAACTGCTGCTGCTCGCGCCCATTGTTCGCGACCGCAAGGGCGAACATGTGCACGTATTTGAACAGTTGCGCGCCCAGGGTTTTGTGCGGGCGCGGGTCAATGGCCGGGTGTGCGATCTCGACGACCTTCCCGCACTGGAAAAAAACAAAAAACACCGCATCGAAGCCGTGGTTGACCGCTTCAAGGTGCGGGCGGATATTGCCCTGCGCCTGTCGGAATCCTTTGAGACCGCGCTCAACCTGTCGGCGGGAATCGCCGTCATCGCCCCCATGGATGGCGACGCCAAAGACAAAAACAGGGAACAGCTGTTTTCGTCAAAATTTGCCTGCCCGGTCTGCGATTACAGCATCAGTGAACTGGAACCCCGGCTGTTTTCCTTCAACAATCCGGCGGGCGCCTGTCCGTCCTGCGACGGTCTCGGCCTCAAGCAGTTTTTTGATATCGATCGCGTTGTTCAGCACCCGGAAACCACTCTCGCCGAGGGCGCTATTCGCAGCTGGGATCGCCGCAACCTCTTTTATTTCAATATGCTCACATCACTGGCGGATCACTACGGCTTTGATATCGACACCCCGTTTGAAAAAATCAGCCCGGAGCACCAGCGCATCATTCTCTTTGGCACCGGCGAGGAAGAAATCCTCTTCAACTATGTCAACGATCGCGGCACCGTATTCAAACGCCAACACAAATTTGAAGGCATTATTCCCAATCTGGAACGCCGCTACCGGGAAACAGAATCCACATCCGTGCGCGAAGAGATGACCAAATACATCAGCACCCAGAGCTGTCCGGAGTGTAAAGGCGCCCGCCTCAACAAGGCCGCCCGCCATGTCTTTGTCGATCAAAAACCCCTGCCGGAAGTCGCCTCCTTTCCCGTCGGCACCCTGGCGGAGTATTACGCCAACCTTAAACTCAGCGGCCAGAAGGGCGAGATCGCCGAAAAAATCCTCAAGGAAATTCGCGACCGCCTCCACTTTCTTGTCGATGTCGGCCTCAACTACCTGACCCTGGATCGCAGCGCCGATACTCTGTCTGGCGGTGAAGCCCAGCGCATTCGCCTCGCCAGCCAGATCGGCGCCGGCCTGGTGGGGGTCATGTACATTCTCGACGAACCTTCCATCGGCCTTCACCAGCGGGACAACGAACGTCTGCTAAACACCCTCACCCGCCTGCGCAATCTTGGCAATACGGTGATTGTTGTCGAGCACGATGAAGACGCCATTCGCGCCGCCGACCATGTGGTGGATATCGGCCCCGGCGCTGGCGTTCACGGCGGCAGAATCATTGCCCAGGGCACGTTTGAAGACATTATCAACGCCCCTGAGTCCCTCACGGGTCAGTACCTGTCCGGCCAAAAAGCCATTGCCATCCCCCAGACCCGCCATCAGGCCAAAGAGGGCAAACACCTTATTATCAGGGGTGCCAGCGGCAATAATCTGCAAAATGTCGATATAGAGATTCCCGTGGGGGTTTTCACCTGTATTACCGGGGTTTCCGGCTCCGGCAAGTCCACGCTGATCAACGAGACTCTGCATCCCCTGGCAGCCACCGCTCTCAACAAGGCAACCACCTTAAAAGCCGCGCCCCACAAAGAGGTTGAAGGGCTGGAATATTTTGACAAATGTGTCGACATCGACCAAAGCCCCATCGGCCGCACGCCGAGATCCAATCCGGCCACGTACACAGGCATATTCACCCCGATCAGGGAACTGTTTTCCGGCACCCAGGAAGCCCGCTCCAGAGGTTACAAACCGGGGCGTTTCTCCTTCAATGTCAAGGGCGGCCGCTGTGAAGCCTGCCAGGGCGACGGCGTCACCAAGGTTGAAATGCATTTTCTCCCGGATATTTATGTCACCTGCGATATCTGCAAAGGCCAGCGTTACAACAGGGAAACCCTGGAGGTGCGCTACAAGGGAAAAAACATCCACGAGGTTCTCGAAATGACCGTGGAGGATGCCCGCCAGTTTTTTGACGCGGTGCCCTCCATTGCCATCAAACTGCAAACCCTGATGGATGTGGGTCTGTCCTACATTCGCCTCGGCCAGTCGGCCACCACCTTGTCTGGCGGCGAGGCGCAGCGGGTCAAACTGAGTCGGGAGTTGTCAAAACGGGACACGGGAAAAACCCTCTATATTCTCGATGAACCCACAACCGGATTGCATTTTCACGATATTCAGCAGTTGTTGACGGTTCTGCATCGCTTTCGCGATCACGGCAACACCGTAGTGGTGATTGAACACAATCTCGATGTCATCAAAACCGCCGACTGGATCATCGACCTCGGTCCCGAGGGCGGCTCCGGCGGCGGCCAAATTATTGCAACAGGCACACCGGAACAGGTGGCCAAAAACAAAGCCTCCCATACCGGCAGGTTTCTGAAAAAAATGCTTAAAAAACCCTGACTACCTGTATATTCCCAGCGCTGTAATATCGGTTTCATTTTGTCAGGCGACAATAGTTGTCGATTATTGGCCGGGAGGCCGTAGGCGCCGGGCATCCCGGCGAAAGATTTTCCCAACAGCGCGCATTGTCGCCAGCGGGGCTGGTTCCTGCCGCCCCGCCACCTGCAGGCAATGCTCAAAGATTGGCTGGATGCGACAATATTCGAGCACGCCAGGAGCATTCCCATCATGAAAAATCCGGCAATATATCCGCGTATGCTGGCGCTGATAATCCTGTCGATGGCGGCATTGATGATTGACGGTTGCAGTCAGCAAAGCCGCCAAACCCAGCAGCAAGAGGCAACCGAATCGCCAACAAATCCAAGCGCCAACCCCATGCTGGCGTTCGGTTCCTGCCTGCGCCAATGGCAGCCACAACCGGTGTGGCAAGGTATTGCCGCCCTCAAACCCCAGGCTTTCATCTTTACCGGCGACAATGCCTATACCGACGTTGGCAGCTATGCTGGCCAGCCCGAACCGAAGCGCATTCACCAGGCCTACAGGGATCTCGCCGACGCCCCCGATTACCGTAATTTTGCCCAATTCACCAGGGACAATCCCACTGCCATCTACGCCACCTGGGACGATCACGATTACGGCAAAAATGACGGCGGCGCTGAATACCCCCACAAACTGGCGTCAAAACAGGCGTTTCTGAATTTTTTCAACCTTGAAAAAACCGCATCCGGCGACGCCGGCCAAGCCGGTATTTACCAGAGCGATATTCGCTTAATAAACGGCCTGCGCGTGCAATTACTGCTGTTGGATACCCGTAGTTTTCGCAGCCCTTTAAAAAAATCGCCAAACAAATCCCACTGTTCTCCCACGGGCACAGTGGCCAATACAGATCCCGAAGCGACCATTCTCGGCAGCGAACAGTGGCAATGGCTGGAAAATGAACTGCGACAAACAGCCGATGTGCGCATTGTCATTTCCAGTATTCAGGTAATCCCCACAGAACACTGTTTTGAAAAATGGGCAAACTTTCCCCACGAAAGGCAACGGCTTTTCGCTGTGCTCAAAAAATCCGCCGCCGAGGGTGTTATTTTTATCAGCGGCGACCGCCACCTCGCCGAAATTTCCCGGTTACCCGCCCACGCCCAGCCGGAAAACCTCCCCTATCCCCTCTACGAGATCACCGCCAGCGGGCTTAATTCCGCCATGGGCTTACTGGCATCTGCGCGCCGGGAGGCCAATCGCTACCGCGCCCACAAGCACAATGTCACTGCGGATAATTTTGGCACTATTGAATTTATCGGCCAGGGCAAGAACACAGAATTGCGGCTGCAAATCAGGAATACCGAGGCT
The DNA here is from genome assembly GCA_050175615.1 of Porticoccaceae bacterium. GTDB lineage: Bacteria > Pseudomonadota > Gammaproteobacteria > Pseudomonadales > Porticoccaceae > CAYXXZ01. The sequence continues at coordinate 10,067 of JBFXIU010000037.1, read as the reverse complement.
CGCATTCTGCAACAGTCTATAGTTAAGCTGGACAGCCTCAGAAAAAGCGGAAGATAAACAATGCGCATTAACACTGCTGAAAGCTGGCTTCACTTGCAAGAACTGCTTTTTGACGAATCCTGGAACGAAGAACTGGGGCGATTCCGCTCCTCCTGGGCTTTTCGCGGCCTGCCCAACGTCAACTACCCCCTCGATACCACCTTGATGAGGCTCGGCGGCCGCTATGACCAGTTGGAACGGCACCTGCTGCGCAATTTTATGAAATACGCCCACCGGGATGTGGTGGAGCGGGATTCCTACTGGCACTGGCTTTCCGTTGCCCAGCACCACGGCCTGCCCACCAGGCTGCTGGACTGGACGCACTCGCCCCTGGTGGCCGCCCATTTCGCCACCGCCGATACAACCGCCTATGAAGCTGATGCTGTGGTCTGGTGTGTCAATTACGAATGCTGCCACAAACTGCTGCCGGAGCGGATCCGCCTGGCGCTCGACAGGGAAGGCGCCAATACCTTTACCACGGAATTACTGGCGGGGGCGGTGAAATCACTGGATGAGCTGGATCGATTAGCAGGCACAGCCTTTTTATTGTTCTTTGAGCCACCGTCCATGGATGACCGTATTGTCAACCAGTACGCCCTGTTTTCAGTTATCTCAAGTGCGACCCAGGGGCTGGATCTGTGGATGGCTGCTCATGGCAATCTATGTCGAAAAATTATTATTCCGGCAGCCCTGAAATGGGAAATCAGGGACAAACTCGACCAGGCCAATATTACCGAACGGGTGTTGTTTCCCGGCCTTGATGGCCTCAGCAGCTGGCTGCGCCGCCATTACAGCCCCACCAAACAGGGTTGATCAGGTTTCGCAAGCCTCGAAACGGGGCTCCCTGAAAAAATGTCGCTGATCCGCTATGCTTATAACGACTTTCATCAACAGCGAATTAAAGCCTCCATGCCCCTGTTGTTAAATTGTGATCTGGGTGAAACAGAAGACCCGGCCTGCACCATTGAAAAAACGGTGATGCCGTTGATTGACATGGCAAATATTGCCTGCGGCTTCCACGCCGGCAATCCAACAACCATGGCCAACACCCTTAAAATTGCCGCCCAGCACGGGGTTGTTGTCGGCGCTCATCCCGGCTATAGGGATCCCCAGAATTTCGGCCGCGTATCGATTGCCCACAGCGCCGAAGAGCTGATCGCCCTTGTTCACGCCCAGGTTGCCCACCTCGACAGTCTCGCCACAGAAAGCGCTCTCGATCTGCGCTATGTCAAACCCCATGGCGCCCTGTACAACGATATGATGGCCAACGATGACATCTTTAAAACCCTTATCGAGGCGCTGGCCCGTTATCACAAGCCGCTTAAACTGATGGTACTGGCCAGCGCAAACTCAGAAAATTACCGTCGTTATGCAGCCCGCAGCGGGATCGAACTTATTTTTGAAGCCTTTGCCGACCGCTGCTACAGCGATCAAGGTTTTTTGTTGCCACGCTCCCAGCCCGGAGCTGTTCACGATCATCAACGCATGCTGGATCAGGTTCGGCAGCTATACACCGAGGGCACGGTAACCACCAACAACGGCCATATTATTCCAGTGGATGCGCAAACTGTCTGCGTTCATGGCGACAATCCCGCTGCCATCGCCGCCCTCAACGACATCGTCGATATCTTGCAACAGGGTCAAGAGTGCAAATGAAGATTGCCGTTGCCGGAGAAAATGCCCTGGTGATTCGTTTTGGCGACACCATTAATCCGGACACTCTCGCCAAAGTGCGCCAGGCTGTGGCAATCATTGAGGTTGAACTCAAGGACTATATTATCGATCTGATTCCCAGCTATGCCAGCCTGGTCATCGTTTACCGCCAGGAAAAAATCCGTCTGTCATCGCTGCGTAGGCTGCTTCGCGAGCTGCTGACAAACCCGCAAACGGCATTAATAAATTCAGGGAAACGGGTCGAATTACCCGTGTATTACAGCACGTCCAGCGGCGAAGACCTGGAAAGGGTGGCCGACTATCAGGGCGTCACCACAGAAGAGGTGATTGATCTTCACAGCAGCGTAGAATATCTGGTTTACGCCATCGGCTTTGCGCCCGGGTTTGCCTATCTTGGCGAAGTCGACCCCGCCCTCGCCACGCCCCGCCACAGCACGCCAAGGCTTCGTGTTCCCAGGGGTTCCGTTGCCATTGCCGATCGCCAGACCGCGGTATACCCGTCAGTATCACCGGGCGGCTGGAATCTGATTGGCCGCTGTCCCACGCCGATGTTTTCACACCAGTCGTCACCCCAGATGCCGGTGTCGGTGGGGGATACCGTGGTCTTTGTTCCCGTCAGTAAAAAAGACTTTATCCGCCTGGGAGGAACACTGTGAGCGACAGCGGCTTTGATGTCATTCGCCCGGGGATTCACAGCCTTATCCAAGACATGGGGCGTCTGGGTTTTCACCGTCTCGGACTTACCACCGGCGGCCCGGCAGACAAACTCTCTTTTCTGTGGGCAAACCGGCTCGTCGGCAACAGAGCCAACAGCCCGGCGTTGGAAATCACTCTTGGCGGCGTTGAGCTCGAGGCCACTGCAGCAACCTGCATCGCAGTCACCGGAGCAGAAGCTGCGTTGAGCATCGACGGCAAGCCCGTCGACAGCTGGCGCAGCCATCGTCTCGACAAGGGCATGAAGGTTAGTATCGGTATGGCCAGCGCCGGGGTCAGGATTTATCTCGCTGTCAGTGGCGGCTTCGATATCCCTCTGATTTTTTCGAGTGCCGCCACTGTGGTTCGCGAAGGTATTGGCGGACTCCACGGCAACGCCCTGGAAAAAGGCGATTTTTTACCTTTTACCAGCACTGACCAAAATCGGGAATTTATTCTGCCCCCGCAGTTGCGACCGGCAATCGCCGATACCTCGCCACTCAGGGTGATCCCCTGCTGGCAGGCAAAACAACTTCCCAGAACATTGAAAAAGGATTTTTTCCAGCGCTCAGAACAACGCGCATTCATTCTTTCACCGGACTCGAACCGCATGGGATACAGGCTCAGTGGCGAACCTTTGCAGGATATTGATAAGGTGCCAACCGCCATGGTTTCCGAAGGCATTATTCCCGGCACCGTGCAACTGCCCCGAAGCGGCTTGCCGATTATTATGCACTGCGACCATCAGACAATCGGCGGCTACCCTAAAATTGGCACGGTTATCAGTCCGGATTTATGGCGGCTGGCACAGCTGCCCGCAGGCAGCCCCATCCGTTTTGCGCCTGTCACCATGGCGACAGCCCAGCTCATTCGCCGCCAAGTTCTTCGTGTTTTCGAGTCCACAATACCCTGGACCCTTGACTGAATTTACTCAAGGCCGCCCACCATCAACGCGAATATGCGCACCGGTGGTAAAACGGGAATGGTCGCTGGCGAGATAAAGAGCGGTGGTGACAATTTCTTCCGGTTCGCCGAAGCGTTTCAACGCGGCGGGCGTATTGGCCTCTTTGCTTGGCGACCAGTGCTTGGCGATATCGGTGCGAAAGGAACCGGGCAGAATCGCATTGACCCGCACCCTGGGTGCAAATTCAAAGGCATGGGCAGTGGTCAATGTGTTGATTGCCGCCTTGGCGCTGGCATAGGGCGCATAACTGGGGTCGGGGCGAAGCGACGCAATACTGCTGATATTGATAATACTGCCGCCCTCGCCCGCGGCCATTCTTGAACCCACCAGGGCGCTGAGGCGAAAAGGCCCCTTAAAATTTAGGGCAAAAACCGCATCCACCAGTTTTTCGTCCGTGTCCAGGGATGAGCTGGTCACCGGCGTCATGCCGGCATTGTTGACCAGAATATCGATACGGCCAAAGTCAGCATAGGCGCGGGTTACCAGGGTTTCTATTTGTTCCCAGCGCCCCATATGGCAGGATAATGCCAATGCCCTGCGCCCCATTGCCCTGATTTCTTCGGCAACCGTCTCACAATTATCCAGCTTGCGACTGGCAACGATGATATCGGCACCGTACTCGGCAAAAGCCAGAGCAATTGCCCTCCCCAGACCGCGACTGCCGCCGGTAACCAGGGCGACTTTGCCGCTGAGGTCAAAATAATTAGTCATGGTTTAGCCTATTTTTTGTCGCTTGTATTTATCAAAGTTTGACTACTCAGTTCAATAACAAAGGGGCGGAAGACATTATTTATGGGTCAAAAATTTCCCGTCCGGTATGACAAACAATGGCCGCCGTGGATTTCTGCCATAATAAGCAAGAGAAAATAGTTCGGCAAATAAACTCCTCGAGCAACCCTTTCAACGGACTGCATCTATGAATACCAGCCTCAAGCGCGCACTGGGATTTTGGCAGCTTGTGTTTTACGGCACCGGCACCATCCTCGGTGCCGGCATCTATGTGCTTATCGGCGAAATCGTCGGCAGCAGTGGCAAGCTCTCGGCGCTCGCGTTTATTGTTGCCGGTATTATCGTCGCTTTCAGTGCTTACTCTTTTGCCCTGTTGTCAAAACGTTTCCCCTCCAGTGCCGGACCTGCTGCCTATGTGCAGTCCGCTTTTGGTTATTCCTGGCTGTCGACACTCACCGGCTACAGTATTGTGTTTATGGGAATTACCTCCGCCGCTACCATTGCCCAGGGCTTTTTTGGCTATTTCAGCCATTTTATCAACTCCCCTCAGTGGCTGGTTTCCAGCATTTTCGTTGCTGTACTGACTTGGGTGGCAATCCGCGGCGTGGGATTTTCTGTGGGGGTTGCGGTTGTCGCTACCCTTATCGAAATTGCCGGTTTGATCATTGTCATCGTTTCAGCCCGGAATAATCTGGGCACTGTTGTCGAAAATCCTGGCGATTTTTTTCTGCCCCTGAGTTTTACCGAGTGGAGCGGCATCGGCCTTGGGGCTTACCTGGCCTTTTACGCCTGTATCGGCTTTGAAGATATGGTGAGCATTGCGGAAGAGTTGAAAGAACCAGAAAAAAACATGGTGCGCGGTATCGCCACTGTTTTGGTGGTTACCACCCTGCTTTATGTGCTGGTGGCATTGGCGGCGATCACCTCGGTGCCCCTCGATGAACTGGCAAATTCCGAGGCGCCACTGGCGCTGGTGATGGAGCGCAACGGCCTGATTTCCGTGGCGGCCATTGGCATCATCAGCGCCATTGCCGTCACCAACGGGGCGCTGATTCAAATCATTATGGGTTCCAGAGTACTTTACGGCATGGCCAGCCGCAACCTGGCGCACCCCAGTCTTGCCAGCGTCCACCCTGTGTCCCGCATACCCAAAACCGCGACGCTACTAGTAGGCGCACTGGTGCTGGTGTTCACTTTATTACCCCTGGCAACCCTGGCAAAAACCACCAGCACCATCGTGCTCAGTGTCTTTGCCCTGGTCAATCTGTCGCTGCTCACCCTGAGTTTAAAAGCCGCAGACAAACCCTTTCTGCCCATTGTGCTGTCGACAATTGCAGCTCTACTCTGTATTGCATTTATGATCATTCAACTAGTGCTATAGGTGCTGTCGATCCTTAAAAAACTACCAAAATTCCCCATAGGAATAAAAATCCACCTCATCCCCCTTTTCAATACCTGTGTCGGGGTACTGCACCACCAGGCCATCCCCCCAGCAGGCGGATGACAGCATACCGCTACTCTGATTGGGAAAAATTTCCACACCGCCGCCACTGCGCCTGGCGCGAAGAAATTCCTGGCGCTTACCCGCCTTGCGGGAAAACAAACTGCGTTCCCTGGTCGCGACGGGAAATATCTGTGACTGCCCCTGCAGCCTGAACAAAAATGGCCGCAGCAAAAGCAGTGACGTCACCAGAACAGACGCGGGATTGCCCGGCAAACCCACAAAAGGGGTGTGCCCCACAGAGCCAAAAGCAAGGGGCTTGCCAGGCTTGATGGCAATTTTCCAGAAATCCAGATTGCCGAGTTTTTCCACCACTGGCTTGATATGGTCTTCCTCGCCCACAGAAACGCCGCCGCTGGTGACGATGACATCGGCTTCCACCGCAGCTTTTGACAGCAGCGCGGCAAGCGCGTCGGGGTTATCCGGGCAGATGCCAAGATCGACCATTTCCATATTCCACAGAGCCAGCAAACCACTCAGGGTCGCTCGGTTGCTGTTGTAAATTTGTCCGGGTTCCAATTTGCTTCCCGGCTCCACCAGCTCGTCGCCAGTGGAGAATATTGCCACTTTCAGGGGCCGATAAACCAGGATTTGGGCACAGCCCACAGAGGCAAGCAAACCTAATTCTTGCGGGCGCAGGCGAACGCCTTTGGCGATGATGGTCTCGCCTTCATTAACATCCTGGCCGCGACAACGAATATTATCGCCCTGGGCGATTTGACTGGCATTGATCAGTAGCTGATCACCATCGACAAGGCAATCCTCCTGCATCGCAACTGTATCCGCCCCCGAGGGAATTTCAGCGCCGGTAAAAATTCGCGCCACCGAATTTTTCCGCAGCGGCTGGGGCGCTGTTCCCGCCGGAATCCGCTGGCTGACCGGCAACCTAAAATTCAGAGCTTCTGCCTGCTGATAACAAAAAGCGTAACCGTCCATGGCGCTGTTGGTACTGGGTGGCACCGCGACAGTCGACACCACATCCTCCGCCAATACCTGATGAATGGCGCGGTGAACGGGAATTCTCAGCGTTTTTCTGGCGGCATCCCAGTTTCCGGCGGCCTCAATTAGCTGCCGAATTGCTTCATCGACCGAACGCATGGTTTAGCGGTTGCCCACATGCTGAACAAAGTTACAGGGGCCGGTGCGACTGTCCAGTTGTGGCAGCAGTATCTGCTCCCAGCCCAGTTTGCAGGCGCCGGTGGAACCGGGAAGACAGAAAACAGCCGTTCTGTTGGCCAGGCCGGCAACACAGCGGGACTGAACCGTGGAGGTGCCAATATCCTCATAGGAAAGCTGGCGAAACAGTTCGCCAAAACCATCAATGGTTTTATCAAACAGCGGCATCAATGCTTCCGGCGTACTGTCTCTGCCGGTAAAGCCCGTACCGCCGGTGGTGAGAATAACCTCAACCTCTTTATCGGCAATCCAGGCGGACACCATTGCCCGCATCAGATAGACATCGTCCTTGACCAGTTCACGTTGATAGATGCGGTGCCCCGCATCCTGAAGGGCTTCCGCCAGATAGCTACCCGAGGTATCGGTTTGCAGGGTTCTGGTATCCGAGATAGTCAGCACCGCAATATTAAGGGGAAGAAACTCATTGTTTTTAAGCTTGCTCAAAATTTTCTCCTGTAAAAATGTGGCGTTATGTTGCTAAAAGGAAGTGTTTACAGCACATTGCCATTGCTCTCACCGCCATCAAAATGGCAACTAAAACCCGTTTATTGTAGCCGCTATTTTCAGAGACCGGGCAGTTATCGCTGCCCCATTTGCATTGTTTAGCCTATTTTAATCAGGCAAAATGAGCAGACACTTTAATGTTGCACAGCCATTGTCTACCTGGAGACAACCAAAGCCTACTTTGTAGCTTGTGGCCGATAACAAAGAGCAAGGCGTAATGAACACCGGAAAAACAAACCCTTTACCCGGTTGCGGACAATGTCGCGATGAATCAACACTGGACTTCGATTTTACGATGGCATTCCAGCCCATAGTCAACAGCCAGACAAAACAGATTTTTGCCCATGAAGCCCTGGTTCGCGGCCTCAATAACGAGCCTGCCGGGCACATTTTTGGACATATCAACGACAACAACCGTTACCGCTTCGACCAATTATGCCGCACCAAGGCGATTCAGCTGGCTGCTCAACTGAATGCCGACAGCTTTCTCAGTATCAACTTTATGCCCAATGCTGTTTATCAGCCGGAACTGTGCCTGCGCACCACCCTCGACGCTGCCGAAAAATACAGCTTTCCCACTGAGCGCATCATTTTTGAAATCACCGAAAGCGAGAAAGTAGACAACCTCCCCCACTTAAGAAACATTGTCGAATATTATCAAGCCCGAGGTTTTAAAACCGCCATTGACGATTTTGGCGCTGGCTATGCCGGGCTTAACCTGCTATCGGAAATTCCTGCAGATATTATCAAGCTGGATATGGCGTTAATTCGCAATATTGACAAGGACAGGGTTCGCCAGGCTATCGTCAAAGGCGTTGTTCAGGTGTGTAACGACCTTTCCACCACGGTGATAGCTGAAGGCATTGAAACCCTGGAAGAGCTTAAGGTACTCCAATCCTTCGGCATTGAGTTATTTCAGGGTTTTTATTTTGCCAAACCTGCATTCCAGGCTTTGGCCGGGGTTCCCGTTCAGTGCTTCCCTTCGTCCGGGCAATGAGCGATAGAACGATTTTGACACTCGCTCTCCATGCCATGCCTGCATGCCCACTTTGCCATAGATCTCATCAAGATCGATCTGTTACTGATTGGGAACGGACAGCGGCCATCAACCCGGAACTTCCTCCAGTTGCCTGATTTTTTTTGCGCCGAGATCGCCCGATTTGGCGTGCTCGTGAGCGTACAAATGTTCACTGACCAGAACTTATTCTTAACCCCCCCTTATTGATGATTGATGTACGACGGCAATGCAGCTCAACTTTCATCATCAACTGTCACTGTCACCACACAATTCCGCCCCTGGTGTTTACCTTGATAAAGAGCCTTGTCTGCCAATCGAATCAGCTGGTCGACGTCGACTACATTTGTTCCGCGGGCACCCACCACACCCAGCGTGACACTGAGGGGGCTGGTGGTGTTGGCGCCATAGGCGATATTTTTATCGAGGACGCTAAGCCTGATGGTCTCGGCAATTTGACAGGCGCCCTGAATGTCGGTGTCTGGCAGTATCAGCATAAATTCCTCGCCGCCAAAACGCCCCAGCAAATCTGTCTGGCGCTCCACACAGGATTTAATGATATTTGCAATCTCGATTAAACAACGATCACCCGATTGGTGGCCGTGATTGTCGTTAAACAGTTTGAAAAAATCCACATCGATCATAATCACAGAAAGCCAGCTGTCTGTGCGCCTGGCTCTGGCAATCTCGCGATTGAGCATAATTTCTATGCCGCGACGATTCATGACTTCTGTGAGGTAATCGGTAATGGATTGCTTTTCGATTTTTTCCAGCAGTTGCTTTGATATCATCGCGAATTGCCATACCACCCAGGTTGATACCAGGCACAGCGCCATAAGGGCGACGAATCGTCCCAACAACATGGCTGCTGTTGTGTTGGAATTTTCCGGCACAGCGCCGACAATATCGAGAAAAACAAGCCCGCCAAGGATGAGGACAACCAGTATCAGGGCGACAATGGCGGCGCGGCAATTGATCAATAAAAGTGCAAAAATCGAAATTAACGGCGCCATCAGGACGACTGGCCCCCAGAAACCATAATTATTGAAACTGCCAAGTGCCAGCCCGAACAACAACAGAAAAATGAGTACCCAGGCGGCTATATTGAGTGAGCCGCCACGGCGAAGATAGACGAGGTTCAGGATGGCGCCGGCGACGATAATAAAAGCGGGAATGGGCAAGCGCTCAAACCCTGTAATCATTTGTTTTAATGACGCCAGAACTACGATCAGAAGAATGATGGCGGCATTGGTATTGAAAACCAGGCGGCGGCGATCCAGCAATGGCGAAAAAATCGTATTGTTCCTTTCAGCCATGAAAACCCGACCCCTGGGAGCCTGACGCGGGAACGCACTCCGGTTGCCGGTCAGCAGAATCTACTTCTACCATAAAGCCTCTTTTGTTGTGGATACTGCCGCTCCCACAATACCAACCAGCATTGCGCAGGGTTATCAATTTTCACTCTGACAAACCCGACATCGCGAATTAACTGCGATATTAAATCCAAGCCACTGGTCTGTGCGCGCATCATAGCGCTGCATTCGGCCATGGTTAATCGGTTTTCCCAACAGCGCCTTGATCACCGCTGTGGCTTGGAGGCTGCCCATTGTACCCAATACCGGGCCGATTACACCGCTATTGGCGCAGGTGGCAACGGGGGCGGGGGAGCCTTCGGGTATCGCACAGGCCAGGCAGGGGCTTCGAGCGCCCCGAAAATCCAGGCTCACCAACTGCCCCTCCCAGCCCATCGCCGCAGCGCTTATCAAAGGTGT